>JAJRWM010000032.1 GCA_024276815.1 bacterium
AATTGGAGTTCCCCCGGAAATTTTGTGGGGCAAACCTCTTGTCTTAAAAGGTTTCTTCCCCACGCCCCTTTCCAGGCGAGCCGTGCGTGTCGTTCAAGCACTAAAAACTTTAAAAGTTAATAATATCTGTATTTATTGCAGGCTGGCAACAATTAAAATTTTGGGGAAGAGGGTTTGGGAGAAATCCCTTTTTATAAAAAGGGTGTCTCCCAAGGTTTCCCCTGTTCCACTTCCACCTGCCTTGAAAAACCATGCCTTACATATAGTTACAGTTAACCAACTCGCTTTTTCGGGGGAACTCCAACACCAAAAGGCAGCAGGTAACGCGTCCGGAGCGAGCTCCAGCTCTTTGGGGGCGGTACGTTTATTTGGGTTTTTAATTGTTGCATGATTCGTATGATAATCTGGAGGGGGCGTCATGGCGGGGGAGCTTTTTGTTCTTGTTCCCCCGCCCGCCGTTTAGAAGCTTTTAATTTACTTAGGGTCTTAACCGATAGCGGTTTTACCGCGCTCTCCGGTCCTGATGCGAACGCATTCACTGAGATCCAGGACGAAAATCTTGCCGTCGCCGATATTACCTGTATTGGCTCCCTTGGTGATCGCCTCAATGGTCGGCTCGACAAATTCCTTGTTGACGGCAATCTCCAGGCGGATTTTCCGCAACAGGTTTCCCGTCTCCTTGTGTCCGCGGTAGATCTCGGTAACGCCCTTCTGGCGACCGTGTCCCAGGACCTCGCTTACGGTCATCAGGTTGACCTCAACTTTGTAAAGCTCTTCTTTCACTTCTTCCAACTTGAAGGGTTGGATAATCGCGATAACGAGTTTCACGCTAGTCTCTCCTTATTCAACTATGGTCAGGGCCTGCTCGTGATGCTGGGTGAGATCCAGGCCTATTTGTTCGTCTTCCTCGCTAACCCTCATGCCCAGGACCAGGTCAACCGCTTTGTAAATAATAAAGGTCGCTACCAGGGCATAGGCGACTGTCGCGGCGACGGAAAGAAACTGGATGTAGAGAAGCTTGGGGTTGCCGTAAAACAAGCCGTTGGCGCCATCGGGATTAATCGCGGTGGAAGCGAACAAACCGGTCATGAGCGCTCCCCACATTCCGCCAACCCCATGTACCCCAAAGGCGTCCAGTGAATCGTCATAGCCAAACCAGGGCTTCATCACACTCACCGACAGGTAACAGATTATGGCTGAACTGCCGCCGATCGCCAGGGCTGAAAGAACGCTGACAAAACCGGCCGCCGGAGTTATCGCCACCAGGCCGGCCACAATCCCGCTGACAGTGCCCAGCATGGTCGGTTTGCCGTCGAAGGTCCATTCTATCATGGCCCAGCATAACCCCGCCATGGCCGCGGAGGTGTTGGTTGTCACAAAGGCGTTAACCGCGATAGCGTTGGCTCCCAGGGCGCTGCCGGCGTTAAAGCCGAACCAGCCGAACCATAGCAGACCGGTGCCCAGCACGACATAGGGTAAATTATGCGGCGACGGCGAATGGCCATTAAGACCTTTCCGTTTCCCTATCATAAGAGTACAAACCAGAGCGGCAATCCCGGCGCTGATGTGAACCACGTTGCCGCCGGCAAAATCAAGCGCTCCCAGAGTTTTAAGCCAGCCGTCTATCCCCCAGACCCAATGGCAGATGGGATCGTAAACAAAGGTGGCCCACAGCAGGGTGAAAACCAGGAAGGAAGAAAATTTCATCCTCTCGGCGAAAGCCCCGATGATCAGAGCCGGGGTAATGACAGCGAACATGCCCTGGAAAACCATGAAAGCCTGATGTGGAATAGTGGGAGCGTAGGCGGCGAAAGGCTCAAGCCCCACACCGTTGAGACCAATCCAGGCAAAGCCGCCCCAAAAACCCTTGCCCGGTCCGAAGGCCAGGCTGTAACCAACCAGAACCCAGTGGACGTTAAGCAGGCACAGGACGATGAAGCACTGCATTAAAATACCCAGAATATTCTTGCGTCTCACCATGCCGCCATAGAAAAAGGCCAGCCCCGGGGTCATCAGCATTACCAGCGCCGCGGAGATCATGACCCAGGTTGTGTCGCCAGAGTTGATCATTGTTACTCCTCTCAAAATGATTTTTATACAGGGGATTATAATAAATCTATGTTTCGGAATTGTTACGAGACGGTAAATTAGTTGTTAAGAATTTTCTTCGTCCCGACGTTTTAAAGCGAAAGGCAATCAAGGGTAAATTTTGTTCTAAAGCGTTTTACGATCAAATGTCAGTTTTGAACCGGGAGGTAAGTGAAAGTTTTTGTGAGGGGGTGCCAAGGCAGCGGTTTTTTCGCTGTCTACCGGCGAGCTGTTTTTTAACGAAGTTGAAAAGGGGGTTCCAAGGTTCTTGTTTTTGCCTTACGTCTGACAGAAGTGCGCTCTGGCGGAGGAGAAGCGGGCCGCGGTTTTGTCCGGTTGCGACAAGGAAAGTTTAGCCAGATCGAAGATACCTGGCGGAGAGGGTGGGATTTGAACCCACGGTACAGTCGCCCATACAATAGATTTCGAGTCTACCGCCTTCGACCACTCAGCCACCTCTCCGTGTCGTGTGTCAAGTATTATACATAAACAGCGGTTGCTTTTTTATTTTTTATCGACTTCGTGATAGCGGAAACAATCAATCAGGTGATCGTTGACCAGCCCGGCGGCCTGCATGTAAGCGTAACAGATAGTTGGACCGACAAACTTGAAGCCCCGCTTTAAGAGGTCCTTACTCATAGCTCCCGATTCCCTGGTTTTAGTTGGTATTTCAGCCGATTTTTTCCAGGTATTGTTAATTGGCTTCCCGCCGACAAATTGCCAGATATAGGTTGCGAAGGAGCCATATTCTTCTTCGACCCTCAGAAAAGCTTCAGCGTTTTGGATGGCGGCGGCCAGCTTCAATTTATTTCGAATAATACCTTGGTCGCTCAGAAGTTCAGCGACTTTTTCATGGTCATATTCAGCGATTTTTCCGGCGTCAAAATTATCGAATGTCCGCCGGTAATGCTCCCGCTTTTTTAATACCGTGATCCAGCTAAGGCCGGCCTGTGCGCCTTCCAGTATCAGAAGCTCAAACAGTTTACGGTCATCAAAGCAGGGAACTCCCCATTCCCGGTCGTGGTATTCAATATACAGGGGATCGTCAGTTACCCATCCGCATCTCTTCTTTACGTTTTTCATCCGTTTGAATCCAGCAAACCATCGATAAGAAGGCAGCCAAAAGTCTCCGCTCGCAACAGCGCTCGCTTAGCGCTATCTAACACCCCGCCGAGTATCTTTACGAGGCGGAATCAAAAGTAGCAAAGCGATCTATCCTCAAACCGCAGGTTTGCGAAGCGGAATTCAGCGGGATCGAAGATCCCTGGCGGAGAGGGAGGGATTCGAACCCTCGAGACAGTTTCCCGTCTACACGATTTCCAGTCGTGCTCCTTCGGCCAGCTCGGACACCTCTCCGGAGATAAAAAAATAATCGCGGTTTTTTTCCGCGACCAGTCAAATCAAAAGGGATTATACCAAATTGACCGGTATTTCACCATGAGTTTTTTATCAAAGCGGCTCATGGCGCCCATAAACCCTCTATAGTATCTTGAATTTATAGTTTACATGGGGGCAACTTGTGCATTCGAGACAGTTGATGCAGGCGGGCGAACCTTCGGCTTCGTAGATATTGAGGTCGACGGGGCATTTGTCAAAGCAGACCCGGCATTTATTACATTTACTTTTATCCACTTCGATTTTCAGGCCGCTAAAACGGTTGAAGACGCCCAGCATGGCTCCGAGCGGGCAGATCAGCCGGCAGAAGCCCCGACTGACCATCAGGACCAGCAAAACTGTCAGAACCAGAAGAATGACTTTAAAAATGAAGAACATGCCGGCCAGCGGTCTCAGTCCGGCGTCGAGCAGCAACTGGGGGATGCCGGCTTCCAGCGTTCCGGCCGGGCAGAGCTGGCAAAAAATCCGTTCGCCCAGCCCGAACTGATCCAGCCAGAAGAGGGGCAGGATGATGACGGTCAGGCCGAGGAAAACGTAGCGCAGGTAGCCCCACTTGCGGCTGATACGCCGGCTCCTGAAAGGTGAAATCTTGTGCAGCAGGTCCTGCAGAAAACCGAACGGGCAGAGCCAGCCGCAGGTCATACGACCCACCATGACGCCGGTTACGCCGATAATCCCCAGGGTCAGATAGGGGACATTCCCGGTCGTGAAAAAGAATTGCAGGGTGCCGATGGGACAGGCGACTACGGCCAGAGGGCAGGAATAACAGTTAAGTACGGGAAAAGTAAAGCATTTCATGAACGGCAGGTAGTAACTGTTGACAAAAATGGTGGTTATAATCTGGTAGAAGGTCCGTTCATACAGCCACTGTTTGAGTTTTTACATTGTTACTTGATCCCGATACAGCTTAAGCAGAGAGTTATGGCGTTAACGTAGATGTCTTTGTATTCGGAATGGTACATACCGATTATTATCAATACCAGAAAGGCTGAAAGGTACAGTAGCCGTAACCCCTGCCGCTGTTTCGGCGTTTTGGGCCGCAGGACGGCCGGCAACGCCAGCAGGACGAAGCTCAGGATCAGAACAATTATTTTATTGCGCATGGAACCACCTTACGGTCAGCGCCGCTCCGCCGCCGGGAGCCGTTAACATGGCTTGTCAGCTCTTCAGCGCGTCTCAAAGAAATATTTCGCGCCCACGCTTAATTTTACTCCGCCGAAACCGGGAGCGCCGACCGGCATCCTCAAATCACCGTTAAGGGCTAAGCGGTCATCGAGGAAATAATCCACCCCGCCGCCCAGGTGAAGACCGGTGCGCGCCTGGCCATAATAACGAAAAGTTTTTCCGGTGGAGTAAATGTTGCCGGCGATGAAGAACAGTCCGCCCAGGATATAGGGATTGAGCCGCTCCGGGGGCTGAAAAACATATTTGCCGCTGAGCCAGATGGGATAGATTGAGAGAATGGAGCGCTGGCCCCAAAAAGAGCGGGCCGAGCTGTGCAGATCAATCGCCAGTTCGCCCTGGACATTGGGATTGAAACCATAAGTCCCGTTGAGTCCCAACAAAAATAGTGAACCGCCGCCGGTCGGCCAGAGGTTGAGATCGCCGCCAAAGCCGATTTTTTTGGTCACATCATTAGCTGAAACAGACAGCGTTAAACCGGCCAGCAAGATGAAAGCCAGAATGGAAACAGATACTTTGCGCGTCAATTTGATTCTCCCATCAAGGTTGATAATTTATTCCACTACCGCTATTATATGATGAAAGCCTGCTGAAGTTAAAGCGTTTATTCGTCGCTGGTATTTGGCGCGTTGGCGCGGGCGGTCTGTTGACAGTATCGGCGTTCAGGGTATAATAAATTATCAGCTTCTTCTAATCAAGAAACGAAACCAATCCGATGTTAATTTGTATACTGGGATAGGTAGAGAAATTTAATGGCTGATCATGATGATGACGTGTTGCTGGTGCGGGAATGTTTGCGGGGCGATAATAACGCTTTTTGTAAACTGGTGGATAAATACAAGGTGCCGGTTTATAATCTCGCCTACCGCATGTTGCAGAGCGAGGAAGAAGCGGAGGACGCTTTTCAGGAGGCTTTCTTTAAAGCGTATAAGTCTCTTGACAAGTACAAGTTAAAGTACAGTTTTTTTACCTGGTTGTACACGGTGACTCTGAATATCTGTCGAAACCGGCTGAAGAAAAAGCGTCGCTACTTTGTGTTCTCGATCAACGAACCGTTAAGCGACGATAACAAGCTGACCTGGCAGATCGCCGACACCGATATGGCTCCCGATGTTCTGCTGGAGCGGCGTAGCGATATGTCGCTCATCAACGCGGCCGTTCAGTCGTTGCCGGACAAGTATCGGGCGGTGATAATTCTCAGGTACCTGGAGGATATGCCGTACCAGGAGATTGCGGAAATCGTGAAGTTACCTTTGGGGACCGTTAAGACGCAGATCCATCGGGGACGGCGTTTGATGCGGGAATATATTAAGGGTGAAAGAGGCGGGACGAATGATGTTTAGTTGCAAGGAAATTGGCGGGTTAATGGATGATTATTTAAGCGGCGAGTTATCCCCGGAAGAACGGGAGCTTTTCATAAATCATATTTCCGGGGGTAAGGTCTGTAAAAGAAAGACCGCTTTTGAGGAAGCTTTTGACCATGATTTAAGAAGCCTGCCTCCCTTTACGCCGGACATGTCTCTCGTGAGAAAAGTGCAGAACAAGGTCTCCGGCTACCACAAAGAAGCGGAAACACCGGTCTTCTCCCTTTTTCAGGAAAACCAGCGGTTGTTTTTTAACTCCGGCCTGGCGGTGATTGTTGTGCTGTTGCTTGCCCTGAACGTTAATTTCTACGTTTTTATGAGCCGGAACAGCGTTCAGAATAATTTTGCCGGACAACCTAAACCAGCGGGTGAACGAACTGTCTTGCAGCCGGTGAAATTCGTGCTGGATGTCCCTGACGCCCGGGAATCGTCAACTCATTCAGTAGCCGTGGTTGGTGATTTTAACGGCTGGGACCCGGGCAAAAACAAGATGGAATATGATAAAAAAACGGACGCCTGGGTGCTGAACCTGGAATTAAAGCCGGGAATTTATGACTATATGTACGTGATAAATGATAAAATATGGGTTGCCGATCCTAATGCCGGCAAATTGCGGGATGACGGGTTTGGCGGCCAGAACAGCGTTTTGGAGTTGTAGGAGACTGAGATGAAAAAGATAATAATGGTTTCCCTGTTGATGATCGCTTTCTGCTGGAGCTTTAGCGGCTGGGGCCAGGAAGTGCAGGACGTTATTGATTCGATCAACGCCCAAAACAACCAGGAGCAGTTTGAGGAGCATGATTCGGAACAGATAATTCATATCCTGCTGGACGCCGAGGCCGAGGGCCTGCCAATGCGCCCTTTGCTTAACAAAGTGCGCGAAGGCTTGGCCAAACGGGCTGATTACTGGAAAATATATGATGTTCTGGTCCGTAAAAAAGAATTTCTCAAACAAGCTAAAAGCATTGTTGACGACGCCGGTAATTGCGGCTTGTACGTTGATTCCGAGGAGCGGGACGTTGAGGACCTGGCCAAACTGCTTGAAAGCCGGGATATTGACGAGGGTTTGTTAAGGCAAACGTTTACGCTGACCGAATGCGCCGGGGTCGAATTCCGGACCATGATGGAAATCTGTTCCCGGTTGGGCGACGGGGTTGTCCTGGATGAAGAGGTGAAAAAAGAAATTATTGAGCTGGCGCTGGGGCAGAAGCTTGACGAAAGCAGTGTGGTCGTGATCGCGGATGAACTCGAAGACGCTAACCTCAGAGGCGATGATATCGGGGCGACGCTGGTCAAAATCCGCAGACGTTATAAATA
>JAJRWM010000246.1 GCA_024276815.1 bacterium
ACAAACCGACACAAACTATACTGATTAATACTATGCTATCACAAGTTATTCCATCTGTAAACTAAACAATGACGAGTTATTGTCAACCAAAACGCTCTCAATATTTACCAGGGCAGATAGGTATTTACAGCCAGGGCGTTGTTCTTTGTCCCCAAGGTTTTTCGCTTTTTGGTCGGAATTGTCTCGAAGGTTTTAATCAGCGCCCAGGGTCATTTGTAAAATTCAGCGAAAAAGATTATAATCTCTTTTATATGACTTTTGAAATCGATGCCGCCTACATAGGTTTGCTGGGGGGCGCTTTAACCAATCTCAGCCTGTTGCCTCAAATCATCAAAGCGGTTCGCACGAAAAGCGTCAAAGACGTCAGCATCGCCATGTTCTGGGTTTTGTTCGCCGGCATATTTTGTTGGTTGATTTATGGTCTTCTTCTGGATGACCTGGTCATAATTGTGATGAATTTATGTTCTCTGGGTTTGGTTGGAGCAATGATTTATCTTTATTATCGTTACCTGTGATGAAAGTTTCCCGCTTGTAAGGTTCGCACTCCAAATATCGCTAAAGCCTTCAATCCCGGTTCTGTTTCTGGTATAATACCTGGAACATTTAAGGGCTTTCGCTTGCTTGTTGGTAAAAACGGTTGCGAGTTGTTATGAGGGAGTGGCGCTGTGTTTCATCTTCATCTGTCTCTTATGTTAGGTGTTTTGATTGTCTACGCTCTCGGTACGGCGTTCTACCTGATCGCTCTGAAAACCAATGAGATCCGGTGGGGACGTTACGCGACCAGGCTGACGTACGCAGGACTGGCTGTTCATACTGCGACCTTGCTTATCCGCTGGTACGAAGCCGGCTATCTGCCGATCACCAATTTTTACGAATCGCTGTCATTTTTCGCCTGGTCAATTGTTGTTTTATACCTGTTGCTGGAGTACCGTTACGATATTCACTCGCTGGGCGCTTTCGTGATACCGATCGCTTTCGCGGCCATTTTTTACGCTATGCTTCTGCCCAGCGAGATCAGGCCGCTTAATCCGCTGTTGCAGAGCGCCTGGTTCAAGGTCCATGTTCCCCTGAGTTTTTTCGCTTATTCCAGCTTCGCCATGTCCGCGGCGCTCAGCGTTATGTATTTGATACTGGAAAAACAGATAAAAAGCAAGCGGCCCCACGCTTTTTATTATCGGCTGCCTTCTCTGGAGGTTCTGGACGCTTTGAGTTATCGTTTGATTTCCATCGGTTTTTCTCTGTTGACAATAACCATAATCATTGGCACCTTCTGGAGCCTGAAAGCCTGGGGATCATATTGGGAGTGGGAGCCTAAGCAGACCTGGTCATTAATCAGCTGGATTATTTACGCGACCCAGGTTCACGGACGGTCGGTTTCCGGTTGGCGGGGCAAAAAAGCGGCCTATTGGTCGCTGTTGGGCTTTCTCACGATTATCTTTACCTATTTGGGAGTTAATGTTTTTGGCGGGGGACTGCACGGTTTTCTGTAAAAACTCCCTGGCCAGTAAATTTTGGAAGAAGTAGATAAAATGCAAATAGTTGCGGTAGGACTGAATCACAAAACCGCTCCGGTGGCGATAAGAGAGACTATCTCTTTTCCCGAAGCGGTGGTCAGAGACGCCTTAAAGACTTTGTCAAAGTATAAGCACATCAAAGAGTGCGTTATCCTTTCAACCTGCAACCGGGTTGAGGTGTACGCGGTTGTCGATGAGCCTGAAAAAGGTATCCACTCGGTCAAGACTTTCATGGCTCACTATAATGGCAAAAAAACAAGCGACCTGGAAGACCATTTGTATACCTATCACGGCCGGGACGCGGTTAATCATGTTTTCCGGGTTGTAGCCAGCCTGGATTCCATGATCGTCGGCGAGCCTCAAATTTTTGGCCAGCTCAAGGACGCTTATAATTTCGCTTTTGAGAGTGGGACGACCAGGAGCATTTTTAACACTCTTTTTAAATACGCCAGCCAGGTCGGCAAAGAAGTCAGGAGCGAGACCCAGATTGGTAAAAACGCTGTCAGCATCAGCTTCGCCGCGGTTGAACTGGCCAAGAAGATTTTTGGCGATGTCGAGGGGAAAACGGTGATGATTGTCGGCGCCGGCGAAATGGGCGAGCTTACCGCCCGCCATCTGGTTTCCAACGGCGTCAGTCATGTGCTGGTCACCAACCGTACCTTCAGTAAAGCCGAGGAACTGGCCGAACAGTTCCATGGCACGCCCGTACCTTTTGAGAAGATGTACGAAAAAATGGTCGAGGCCGACATCGTCATCAGTTCGACCGGAGCCAAGAACTGCGTGATCTCCAAAGCGGAAGTCGCCCCCGTTCTTCAGCGCCGCATGAATCGCCCCGTTTTCTTTATCGATATCGCGGTGCCGCGGGACATTGAAGCCGAGGTCAATTCTCTGGATAACGCGTATCTTTACGATATTGACGACCTGCAGATGGTGGTCGCCGCGAACATCAAGGAAAGAGAAAAAGAAATTCCCCTGGTGGAGGCTATTATCCACAAACATCTGAAAGCCTTCCTGGGCTGGTACAGCTCTCTTGATATGGTTCCGGCTATTATTTCTCTGCGTCGGAAACTGGACAATATCAGGGAAAGCGAAATCGCCCGCTCCAGTTCCAGTCTGGCCAAGCTGCCTCCGGAACTTCGGGAACAGGTGGAAATCCTGACCAAGTCCATCATCAATAAAATACTGCATGACCCGGTGACGGAACTCAAAAAGCAGGCGGAACACAGCAATGGTTACGCTTATGTTGAAGCGCTGGGCAAGCTGTTTAACCTAAAAATAGATCATCAGGAAAAGTGAGAATTATTTATGACGCGGAAAAAAACGATAATCATCGGCACCCGTAAAAGCGCGCTGGCCTTATGGCAGGCGGAATGGGTCGCGGGCCGGATCCGGGAGATGGGCTACGAAACCACCTTGAATAAAATGAGCACCAAGGGTGATAAAATCCTGGATGTCCCGCTGGCCAAGGTCGGGGACAAGGGACTCTTCACCAAAGAACTTGAGGAAGCCTTGCTTCGCAAGGAAGTCGATATCGCTGTCCACAGCATGAAAGACATGCCGACCAAAATGCCGCCCGGTCTTTGTGTCGGCGCGATCTGCGAACGGGAAGATTCCCGTGACGTTTTTCTTTCAGTCCGTTATGCCGGCGTTGAGGAACTGCCGCCTAATTCCGTGGTCGGCACCAGTTCGCTAAGGCGTATCTCCCAGCTTCTGCATTTCCGCCCTGATTTACGGATAAAAGATCTTCGCGGCAATATCAATACCAGGTTCCGTAAGCTTGAAGAGGGTGAATATGACGCAATCATTCTCGCCGCCGCCGGCGTAAAACGGCTCGGCTGGGAAGATAAAATAACCCAGTACCTGCCTCCGGAAATATCTTTGCCGGCGGTGGGCCAGGGGTCGGTGTGCGTGGAAGCGCTGGCCGACCGGCCGGAGCTTGACGCGGTGTTGTCGGGACTGAATGACCGCAACTCCGAACTCAGCATCTGGGCCGAGCGGGCCTTGCTGAACTATCTGGAGGGCGGTTGCCAGGTGCCGATCGGCGCCAGCGCCAGCTTGACTGATGATACTCTTTCGATGCGGGCCTTGATCGCTGACCTGAAGGGAATCAGGTTGTATCGAGCCGGCGGTGAAACCAAGGAGTTGAGCCGTCAGGGCGCGGAAGAACTGGGCATACGCTTGGCCAGGGAACTGGAGAAACAGGGCGGCGATGAGATTCTCAAAGAGATTGGTATTGAAGTCGGCCGGCGTTCAAGCGGGAAGGATGATTAATTTTGGCTGAGGGTCGGGTTTACCTGATCGGCGTCGGCCCCGGCGATCCGGAATTGGTTACGGTTAAGGGTAAGCGGATCATTGAAGCGGCGGACGTAATTATTCATGACAACCTGAACAATCTCCAGGCGCTTGCTTGGGCCAAGCCGGCCTGTGAAATAATTTTTGTCGGCAGGCGCAGAGATCCGGACTGCTTAAGCGAAGATGAGATCGTCCGGATCATGGCTGAGAAAGCCGGTTCCGGCAAAAACGTCGCCCGTTTAAAAGCCGGCGATCCCTTTCTTTTTTGTCACGGCCCGGAAGAACTCAGCGGTTTGCGGCGCGCGGGAGTGGCTTTTGAAGTTGTCAGCGGTGTAACTTCCGCTTTGGCGGCGCCGGCCTGCGCCGGGGTGCCTTTGACCATGAGAGGGATTTCCTCGTCGGTTGGCCTGTTTATCATCAGTCAAAAGAATCTGCCCGGCATTCAATGGGGAAACATCGCCAACAGCTTGAGGACGTTGGTCTTTTTGCGGGGGGTTGATATTTTGCCGACCATTGTCAGGAAACTCGCCGAAAATGGTCGCGCCCTAGACACGCCGGCAGCCATTATCCAGGACGGTACTCTGCCCCGGCAGGTCGCGGTCAGCGGCACTTTGGAGAATATTGTCGAAAAAGCCGGCGGGCTTGATGAGCAAGCGCAGAGTATAATTGTGGTCGGAGAGGTGGTTAAATACCGGGAACAACTGGATTGGTTCACTAAAAAACCCCTGGCCGGCTGTCGTGTTCTGGTTACCCGTTCTCCTGAGCAGGCCGGTCAACTGGCCAACCAATTAGCGCTTCGCGGCGCCTGGCCGGTTATCGTGCCGACGATTAAAACGCGGCCGCTAAACCGGCCTGAGGTTTTACGCTCGGCGTTGACCGAGCTTGACAGTTTTGACTGGCTGGTTTTTTCCAGCGTCAACGCCGTTAACTATTTTCGGGAATACCTGCTGGCGTCCGGTAGGGACATCAGGGATTTAAAGGGCCTGAAGATAATCTGTGTCGGCGGCGCGACAGCAAAAGCGGTGACGGCTTTAGGTGTCAGGGTTGATCTTGTGCCCGTCAATTACCGGGCTGAAGGGATCATCGGGGAACTGAGAAAAATGGACCTTAAAAACCAGCGGTTCCTGTTGCCGCGGGCGAAAAAGGCGCGTGAAATACTGCCTGGGGCGATCAGGGAAATGGGCGGCGAAGTGGTAGTCGCTCCGCTCTATGAAACGGTTGCCGCGGGCGCCTCGGCGGGTCGGCTCAAAGGGCTGTTAAGCGGGAAGGAAATAGATGTCGTTACCTTTACCAGTTCCTCGACCGTAAACAGTCTTCTGGCCCTGATAGATCATGATTTAACCTTGCTTGAAGGAGTAAGAATTGCCGTTATCGGCCCGGTTACCCGCAAGACGGCGGAAAAAGCGGGGCTTGAAGTTTCGATCATGCCGGCCTCCTCAACCATGGAAGGTCTGGTTGGGGCGATAGAGGCCTATTATAATTAACGCCTCGCTCAAAGAGATGTTATCTTAAATACATTTGATTTAGGGTCCGCTTGTTATGAAAAACAAAACCTTTTTTCCCCTTAGCGCCTGCTTACTCTTTCTTTTCACGATGACCGCTCCGCTACCGGCCTGGGAAGTTCCTCAGCCGACCATGATTCTTACCGGGGACCAGGAAGCCGGCGGATTAAAGTTCAACAATCCCACGGCGGTCGCTTTTGGCCGTGACGGAGATATCTTTGTTACGGATACCCTTAACGCGGTGGTCCAGGTCTTTGACCGTAACGGCAAATTCAAGTTTTATCTGGGAGAACCGGGTATGAAAGGCGGTCAGTTTACTATTCCCTGGGGGATAGCCACTGATAAGGACGGTAAAGTATATGTCTCCGATATCGCGCAGCACCGCATTCAGATATTTAATCACAATGGGTTGTTTTTGGGACAGTTTGGCGGTCCCGGTAAAGGCGAAGGTAAATTCAACCTGCCCTTTGATCTCTTTATCGACAAGTGGGATCAGCTTAATATTCTTGATTCCGGCAATGGTTTGATTCAGCGCATTAAAGAGGGGTTTGACCGTCAGTTTGGCGGTATTGGTATCAGCGACGGCTCTTTTGATTCCCCGGCCGCTTTTATTGGCGACGACTCCGGGCGTTACTATGTTGTCGACACTGGCAACAAGAGGATTCAAACCATCAGTTCTGATGGCAAGTTCCTGGGAAAATTCGGTATGGCCGGCAGCGCCGACGGCAGTTTCGTCAATCCTGCTGGTATCGCCATGGACGCGGCGGGGCGGCTCTATATTTCTGACGGCGATAAGACAACCGTGGGCATCTCTGTTTTTGAGACCAATGGTGAATTCCTGTATAAATGGGGAGAGATTGGTACGGAGCCGGGCTATTTTCTGGACCCGGGACGGATTGCTTTTGATAAAGAGCAAAGGTTCTATGTTGTTGACACCGGTAATAACCGGGTGCAGGTGTTTACTGATCTGGAGTATAAAACCGCGCCCTGCTTTTTCTGTCATACCAAGGTTGCCGGGAAAAGCGAGGCCGAGTTTGTGCATGAACCCTTCAAGCGGAAAAACTGCCAGGCTTGTCATTTAAGCCATAATAGCGCCAGCGCCAATTTTTACCCTGGCGTGGGGGCGGAGCTTTGTCGGGACTGTCATGATTTCAAGGATGAAGAGTTTTATCAGGCGCACCAGCTTTACCCAGTGGACAAAACCGGTTGCGTTGAATGTCACGATCCGCACGGCAGCAATAACGCTCACTTGGTAAGATACCACTCCGCGGCTCCCAAGGGTAAGGATGTCGCTTGCGCGCAATGTCACGATGTCCTGGTTGATGATACCGTCCGCCTGAAAGAGGATCGGCGAAAATTGTGCTATATCTGTCATAATACCAAGCTTGGCGACAGTCATTACCAGGTGTTTCAAAAGGAACAGCTCGATTGCCTGGAGTGTCATGTGCGTCATAGCGGTTCAGTGCCGGCTAACCTCAAGAGTTTTGATGGGGCCATCTGCTCGACGGCTGACTGTCACTCCAGCAAGAATCTGTTACATCAGCACGAAAGCGATATTTACCCGCGTGAGAACATGGCCGTGCCCGGTACGCTGCCGCTGGATAAAAAGGGTAAAATTACCTGTCTTACCTGTCATAGCGGGCACGCGACGCCGAACGCTCAGTTATTGAGAGTCGCCAAGGAAAATCTCTGTTTGCTGTGCCATCAGAAGAGAACGCATAAAAAAGTCCCCCTGGAAGTCAGGGAAGTAATTCAGCGCCCAACTCCGCCGGTTAAGGATTTCGGGGCGGCGGCTTCCGGCGCGCCTGAAAGCGAAAGTCCCGTTCCCGGCGCCCGGTTTGTTCCGGGTAATGAGCCATAATTTAGTTTAAGGAGAGGTCCCATGTATTTTCCCATCTACCGTCCCCGCCGACTTAGGCAAAACGAGAAGCTTCGTTCCCTGGTCAGAGAAACCCAGCTCTCGGTGAACGATCTGATTTACCCGATGTTTGTTGTTCCCGGTTCCGGAGTGACACAGGAAATCAGTTCCATGCCGGGTGTTTTCCATTACAGCGTGGATACTTTAACTGAACAGGTTAAAGCGGTTCGCGACGCCGGGATCCCGGCGATTATTCTCTTTGGTTTGCCGCCCGACAAGGATGAGGGCGCTTCCGGCGCCTTCAAAGCGGATGGTATTGTGCAAACAGCTCTTGAGTCCTTGAAAAAGAATGTGCCTGATATCATTTTAATAACCGATGTCTGCTTGTGTGAGTATATGAGCCACGGGCATTGCGGAATTATAGACGGTGAAGAAATATTGAATGATCCCACCCTGGAAATTCTGGCGAAAACCGCTGTCAGCCACGTTAAGGCTGGGGCGGATATCGTCGCGCCGTCCGACATGATGGACGGTCGGATCATGGCTATTCGCGAAGCTTTGGATGATAATGATTACTCCAACACACCTATCATTTCCTATGCCGCGAAATACAGTTCGGCTTTTTACGGGCCGTTTCGCGAGGCCGCTGACTCCGCGCCCCAGTTTGGCGACCGGCGGTCGTACCAGATGGATCCGGCTAATCGCCGGGAGGCCATCAGGGAGGTGTCACAGGATATTTCCGAAGGGGCTGATATTGTAATGGTCAAGCCGGCCCTGACTTACATGGATATTATCGCGGACGTTAAGCGTGAATTTGACTTGCCGGTCGCGGCCTATAATGTCAGTGGAGAATATGCCATGGTTAAAGCCGCCGCCGCCAGGGGCTGGATTGACGGGAAGAAAGTGACTCTTGAGACTCTGCTCAGCATGAAGCGCGCCGGGGCTGATATCATCCTGACTTACCACGCTCTTGAAGTAGCTGAATGGCTCAAGTGACGCAAATTAAATATCACAATGGTTAAATAACAAGACCAGTAAAATAGAGGAGAAATTATGGGTGAAAAATCAAGCTTGATGTTTGAGCGGGCAAAAAAATATATTCCCGGGGGCGTCAACAGTCCGGTGCGGGCCTTTGGTTCGGTTGGCGGTACGCCGCCCTTCATCAAAAAAGCCCACGGCGCGTATATCACGGATGTTGACGGCGGGGAATATCTTGATTACGTGTGCTCCTGGGGCCCGATGATTCTGGGGCACGCGCCTCAAGCGGTTATTGAGGCTGTTAACCGGGTCGCCAATGACGGCACCAGCTTCGGGGCGCCGACTGAACTGGAAGTGGAATTAGCCGGGAAGGTTGTCGAGGTGGTGCCTTCTATTGAACTGGTCCGCATGGTCAGCTCCGGTACGGAAGCGACTATGAGCGCGATTCGTTTAGCCCGGGGCTATACCAAGCGGGATCGGATTATCAAGTTCAGCGGCTGTTATCATGGACATGTTGACAGCTTGCTGGTTCAGGCCGGCAGCGGTGTTATGACTTTCGGCATACCCGGAATCCCGGGGATTCCGGCCGAACTGGCCAAACTCACTGTTTCGCTGCCCTATAACAACCTGGAAAAGGTGAGCGAAGTCCTGGAAAAGGAAGGCGACAGTATCGCCGCTGTTATCCTGGAACCGGTGGCCGCGAACATGGGCGTTGTTTTACCGCGGGCAGATTTTTTAAAAGGCTTGCGTGAACTGACCGCCAGGCATGGCGTCGTTCTTATTTTTGATGAGGTAATCAGTGGTTTCAGGGTCGCTCTGGGCGGCGCTCAGGAATATTACGGCGTCACGCCGGACCTGACCTGCATGGGCAAAATTATCGGCGGCGGGTTGCCGGTTGGGGCCTATGGCGGGAAAAAGGAAATCATGGAGTGTATCTCGCCGGTTGGCCCGGTGTATCAGGCCGGCACTCTGTCGGGCAATCCTCTGGCGATGGCCGCCGGTCTCGCGACTATCAACGCCTTGCAGGCTTCCGGTTTGTATGACGATCTGGATAAAAAAGGCGCCTATCTGGAAAAAGGGCTGCAAGAGGCCGCCGCTAAAAGCGGGGTCACGGCTACTATTAACAGGATTGGCTCAATCATGACCGTCTTTTTCACCGGGACCCCGGTCACGGACTATGAAAGCGCCAAAACATCCGATACCGGAAAATACGCGAAGTACTTTCACAACATGCTGGATAATGGCGTTAACCTCGCTCCCAGCCAGTTTGAAGCGTGTTTTGTTTCGGTCGCTCATAGCTATGATGATTTGGATAGGACAATCCGGGTTGCGGAAAAAGCCCTGGCTGGTCTATAATATATATCCATTGGGGAAAGGGAGGTATAAAACATGAGAAGAACATTTAAATATTCTGTTATTCTGGGAATCTCGCTGATATCGCTGACCTTTTTTGCCGGTTGCGGCAAGGAAAACTCATCAGTCAGCCAGGAAGTAACGGCCGATATGAATTATGAGGCCCAAACCGCCAAGGTTTATCAACAAAGGATCCAGCAGTACGAACAGGTGCTCAAAGCCGATCCCAAGAACCTTCAGGCTTTGATCGGGCTGGGAAATGATTATTATGACCTGGACCAGAACCAGAAAGCCGTGGAATATTATACCCGGGCCCTGTAAATCGACCCCAATAACCCCGATGTGCGCACCGATCTGGGAACAAGTTATAAGCGTTTGGGACAACTGGATAAGGCCATCGAACAGTTTGACAAGAGTCTGGAAATCGCTCCCGACCACGCGACCACCTATTTCAACCGGGGCGTTGTTTTATATCTTAAAGGCGAGAGCGACCAGGCTGTCAAAAGCTGGGAAAAATATCTGGAACTTGAACCCGATGGCCGGCTGAGCATGGTCGCGCGAGATCATATCGAACGCAGTAAAGCCGCCGCGAAACAACCGAAACAACCGAAAGCCGCCGCTCAGTAGGCTGCGCCTGTCAGTCCAGGGCCGGCGGGGGCGGAGAGTTGGCGTGTTTGTTATTGCGAGCGTAAGCGGGACGCGCGGCTCTCCTGCCATAAAAGAGCAGGCCCGCGTCAGCTTTGCGCGCTCTTTGCTCGCGACGACAAATTCTGGTTAATCAACGACCAATCTCCCTTAAAATTTAATCAGGGCGCGATCTTATGGAAATAACATCAGAACGGTTCAGCCGGTGGCTATTCCTGGCCATGCTGGCGGGGATGAGCCTTTTCTTTACCGTACATGTCGATGCCGGTTATTTATCGCTGAAAAGAATTGTCGTCAACGTCTGCCTGCTCGCTCTGCTGGCGATTTGGGGCCGGGATGCTTTAAAAAAAGAAACGGTCGAGATCAGGTTCTCTCCGCTGATTAAGCCGTTGGTGGCTTTGGTTGTCGCCGGAGCGATCTCTTTGATGGGAGCGTTTAACCCCTATGAGGGGCTGGCGTTATGGCTGCAATGGCTGGACGCTTTGTTGCTGGTGTTTCTGGTCGCCAACCTGTTTGATAAAAAGATTATCCCGCCAGCGGTCAATCTGTTGCTGGGCGTGGGGCTGGTGGTCGCTTTGTATGGTCTCGCCCAGGAGTTTGGCCTGGACTGGGTCAGGCATATCGCCCCCCATACCCCGTTTTCCACCCTGGGCAATGTTAACTGGGCGGCGCAGTTTTTGGTTGTTCTCTGTCCTCTGGCTCTTGTTACATTAATAAGCGAGAGCGATTTTGGGAAAAGATTGTTTGCCGGAATTTCCCTGGCGCTGATGCTGATCCATCTTTTTCTGACCCATTCCCGGGGCGGCTGGCTGGCGGTAGTTATCAGTTTCCTTTTTATCCTCTACAATTTGTTTTTTGCTAACCCAGAGCGGAAACTTCTTACGGACGGGGTTCGCAATAAAATTATCTTGATCGCCCTGCTCCTGGTTATTGGTTTTGTTTCCCTGTTAATCCTGAAGCCGGGAATTTTACGTAGCGGCAACAATACCCGTCTGCAAATCTGGCGGTCCGGTATCAGGATCTGGTTCGACAATCCGGTTAAAGGTGTGGGGCCGGGGAACTTCAAGCTGGTCTACCCAAAATATCGCTTGAGCGGCGAGCGGGCGATTACTTCCAAAAATATTCAGGTGGACCAGGCCCATAATGAGTTTTTGCAGTTCCTGACCGATACCGGTTTTCTTGGTTTTCTGGCTTTTATTTATTTTATTTACGCTTTGTTTCAGCTGTCCCGGACCGCTCTGTCACAGCCTGATAATCCTGGCTATCTCCTGAACCTGGGGTTGGTTGGCGCTCTGCTTGGGGTTCTTGTTCATTCGCTGTTCAGCTTCCCTCTGCAAAACCCGGCGTCCTTGACGGGCTTTATCACGGTGGCGGCTTTGCTGACCAAATCTTCCGGACAGGAACCCGGCTTCGTTGTTGGCAACCGCTATTTATTCGGCTGTTTTTTTAAGATAGGCTTGTATTCACTTTGTATTTTCAGCCTTTTTTTCCAGTTGAAAAGCGTGGTCGGCGATTATTGGTTTACCAGGGGGCAAATTGAGTCCAAAACGGGGAGAATCGGGGCCAGTATAACAAGTTTACAAAAATCGGTGGCGAATTATCCTTTTAATTTTCGTCCCTGGTTCCTGCTAGGTTACGTTCAGAGTAAAGCCGGAAATTACCAGGAAGCCGCCGGTTCTTACGAATACGGTCACTCTCTTAACCCCAACTTTTACCTGACGCGTTACCAGTTGGGTAATATCTATACCAGGTTGAAGCGGTTCCAGGAAGCGATCATGGAGTATGACTATTCGCTGTCCTTGGTGCCGGAGCAGCCTCTGGTAATGGAGGCGAGAAGCAAAGCCCTGGTGTTACAAAAAACGCCGCTTGACGATAAAACTGAAATTCCGGATTTGACGCGGGATTTGACCTCAAAGGTCGCGCCGCCTTCGCAAGAAATCCAGGACAAGGTAGAGAAGGCCAGGGAATATGAGAAAAACGGCGAGTGGGAAAAAGCGATTGTTGAATATAAAGCTGTGTACAGCCTTGACCCCGGGCTGATAATGACCAAGTTCAGCTTGGGTATGGTCTATCTTAAGCTGGAGCGGCTTGACGAGGCGCTCTTCAACTTTAATCTGGTTGCCCGGACAACGGAACTGCCTCCCGCGCCTCGTTCGGACGCCTATAACCAGGTGGGCTATGTCTATTTCCTGAAAAAGGATTTTGTCAAAGCCGAGAATAACTTTTTTCAGGCCTTGAAGCTGGCGCCCCAAAACATGCGCGCGTTTCAATACCTTGGCAATCTGTATTACGCGCAAGGAAGAAAAAAGAAAGCTCTGACAGCCTGGAAACAGGCGCTGACTCTCAGCCCGGGCAATCAACTGCTAATCAACAACGTTAAGCTGTTAGAGGAACAACTGGCACAATGAACGGTGGCGCGCGAACCTCTGAAAAAAACAACCTGGCCCTGTTTTTTGCCCTGGCCTGGTATGCTCTTTTACTCACTCCCCTGATCGTGGATTTTAAAAGCAGTGATATCTATTTTCTCGCAAAATCAGTTTACATCAAGCTTTTGGTCAGCGTTCTGGTTGTTATCTGGGCGCTCAAAGTAAACCAGAGGGGCGAACTGCTTTTAGAGCGAAGCCCGGCGACTATTTTGCTTGGCCTGTTTTTGCTGTTGCATTGGCTAAGCTGGCTTTACGCTGCTAATCTGCATGAGGCGGCCGGTTTCACGGCAAACGTTTTTTATTTTGTCTTGCTCTATCTGGTCATTGTTAATAATTTCACGGATTTAGACCGGTTTAAAACATCTCTGTTTGTCGTTTTCGGGGTGGGCGTGTTAGTCGCCGGTTATGGCGTTTTGCAGTCCCGGGGGTTGGATATCGTGGTTCTGGAAGCCGGCGCCGAGCCGGTCTCGACGCTGGGGAATGTTAATTTCAGCGCCCAGTACCTGATTATGCTCTCTCCAATGCTGTTAACCTTTATCATCTGGGACCAAAGCCGACTGACCAAAGTGGTTTGCGCTCTGGCCTGGCTCCTGGTCAATATTCATATTCTGCTGACCTTCAGCCGGGGCGGCTGGGTGGGGCTTTTCTTTTCCTTGTTATTTCTGGGCATTCTCACCTTATATTTGAAAAGAGACGCCTGGGGGCTTAACAGGGCTAAAGTCCTAACCGGTTTGTTGGTTTTACTAATCCTGGCGGGCGGTTTTTTGGCCACGGATTTCGGCCGGCGGGAAATTATTCCCCAGGTGAAAAGTATCGTTAATCCCGCTCATGGAGCGAATCAGGGGCGTCTGCTCATCTGGCGGAGCGCCATCAGGATGATCAAGGATCATCTGGTGGGGGGAGTTGGCGCCGGTAATTTCAAAATAATTTATCCTCTTTACCGGGACCAGAGAGAATGGAGTCTTTCCGGTAGAAACAGCCGGCTGGAGCGTGCTCATAACGACTATTTACAAATCGCCGCGGAACTGGGGTTGCCGGGGCTGGGTGTTTTTCTGGGGTTGCTTGGTTTTGTTTATTATCTAGGATTGAAAGTTGTTTTTCGGGGCCGAACAGAACAGGCGAAGATTTTAGCGCTGGCCTGTCTGAGCGGGTTGACCGCTATGCTGGGACACGCGTTTTTCAGCTTTCCTCTAAGGAATCCCGCTTCCTCCTTGACTTTCTATCTTTTAATCAGTTTTATCGTCGCGCTTGGCGGGCTATCCTTGCCGGCCAAGCTGAAAAAATGGCGCTATGATTTAAGCTTTCCGGCCAGCCATTATTACTATTCGCTGGCTGCCCAGGCGGTTTTGCTGCTGGTTTTAATAGTGGTGGGTTTTAAAGCGATTTTTTTACCTTATTTCGCGGACCGGGTTTATCAAGCCGGCCGGAT
>JAJRWM010000033.1 GCA_024276815.1 bacterium
CGAAGAAAAGAAATACCAGGACCGGCAACGCCTCGGCGGCAATCTGCAAAGGCGGCCCCCAAAAACCAAATCGTTTCGTTAAAATGAAGCGACTGAGACCAAAAAGCGAGGGCTTGAAGTTTATTTTGTCGCTTTCAGCAAATTTAAAAGACCGGTAGGTACTGACAACCGGGGCGATATCCGGAGATTTGAACATCAGCAACGCGCCGTTGAGCCAGTTGTTTACTAACAGCGCGCCCAGCAGCACCAGGATGATCCCCATCCAGGCGTGTTTGTCCGACCTGATTTTTTCACACAAGATAATTAACAGGGTGAACCAGAGTAGCGTCGCGGACATAAAGACACTCATACCGCTACCGGCGCCAATGATTAAGCCGCCTAAAAAATAGTTCCGCCAGCCGCTCCGCCGGGTTAAAAGTTGATAGAGCAGGTACAAGTAAGACGCGGTAAAGAGGTGCGGCACGATATACAGTAAATGCAAATAGGGGGTCAGCAGGCTGGGGACAAACCTCATTTCCAGATTTCTGGTTATCAGGCCGCTGAGGGAAGCCCGCCCCAATAACTGGTAAAGAAAAAAGACGCCTTCCAGGCTGTTAGCCGCTAACAATAAGATAAGTACAGCGATACGAGCCGCGAATCCGCTTAGTTTTTCGGAAATCAACAGATAGAAGCTGACCAGAAAAATGAAGTCAGCCAGAAAATACAAAAAGAGGATCAGGCTTTCGAGGTTAACTGAACCGGCGGTTAGTTGATACAGGTAGGCCGGTAAAACATGGAACAGGTAATGATAGCGCAACGGTAAGTTAACGTAATAAGGATTCGGCGGCGGGATGACGCCATGGCTGAGAGCCGCGACCACGGATTTGCTGACCAGGAAATCAAGGCTGTACCATTGAGTGTAAGCGTAGCCAAAAGGAGTCAGCCCGCCCACCCGCATAAACGACGGCAGGATAAATATTATCAGGAAAGACAAGATGCCGAAAATCACGTAGTAATCCCGCGGCTGAAAACTATCAATGCTTAAAAGGTCGTCAGCGGGCCGGGTGAGGTTGAAGTTGACCATAGTCAAAAAGTTAACGATGAGAAGGGTGGTCAGGTTCGCGGCCGGGAAAAACCCGACATATTTTCCGCTCACCAGCAAGGCCAGGCCGCTGAGTAAAACAGCGATTAAAATTGAGGAAATGAGCGGACCGGGATTTTTGAGACTGTAGCCACCGAAAAGACTTTCACCAACAATGAATCCCGGGAAGATAAAAAGGAAGAGACCCGGGATGACCATGACGCCGCTTAGCCCCAGGATGAGCAGGGATACCAGCCACAGAGCGAGCCAACTGAGATAAAAATATCGGGAATCCAGGCAAGCGGGAATTTTCATCCGGGCACCTTAAAAGCGCATAACTCTGAGACCGGCTTTTACTTTTCGGGTCAATTCGCCGAAAGACTTGATTTTGAGAAGTTCACGGACGATATAAAAGGGGCGGACGTAAAAGGACTTGTAGGCCAACTTCAGCAGGTTCATCAATTCTTCAGCGTCAAGATTTTCTTCCCAAAGAGCCGGAGTGAAATCAGCGGTGGGATTCTTGGCGAATGCCCTCCAGTAATCACTCTTCAGGACGCCTTTTTCCAGTCCCAAAGCGTAAAGCTCCGTCGCCGGGAAAGGCGTCAGAACCGAGAAATGAACAAAGTCAGTTTTCAGCTTTTTCGCGAAATTAATGGTCGCCATCATCTGCTCTCTGGTCTCACCGGGCGCGCCAATCATGAAATAGCCGAGCGTGGTGAAGCCCATTTTATGAGTCATGCGGAATACCCGTTCAGCCTGCTCCAGGGTGATCCCCTTGCGAAGCACTTTCAATATCTCGGGAGTGCCGGCCTCGACTCCGTAGTGGATACGCTTGCAGCCCGCTTTTTTCAGATTGCTCAGCACCTCTTCGTCAACGGTGTTTAACCTGGCCCGGATATCCCAGGCGACATCGAGCTTCTTCTCAATGACCTCGTTGGTGATTTCCATGACCCGTTTGCGGTTGATGGTGAAGGTGTCGTCATACAGAAAAAACTCGTGGATTCCCAGTTTTAAGCATTCCTCCATTTCACTGACGACGCTGTGGGCGCCGCGGGAGCGAAACCGGGAGCCCAGGTGGGGACGGTCGCAAAATATGCAGCGGTAGGGACAGCCCCGACTGGTCATCATGGTGGTCACCGGCTGACGCTGCGCCAATAGTGAATAATAGTCCTGGTAGTCGGTCAAATGACGGGCCGGATGCGCCAGAGCGTCCAGGTCTTCAATAAATCCCCGGCAGGGGTTGATGACGACTTTACCGTTTTCCTTGCTGGCGACTCCTTCGAGGTCGGCAACAGACTCGCCGGCATGAAGCCTTTTAACCAGCCTGGTAAAGGTATACTCGCCTTCTCCCAGAACCAGCGAGTCGACAGCGTCAATCGAAAGCGACTCCTCCGGATAAATATTGACATGGGGACCGCCCAGGCAAACGTGAGACTTGGGCAGCACGTCTTTAACCAAACGAGCCGTCATGATCGCGTCGATATAGGTAAAGGTCATGGTCTGGATGCCGACGACATCGGGCCGGCTCTTGTTCAGGTATTCCCGGATGGCCTCATAGTCGAGGCCCTTCACCTGGGTATCCAGAACCTCGATCTCAAAGTCAGTCTCCCGTTCCAGGTTGGCGGCCACGTACATCAGGCCCAGCGGCGGGTAATAACCTTTTTCTTCCTCCACAACGGTCGGCAGGTTGGTCCGGATGATATTATGCGCCGGCGGATAGATAAAAAGAACCTTCATTTAAGTTCCCTTCTGATATTGGCTAACTGGTCGGCTAACAAGCCGAAAAAAAAGATCAGTATCCCGGAAACCGACAGCAGGATGAAAGTGTCCGAAATGGATATCTTTTGGTTAACAATCAGGGTTTCGAACAGGAAGTCGGCGCCGGCCAAAAGAAAAAGCCCCAGGCTCATGGGCAGAAATATTCTCAGGGGACTGAACAGCATCATGGTCCGCACGATCAGCAGTAAAGTACGCATCCCGTCCCGGAAAAACTTGACCGTGCTTTTATTGCCTACCCGTTTTTTAGTGGTTATCGGTAGGTAATCGACGTTCAGCCCATCCTTAAAAAAAGCCAGGGTGATGGTGGTGGTAAAGGAAAACGTGTTGGGTAATATCGCTAAATATTTAAGGGCTAACTTGGTGCGGATTGCACGCAATCCCGAATTAAGATCGGGGATATCGGTTCCGGCCAGATAATTGGCAACCATGGTAAGCAGCTTTTTCCCCGGCGCTCTTGAGAGTACCTGCTGGGATTCCGTATCGCGCGCGCCCACGACCATGTCCAGCACCGGTTGGGTCGCCAACGCCTGATAAATTCTGATCAGGTCATCGCAACTGTGCTGGCCATCCGCGTCCATGAAAATGACGATTTCGCCGCCGCATTTTCTAATCCCGGTTTTCAAGGCGGCTCCGTAACCCATATTGCGCGGATGGCTCAGGACGACAGCTCCGTTTTGACGGGCGTTTTCAGCCGACCTGTCGGTCGAGCCGTCATCAACGACAAGAATCTCGCCGTCAATATTTTCCTCAGCCAGCCGAACCGAGACGCTTTTGACAATCGCTCCTATATTATCGGCCTCATTATAGGTTGGAATAATGACAGACAAAGAATTACTCACTGCGAATCCTTATTGTGATTTGCCAGATTGTACCATATCATACGTTGATATTACAGGGATTATTAGACTTGGATCCAGGACAACGCACCCTCTCCGATGAAGGCATTAAAACGCTTAACGTTCACAGGTAAGGCAAAACAAGTACCTTGGAAACCTCGACTTTACGCCGCAGACGAATTGGATAAAGTAGCATGCTTCTCTCCAAACCTTCCCCCATATCTATCGTGCGCATAGTCCAAGCACTAAAACTTTAATCAGGAAGCACCTTAGGTAAGAGAGTAAAACGCTCTGGTCAGCCTTGTAGCACAAGGATTACATCTGAACGCAAAAGGCTCCGATAACCGCCATACTTCTGTCGCCCCCCATTACCTCCGTTCGCAATCCGCAGGAGTATAACGCAACTGGTAAGCCGCTTGCCGGTTCTTTTATGAAGTCTCTTCGGTCTTTTTAGCTTTCGTTTTCCTGGGAGCGGACGCAGTCTTTTTGGCGGGAGCCTTGGTTTTCTTGGGAGCGGTGGTTTTAGCTTTGGTCTCTTTGGCTTCTTTCTTTTTCGACGGTTCTTTTTTGGCTTTGACAGCGGGCTTCTTCTTGGTTGATTCTTTCTGCTCCGGCTCCGCTATTTTCATCTCCACCAGTTCAATGATCGCCATCTCAGCGTTATCTCCGGGACGATTTCCCATCCTGATGATTCGGGTATAACCACCGGGACGATCTTTAAAACGAAGAGCCAGATCATTAAACAACTTGTAAAACACGGACTTTTTCTGAACCGTTCTCAGCACTCTGCGCCGGGCGGACAAAGAATCCTTGCGAGCGATTGTAATCAGCTTTTCAGCGACACCACGGAGTTCTTTTGCCTTAGGCACCGTCGTTGTAATCCGCTCATATTCAAACAAGCTGGTTACCATATTCCTGAATAACGCTTTTCGATGTGAACTGGTGCGGCTTAAACGGCGGCCGGCTATTTGATGACGCATTATATCTCTCCCACAACCTCATTATTATCTTCAGTAGTGCCAGTCGCCTGGCCCGTCTCATCAAGCTTCATGCCAAAAGAAAGCCCCATATCTTCAACCAAAGCCTTGATCTCGTTCAAAGATTTGCGGCCAAAATTACGATATTTCAACATTTCCACTTCTGTCTTCTCAACCAATTCACGCAAACTGTGAATATTGGCGGCCTTTAAACAGTTGGCGGCGCGGACGGAAAGCTCCAACTCGCTTACCTGCTTATCCAGAAGCTCGTTTTTCTCTTCCTTAACCTCAATAACCGGCTCTTCTTCCTCTTCAGCCATTTCGTCAAATTCGGAAAACACGGACAAATAATCCCTGAGGATCCTGGCGGAACAACTAATCGACTCCTGGGGCGAAACCGTCCCGTCGGTCCAGACTTCCAGAACCAGCCGGTCATAATTAGTAATCTGCCCTACCCGCGTTTCCTCAACGTCATACCTGACCTTGCGAATCGGGGAATAGTCCGCGTCTATCGTAATAACCCCCAGCGGATGGCTGTCTTTCTTGTTCATTTCAGCGGGAACATATCCCCGTCCACTGTTGATTGTCATCTCGATATCCAGTTCGGAACCTTCCGCCAGAGTCGCGATATGATGATCCTTGTTCAATATTTCAACGTTCTGGTTATGCTTAATATCTTTAGCCAGCACCGGTCCGCTTTTGCTCACTTTTAAAGTTATGGTTTCCGGCCCGGTTGAATACATTTTTATCAACAGCCCCTTGAGATTAAGTATGATGTTGGGAACATCTTCCACCACGCCTTCAATCGTGGAATACTCATGCGCCACCCCTTCGAATTTAACCGCGGTAACAGCCGCGCCGGTCAAGGATGAAAGCAGGATTCTCCTTAAAGTATTGCCTATGGTAACGCCGTAACCCCGTTCAAAAGGCTCGGCGATAAACCGACCATAGGTTTCAGACGCGTTTTCAGGGTCGATCTTGATTCTTTTTGGTTTCTCAAAGGTTCTCCAACGTACGCTTTTCATACGTTATTTTTTCCTCCTCAGGTTTTTACCTTGGGTTTTTACTTGGAATAGAATTCCACAACCAGCTGCTCTTCAACACGCGTGGCGATATCATCCCGTTTAGGCAGTCTCTCGACCCGACCGGCAAACTTGTTCTCATCAAAACTCAACCAGTCAGAGCGGGGACGGCTGCCAACATTCTCCAAAGATTCTTTAATAACAGCTATTTGACGGCTCTTTTCCTTAACGGATATTTCATCGCCAACTTTTACCCTCAACGAAGGAATATTCGCCTTGCGGCCATTAACTAAAATATGTCCATGGGTTACAATCTGCCGAGCCTGACTCCGGCTGTTAGCTAAACCCAGCTGATAGACAATATTATCCAAACGGGTCTCCAACAGGCAGAGCAAATTCTCGCCGGTCACGCCCTTCATCCGGTCCGCTTTAACAAAAGTCCGCTTAAACTGTTTCTCCATAACACCATAAGTTCTCCGCAGCTTTTGCTTTTCTCTCAGGTGAATGCCATAGTCAGAAAGCTTGGTTCTTCTTTGACCATGCTGACCAGGGGCATAGGGACGCTTATCAACAGCGCACTTGGCAGTAGCGCAACGATTGCCCTTTAAAAACAGTTTTTCGCCTTCACGGCGACAAAGCTTGCAAGAAGCTTCTGTATATCTGGCCAATCTACCTTTCCTCCTCCTACTAAGTAACTAAACTATACTTTTAATATATCAAACACGTCGTCTTTTAGGTGGCCGACAGCCGTTATGCGGTATCGGGGTCACGTCTTTGATCAAGGTAATTCCCAAACCAACCGCCTGCAACGAACGCACGGCGCTTTCCCGACCGGAACCAGGGCCTTTCACGTGCACCTCAAGCTTGCTCATACCCATTTCCATTGCCTTCTTGCCAACCTGTTCGCCGGCTTTTTGAGCGGCGAAAGGAGTGCTTTTCCTCGATCCGGAAAAACCGACGGTTCCGGCTGAATCCCAGCACAACACCTGGCCGCCGGGATCAGTGATGGTGATCACAGTGTTATTGAAAGTAGCCTGAATATGGGCAACGCCATTCTTTACGACTCTGCGGTCTTTTTTCCTGGTAACCCGGCCTTTTTTCTTCTTCGTGTCTTTTGCCACTAATTCATCCTCCGCCCGGGACTATTTATTATCCGCATCCCGGAGCCTTCTATCTATTTCTTCTTGTTTGCTTTCTTTTTACCGGCTACCGCGCGCCTCGGCCCCTTACAAGTACGGGCGTTGGTACTGGTTCGCTGCCCGCGAACCGGCAACTTACGGCGATGACGCAGTCCACGATAGCTGCCAATATCCATCAGTCGTTTGATATTCATGGAAATTTCACTGCGCAACTCGCCTTCCACTTTTATATCCCGATCAATTATCTTGCGGATACGGCTGACTTCTTCTTCAGTAAGATCCTTGACACGGATGTCCGGATTTACCTGAGCCTCTTTAATAATCACGCCGGATTTACAGCGACCAATACCAAAGATATAGGTTAAAGCTATTTCAACTCTTTTGTTTCTAGGTAAATCAATACCGGCTATACGCGCCACGATGTTACTCCTTTTCTATCCTTGCCGTTGTTTATGCTTGGGATTTTCACAGATAACCCGGACAACCCCTTTGCGTTTGATAACCCGGCACTTATTACATATTTTTTTTACTGAAGCTCTTACCTTCATTATTAAACACCTCTATGATTTATAACGATAGATTATCCGCCCCCGAGTCAAATCATAGGGGGATAATTCTATCTTCACTCTGTCGCCTCTGAGAATACGGATAAAATGTATCTTCATTTTACCTGAAATATGGGCCAGCACTTTATGCCCGTTATCCAGTTCAACCCTGAACATGGCGTTAGGTAACGGTTCAACCACTGTCCCTTCTACTTCTATTGCATCCTCTTTAACCAAATCTGAACTCCTAACAAGTTAATACCCGGCTCCCGTCCTTGGTTACGGCCACCGAATGCTCAAAATGAGCTGACAGTTTCCGATCCCGTGTCACCACCGTCCAGTTATCAGGCAGCGTTTCCACCTCAAAACCCCCGATGTTGACCATAGGCTCAATGGCCAAGACCATGCCAACCTTAAGCCGCTGACCCCGGCCCGCCAGGCCGAAATTGGGAATCTGCGGCGGTTCATGCATCCTTGAACCAATGCCGTGCCCGACAAAATCCCGCACCACACTGTAGCCACGCCGCTCGACATACTGCTGAATCGCTTGGGAAATATCCCCGATTCGATTACCGGCAACCACCTTCTGAATAGCGACCCGCAAAACATCCGAGGTTACTTCTATCAGTGCCGCCGCTTCATCATCAAGCTGCCCGGCGCCAACAGTGACAGCGGCATCACCGTAAAAACCATTCTTCTTCACGCCAACATCAACGCTAACAATGTCGCCGTTTTTGACCAACTTCTTTGCCGAAGGAATTCCATTAACAACTTCGGCGTTTATTGACGCGCAAATGCTAGCTGGATACCCCTGAAACCCCAGAAACGCCGGCTCTCCCCGCTCACTTCTGATACACTCCTCGGCGGCCTGATCCAGTTCAAGGGTGCTGATACCCGGCTTGATCATACCCGATAAAAGGTCCAACGTCTTCTTAACAATGCGGCCGCTTTCGGCAATCAGCTCAATCTCTGCCGCCGACTTAAGGCTGATCGAACCCGAACGGGCGAGCATCAACCAACTCCCAACGCTGCCTTCAAAGCCTTGGTAATGTCAGAAATCTCACCCTGACCGTCAACTTCCTGCAACAATCCTTTGCGCGAGTAATAATCAATCAAAGGAGCGGTGGAATCAGCGTAGACCTTAAGCCGGTTGAGAATCGTTTCTTCCCGGTCATCATCCCGCTGGTACAACTCACCGCCGCATTTATCACAAACGTTTTCTTGTTCAGCCGGGTAAAACACCACATGATAACTCGCCTGACAAGAACGACAAATCCTTCGTCCGGCCAGTCGTTCGACCACGGCCTTCTCGTCGATACTCATGCTCAGAACAGCGTCCAGCCTGATACCCAACTGAGTTAAAATTTCGTCCAGGGCCTCCGCCTGAGGCACCGAACGCGGGAAACCGTCAAGAATAAAGCCCTCCCGGCAATCAGCTCCCTTCAGCCGCTCCGCGATTATGCCAACAACAACCTCATTGGGAACAAGCTGACCGGCATTCATATAGCTTTCGGCCTTTTTGCCAAGAGGAGTCTGTTCTTTTAAAGCCGCTCTGAGGATATCGCCGGTAGCGATCTGAGGCAACCCCAAATCCTTCGCCAGAATTTGAGCCTGAGTTCCCTTACCGGCACCGGGCGGCCCCAACAAAACAAAACGCAATTTATTAACCCCGCCCTTTCACCCGGCCTTTTTTCATAAAGCCGTCATAATGACGCATCATTAAATGGGACTCAATCTGCCGAACGGTATCCAGCGCCACCCCCACAATAATCAACAGAGACGTACCGCCATAATAAAAGGGCACGTTCAGAAATTTCATCAAAAAAGTAGGAATCACGGCGATAACCGAGACCGCCAGGGCGCCCACAAGAGTAAGTCTGGTCAAAATACGGTTGATATACTCAGCCGTTTTCTTGCCTGGCCTGATGCCGGGAACGAAACCGCCCGACTTTTTCATATTATCAGCGATATCTTCAGGATTAAAGGTGATCGCCGTATAAAAATAGCAAAAGAAAATGATCATGGCGACATAGATTATGGTATGCAAAAACGCCCCGGGGCTCATCCAGTTGGCGAAAGTGTTCATATAGTCATTTTTGACAAAACGAGCCATCGTCGCCGGAAACATCAGCACGCTGGAAGCGAAAATCACGGCGATAACCCCGGAATGATCGACTTTCAACGGCAGGTGACTGCTTTGACCGCCATACACCTTACGCCCGACAACCCGTTTGGCATACTGCACGGGAACCTTGCGATGAGCGCTTTCTAGCATCACGCAGGCCGCCAGAACAATGGCCATAAAGATTAACAGAAAAACCGCCAAGAGGGGAGCCACCTCGCCGGAACTGATTAAACGCACCGAGGAAAGAATCGCCCCCGGAGTCCCGGCGACAATCCCGATAAAAATCAATAAGGAGATGCCGTTGCCAATCCCCCGTTCGGTAATCATCTCCCCCAGCCACATAATCAAAACAGTGCCGCCGGTTAAGGAGAATACGGTAATCAGCTTAAAGATAAATCCCGGACCGATAACCACAGTGGTGCCTGAGGGACTGGCCAACTGTTCCAGCCAGATACTGATACCCAACGACTGGATAGCACCCAGAGCCACCGTGCCGTAGCGGGTATACTGGTTAATCTTTTTCTGACCTTCCTGACCTTCCTTGGAAAGCTTCTCCAGAGACGGGATAACCGCCGTCAATAATTGCAGAATAATAGACGCGCTGATGTAAGGCATAATCCCCAGAGCAAAGATAGAAGCCCGCATCAGGGCGCCGCCGCTGAACATATTAAAAAACCCTAACAGGGTCCCGCCTGACTTCTGGAAGAACTCGCCCAAGGCAACGCTGTTAACGCCGGGGGTCGGAATATGACAACCCAAGCGATAGATAGCGATAATAAAAAAGGTAAACAATATACGTTTTTTCAGTTCAGGAACTTTAAAAACATTCTGCATGTTACTCATGTGATAACCTTCACAGCTCCCCCGGCCGCTTTTATTTTCTCGATAGCGGACTTACTGAAAGCATGGGAACTGACAACAAAAGCTTTGCTCAGTTCGCCATTGCCCAGGATTTTTATCGGGTTTTTCTTTTTGCCGGCCAAACCGCTGTCTCTGAGAATTTGCGGGGTAATCTCGCCTTTTTCAAAACGAGCTTCCAGATCGCCGACATTCACCACGGAATAGGTAACCCGAAAAATGTTGGTAAAACCGCGCTTTGGCAACCGCCGGTATAAAGGCATTTGACCGCCTTCAAAACCAGGCCTGACCGATGAGCCGCTCCGAGCCTTATAGCCATTTTCGCCGCGGCAACAAGTCTTACCATGACCCGAACCAGGCCCCCGACCTACCCTTTTCCTGTTTTTCTGAGCGCCCTTAGCGGGCCGCAATTCACCTAATTTCATGTCTTATCATTCCTTATAAAGATGCCTGGTCTCTGATCTCAGAAACGTCTTTTTCCCGCCGCCGGGCAATCTCCTCGGGACTTTTCAACCTTGTCAGCCCCTCGATAGTCGCTTTGACGATATTAATTATATTACTGGAACCCAGAGATTTACTGAGCACATTATGGACACCGGCCATTTCCATGACCGCACGCACCGGCGTACCGGCGATGACCCCGGTACCAGGGGAAGCAGGTTTCAGTAAAACCCTGGCCGCCCCGAATTTACCTATTACGGCGTGGGGTATGGTGCCATTCTCAATGGGAACCTTAATCAGATTCTTTTTGGCTTTTTCAATCCCTTTGCGAATCGCGTCCGGAATTTCACGAGCCTTGCCATATCCTTCGCTAACATAGCCGGCGCCGTCGCCGACAACAACCAGGGAAGCGAAGCTGAACCGACGGCCGCCCTTCATTACCTTGGCAACCCGCCTGATTTTAACAACCTTATCGTTAAGCTCTAATCCTTCGGGATCAATCCGCTTCAAAGTCCTATTCCTCCTAAAATAGCAGGCCGGCGGCCCGAGCCGCTTCCGCTAATTCTTTAACCCGCCCATGATAGCGGAATCCGCCCCGATCAAAAACCACCGTCTCAATCCCTTTGGCCTTGGCCTTGGCGGCAATTAATTCGCCCACAATACGAGCGGCGCCCTTGTTACAGCCGGATTCCGTTTTATCCTTAAAGTCCTTCTCCAGCGTACTGGCGGCAATCAGGGTCCGCCCAACACTATCATCAATTATCTGCGCGTAAATATTCCTGGTACTTCTGTAAACCGCCAACCGGGGCCTCGCGGAAGTGCCGATAACTTTACGCCGCACTCTGTTATGTCGAGCTTTCTGAATCCGCTCTCTGGTTTTAACAGCACACATTTATCTTTTCCTTAAATTTATTTAGCCGCGGTTTTGCCCGCTTTACGCCAAATCCTCTCATCAGAATAGCGGATCCCCTTGCCTTTATAAGGTTCGGGCGGGCGAAACTTGCGGATGTCAGCCGCGACCTGACCAACCAATTGCTTATCAACGCCTGAAATAGTCAAATTGGTGTTGTCAATAACGTTAATTTCAATTCCCGCCGGAGGCGTATAGTTAACCGGATGCGAAAAACCCAGTTGCAAGTTCAGGTTTTTCCCCTCCATTTTCCAGCGGTAACCAACCCCGGCGACTTCCAGCTTTTTCGAATGCCCGTCAGTCACCCCGACCAACATGTTTTTTATAATACCCCTGGTCAGACCATGCAGAGACTTGTGGGTCTTGCTGTCAGACGGACGGGTAATAACAATCTCTTCCTTGCTGACCTTCACCGTCAAATCCCGGGGAAAAGCCCAGGAGATCGCCCCTTTTTTTTCGACGCTGATCACATTATCTTTCAACTGCACTTTCACCCCTTCGGGTATAGGCAGCGGATTGGCACCAATTCTTGACATACTATAAACTCCCTACTTACCAGACAGAGCAGAGGATCTCGCCTCCGACTCTCTCCTTCTTTGCCTGACGCCCGGTCATAATGCCTTTTGAGGTTGAAACCACCAAAATACCCAAACCGCCCAAAACTCTCGGCAAGTCTTCACATTTTTTATAGACCCGGCAACCCGGTTTGCTCTCCCGCTTCAAGCCGGAGATTATGCCGTCATTTTTCTCATCATACTTCAGGTATATTCTCAAAAAACCCTGTTTACGGTTTTCAATTCTTTTATAATTTCTGATATACCCTTCGCCCTTCAAAACACCGGCTAATTCTTCCTTCAGCTTTGAAGCGGGCATATCAACTTTTTCATGCTTAACCTGATTGGCATTTCGTATTCGCGTCAAAAAATCAGCGATTGGATCGGTAACAGGCATCTTTTATACTTTCTCCTTCACTCTTCTCTGGCTACCAGCTAGCCTTTATCACGCCTGGGATTTGACCATACAGCGCCAATTTGCGGAAGCACAGCCGACACATCTCAAACTTACGAAGAAACGCCCGGGGACGACCACAGAGAGGACAGCGGTTATAGGCGCGCGTAGAATACTTGGGTTTCTTTTTTGCCTTGGCTATTAAAGATTTTCTGGCCACTTTCTCTCCTTAATTTCTATAGGGAAATCCCATCAGCCTTAAAAGCTCACGAGCTTCCTCATCAGTTTTTGCCGTTGTCACGACACAGATATTCATTCCATGAATGGAATGGACTTTATCATACTCAATTTCCGGAAAGATGATCTGTTCCCTGATCCCCATTGAATAGTTGCCGCGGCCATCAAACGATTTAGGCGACAACCCTCTGAAGTCGCGGATACGGGGCAGAGCGACGTTGGTAAAGCGGTCGATAAACTCGTACATCACATCGCTTCTCAAAGTAACCATACAGCCAACCGGAACGCCTTCTCGCAATTTAAAAGATGATATGGACTTCTTCGCCCGCCTGATAATCGGCTTCTGACCGCCGATCAAAGTCATCTCCTCGACAGCCGCCTCCAGAGCCTTGATGTTCTGGACAGCTTCGCCCATACCAATATTAAGCACAACCTTTACCAATCTTGGCACCTGCATCACGTTGCCATATTTGAACTTCTCCATCAAGGCTGGCGCGATATCCTTCTTGTATTTTTCTCTTAATCTTGCCGTCATTCTCTTACTTACCCTTCACAGTGAACATCTCGCCGCAGTTTCGGCAAACCCGAACCTTGCCGCCCTCTTTCAGTTCTTCGCGCTTCACCCTGGTAGCCTGGTTGCACTTGCCGCACCACAGCATCACGTTACTGCTGTGAATAGAGCCTTCCTTTTCAACAATCCCGCCCTGTGGATTGCTCTGGGAGGGACGAGTGTGGCGCTTGACAAAATTAACCTTCTCAATGATAACCCGGGAGTTTTTCGAATCAACCTTCAGCACGGCTCCCTGCTTACCTTTTTCTTTACCCGAA
>JAJRWM010000034.1 GCA_024276815.1 bacterium
AAACTGTGCTGAAAATATTGACATCCATTCTAAAATTCAACAACCTCCTTAAAGATTTTTATTATTCTACTCTTCAGAATGAGATACTGCCCCGGCAATGTAGATGCTGGACAACAAAACAAAAACCACCGTTTGAATCAACCCGCCGAACATGGCGAAGGCCATCATGGGCACCGGCAACGCGTAGGCCGAAAGAACGTAAAGAACGAAAATAACGATTTCCTCCCCCGCGATATTACCGAAAAGCCGCAACGACAGCGACATCGGCCGGGCCAGTTCGCCAATTATATGCAACGGCACCATCAAGGGCGCCAAAGCCATCATCGGCCCGGTAAAATGTTTCAGGTAATGCTTACCCTGGAATCGGAAACCGGCGTAGTGGGTAAAGAAAAACACCACCAGGGCGACAGCCGCGTTATTGCTCAGGTTCGCTGACGGCGACGCCATCCCGGGAACCAGGCCAAAATAGTTGGCGCTCAGAATATAGATCGCCAGAGTGCCGATCAGGGGCCGAAAATGACGGCCATGATGACCAATCGTATCATCGACAAAGCCGTTGACACCGTCAACAATATATTCGAAGAAACACTGGAAGCGGCCGGGAATGGTCTCCAGCTTTTTGGTCGATTTTCGGGCCAGCATTATCCAGATACCCATAATCAGCCAGGTAACCACGACTATGTTAGGCACCCCGCATTCCGCGGTATGATGAAACTTTTGAAACGCCCTCATGCCGGAGTGATCGCAAGCCGGGTCTTTGGGAAAAATCACGGGAATCGTCAGATGCAACAGGAAACCAGGCTCGATAGAAAACAATCCACCCGCTTCCTCGTGCCCCCCGCCCGCCTCTTCATGACTTTCCTCATTGCCGCCAACGGCTTCATGAGCGCCGGCGGTTTTTTCGGCCCTGGCTCCGTGTTCTGCTTTTTGAGCCGCTGATTCCGACTTATGCTTATTGACAGCATTCCTAGCCAGAACAGGGCTACTCATAAGAAGCAGCGACAGAATACAAGCAAAAACAACCAAGCCACTTCCAAGCCATTTACGCATTGTTAGTGAAATCCTCCTTCCCGAACCAATAGATGCCGCAAGACAGAATTACCGTTACCACCAAGACCACGCCGCCAACTAACCCCAGGGCGCTTACCCTGAGATAGACCAGCGCGAAATAAAGCAACAGCCCCAAGACAAGCAACCGAACAAAATGGAAAGCGTCCAGCCAGCCAACTTTAACCTTTTCCGATTTACCGCCAAAAAGCTTGTCAAGGCTTAAACATAAATACTTAAAATTATACAGGGTTATTAAAAAGCCAGCCAGAATACCCAGGATGACATCTGTTCTCTTAAAAATTGACGCAATTATAACACAGCCAATCGCAAAAAACCAACAAATTTTTTCAATAAGATTAACCAGCCGCCGGTTGCTATCCAAGCCCGGGTTTTTACCATTTCCCTTGTTTATAGCCATCATGTAAATACTTAAATCCGGCCAGGACACCATAACCCAGGAAAATAAAGGTGAACCAGGGCTTCGTGCCCAACATCCTGTCGAGCCCGATACCCATCACCAAGCCGACAGCCAGACTGATTCCCAAGTACAAACCAAGGATGGAAGCCCAACTCGCTTCCTGGATTATTTTACGCTTGGCTTTGAAATTGAAAAGGTCCTCAAACATTTCAGGCTTCCTTTGCCATCCCCTTAACCATCGTGATCGGGACTGCGAAGATCAACCCCGTCCCCGGCTCGTCAAGGCTTGAGCAAATCTGCTCAACGACCTGGATTATCTCATCAATCTTATGTTCATCCTTGATAACCGTAAAGATCGTTTTATTATAAGGCCTTTGTCCCTGAATCATTTGCCTGAGGCCGGCGAAGATCGGAACGTCATAGGACAAAACCCGCCCCATGCCAACACTGTCAATAATGGTCGCCCCGGAAATGCCTACCTCCATAAAAGCCGACAGAACATCATCCAGCAACTCTTCCTGGTTTAACACTAAAATCAATAATTGAGCCAAAAATCTTCTCCCTGATTACTCGCTTGCTTTACCAAACCATCCCAACAATAATAAACTCAGCTCATACAGAAGCAACAGAGGCACTCCCATAAAAAGCTGTGTAACAACATCAGGAGGTGTCAGGAGCGCAGCCGCGATGAAGATACCCACAACAGCATAGCCCCGATACGCTCTTAAAATATCCGCATTCACCAGCCCCAAGCGTCCCAGGGCCAGAATAATAACCGGCAACTCGAAAACAATACCAAAAACCAGGGAAAACTGAATAACAAAACTGGTATATCTGCCAACCGACCAGGTCGCGGCCAGGGCGGGACTGGTAAAGCTTAAAAAAAACTTCAGCGCTACCGGCAAGATCAAAAAATAAGCGAAGGCCGCTCCGCTCCAGACAAACACGGAACAGCCCATACTCAGCGAAACGTTACGTATAAAACCGCCACGCTCTTCCTCAAACACGCCGGCCCACCCGGCGGCGAAGAAAAAGGGCAGAGCGACCAGAAAAGCCGCGAAAAGAGCCAGTTTCAGACGAGCGGCAAAAGCCTCCAGAGGAGTAACAAAAATCAGGCTCTTCTGAACATCAAAAACGCCCGTTCCTGGACCGGCCACCAACTTTTCGAAGGGCGCCGCGGCCCAGAAAAACAGTTGATCGCTAAACAAATAGCCTACTGCCGTCCCGACGATTAAAACGACCGCGGCCCGGATAAGCCCGCGACGAAAACCGGCCAGCCTCTCAAGAAGCGACGTCCTATTGTCGAAGGTTATCATGCCCCCATCCCTCTGTCAAGCCGAATATCATGGTTAGCCAAGCTCTGATAAAAGCGCGTTTCGCAACTGTTTTAACAGTTGAACAAGTAGCCACAGCTATTAAAAGATAAAGGTTGTTTTGGGGTTGTAAAACACCCGGCGGACAACAAAGCTAAAAAGCTAAGGAGAAAACTTAAGATAGCGCATCGTATCAAAATACCTGTACGTCAGGCTGGTGCTACTGAAGCCTGCTTCATGCAACATTTTGATCAGGTCTTCCTTGATGAATTGCCGCACCGTTGGTTCTTCGGTAAAGCGCAACAACAGTCGATAAACAACCCCGGGCAGGCCATACGAGGGACCGTAATCAACGATCATCGCCTGGCCGCCGGGCTTCAGTAGCCGCTTGATCTCCCGCAGGGTGTTTTTCTGAGCTTCGAGCGGCAGTTCATGCAAGCCAAAAGAGATAAGGATACGGTCGAAACTCCCGTCCGCCAGCTTGATATCTTCAGCGTTATGCTGCTCGAACACGGCTTTCAGGCCTTTTTTTTCCGCTTTTTCAGCCGCCACTCTCAACATATTTTCAGCGAGATCAATTCCCGTGACCTCTGCCCCATTTTCAGCCGCGATCAGGCTCAAGGTGCCGGTGCCGCAACAAATTTCCAGGAACCGGTGACCGGCTTTGACTCCCAGTTCCCCGATAACCTGCTTCCGGAAACGTCTTTCGCCGCCGATAAAGAAGGTGATAAAGCCAACCGCGCGGTCATAGACATTGGCGATTTGATTCAAGTGTTCCCGGTAATACGCCGGTTTCAATCCGGTCATGCTTGTCCACCCTTTAGCTTTGACAGTATCTCCTGATAGCTTTTTAACACCGCGGCTTTATTTTCGGAATTAATGATAACTGCCTGCTCAGCGATCTTAGCACAGTAACCGCATTGTTCACAATCCCTTTGTCGGCAGTCAAGATCGGCAAAAAAATCAAAATAGCCGTCCAGTTTTTCATTATCTATGAATATCTCAACAGAGGGGAAATCTTCGCCCGGCCCCTTAACGACGGCTCCGGCTCCATGAGGAAAGTTAATAACATCGGCGGTATTGGAACCGCTGGAACGGGAGGCATAGGCTTTGGCCACCTTAATCAGCCAATCGGTGGACTTGGTACGGCCGGCGATCTTGAACTTGTCGACGCCGACGGCTTCCAGGTAGCGCAGGTCTTAGGGGCGCACCCAGGGGGAGCGGATAATTTCCACGGGATTGCTTAACCGGACACTACTGCAGTTTAATACCGGGTAATCTATTTTCACATTCTGAAACTCGTAACCACACTGGGATGAATGAGAGTTGATATTGCTGTGATAGCGGCGGAACGGACAGCCAAACAGACAGGCGTTATTGACTATTACCTGCAAGTCAACCTTCAGGGCCTTGCGGTATTTCCGCAGGATGGCGGGCTGGCGGCTCAGACTTTGAATTATGGTAATTTCATCAACGCCCAGCTTTTCATAAAACCGGGCCATGTGAAGATTATCGATATGGCAGAAAATGGAAGCGGAAACTTTAAGAGCGGGGAAACGGCGTTTAATCAGTTCGATCAGGTAAGGCACCGCGACGCTTACCATATCGGTTCCGATATCAACCAGCCAGCCTAAAAGTTCAAACAACCGCCGCTGATACAATTCCTGATACTCGCGATTGCCCAGACAGGCGCTGTTCAGCACGTAGTTGAACTCAGCGCCGGCCTGATGTATCAAGTCAACCTGCCGGGCGACTTCCTCGCGGCTTACTTGCGGAAGCAGGTAGGAAGGACGCCCCCCGCCCACGACATCTTCCTTGAGCTTGCCGTAGTACGTGGTTATTGGCAGACCGGCCAGTTCCCGGTAGAGTCTTTCATCCCAATTGGTTGACATGGTTAAACGCATAAAATATCCCTTTTAGTTTTTAATATTCTATCATTGAGTATTCACTCAGACAATGAATTTCAAACCTTGCCCCATGTTTTTTATTCTCATTTACGATTAAACTATTTAGGCAAGATAAAATTGGAGTTCCCCCAAAAAAGCGAGTTGGTTAACTATAACTATATGTAAGATAGGTTTTTCAAGGTAAGTGGAACAGGAAAAACCTTGGGAGACACCCTTTTTACATATCTATCGACGAGCTGTTTTTTAGCGAAGTCTAAAAGGGATTTCTCCCAAACCCTTCTTTCCCAAAATTTTCGGGGAACTCCAAAAGATAAAAAAGATTCCGAATCCTTTATAGTGTGGTATAATCATATATCGTTGTTTTCTACAAATGATATCAAAACTCATCTTTTTTCATTCAGGGGAAATGTATGGCATATAAAGATTTGATGGATTTTATCGCGACCCTGGAAAAAAACAACCAGTTAGTCCGCATAAAAAAAGAAGTTGATTTTTTCCTGGAGATCGCCGAAATCAACAACCGCGTAGTGTCCGAATACGGCCCGGCTCTCCTCTTTGAGAACATCAAGGGTTACAAGATGCCGGTCCTGATCAACGCGCTGGGAACGTACGAGAGACTGGCGCTGGCCTTTGAAGTAAATCATATCGAGGATATCGCCAACAACATCAGGGAGGTTTTCAAAGGCGAACCGCCGGCTACTTTCTGGCAGAAGATCAAAAAACTGTCCCAGTTGCGCAAGTTCGCCCACATCGCTCCCAGGATGGTCTCCGGCGCCCCCTGCCAGGAAGTCGTCAACACGGAAAATCCCAGTCTGGCCGCGATTCCGGTCCTGCATTTCTGGCCCGGAGACGGGGGCCGTTTTATAACCCTGCCGATGGTCTTCACCAAAAACCCCGAGACCGGTTCCCGCAACTGCGGGATGTACCGGCTACAGGTGCATGACAAGCGCACGCTGGGTATGCACTGGCATATCCACAAACACGCCGCTCACCATTACCGGCTGGCTGAAGAAAAGAATCAGCCGCTGGAGGTAGCCATCGCGATTGGCGGCGACCCGGCGACTTATTTCGCCTCCGGCGCGCCCCTGCCCGATGAAGTGGATGAAATGCTGCTGGCTGGCTTCTTAAGGAACAAGCCGGTGGAACTGGTTAAATGTAAAACCGTGGACCTGGAAGTCCCGGCCAACGCCGATATTATTCTCGAGGGAGTATGCCTTCCCGGGGAAAAACATTTAGAGGGTCCTTTTGGCGACCACACCGGCTACTATTCTCCGGCGGAGGATTATCCGGTGTTTCATCTAAAGGCCATCACGATGCGTAAGAACCCGGTTTACGTGACGACCATGACCGGTAAGCCGCCCCGCGAGGATTGCTATATGGGGCAGGCCCTGGTAAAAATTTTCCGCCCTTTGCTGCAGATGACCCTGCCGGAAATTACCGACATGAATTTGCCGCAGGAGGGGGTTTTTCACAACATCGCCATTGTCGCCATCGACAAGCACTACCCGGGGCACGCGCGGAAAGTCATGAGCGCTTTATGGGGACTGGGGCAAATGATGTTTACCAAGATCATCATCGTGGTAGACAAGGAAGTTAACGTCCATGATTTGAGCGAAGTTATCTGGCGGGTCGGCAACAGCATTGATCCCAAAAACGACGTCATGTTTACCGAAGGGCCGGTTGACGCTCTGGACCATGCCAGCCGCACCCCGATCATTGGCAGCAAAATGGGGATTGACGCCACCCGGAAGTGGCCCGAGGAAGGTCATACCCGGAAGTGGCCGGATCTGGCTGAAATGGATAAGGGCACGATCAGGATGGTCACCAGGCAATGGTCTGAATATGGAATTGATTTAAAGAAGAAAATTTAATCATGACGGGAAATGTCTGGGACACTCTGAAGCTTCTTCATCGGCTGACTCTGTTTAAAAGAACCATGTTAATCCTGCCGTTCGCCTTTATCGGCATGATCCTGGCCGCCGGCGGTCTGCCCAGTTTCTGGCAGATATTCTGGATACTGGTGGCTTTAATTTCCTCGCGTAATTTAGGCATGGCCCTTAACCGCCTGATCGACCACAAGATCGACGCGGTCAATCCCCGCACCAAGAGCCGTTTTTTACCTACCGGCCAATTACAACCTTGGCAGGTTTCCTTGTTCGCCGCTGCGATGCTCGCTTTTTTCCTGTTAGCCGCCGGCATGTTGAATCCCTTGTGTTTAAAGCTCTCGCCGCTGCCCATCGCTTTGATCAGCCTGTATCCTTTCATGAAGCGTTTCACCTGGACGCTGCACCTGGTTTTAGGGCTGGTTATGGCCTTCGCGCCCTTTGGCAGTTGGGTCGCCATCCGCGGCAGCATTGACCTGCCGGCGATTATTCTTTCCCTGGCGGTGGTTTTCTGGGTCGCCGGTTTTGATGTCATTTCCGATACCAGGGACACTGATTATTACCAAGCGAACTGTCTCTACTCCCTGCCCTGCTGGCTGGGCATTGAACGCGCCTTATATGTAGCGAAATTTTTCCACCTGGTCACCTTGCTGTTCCTGGTCTGGCTTTATTTCTTGTTGCCCCTGGGTGTTTTTTACCTGATCGGCCTGGTCTTTGGTTGCGGCATTCTGCTCTACGAGCACCACATTGTGACCCCTCAGGATTTATCCCAGGTTCCGACCGCTTTTCTTTCCGTCAACACGACGATGGGCATGACCTTATTTATATTCACTCTGCTTGACGTTTATTTAGGCCACTCATAATGAAGCAGTTATTTGAACTTCAGCCCCAAAGGATGAAAGTACTGGTAGTCGCCAACCTGCTGGCGATCATCGGCTTTTTCCTGCTCTATCAGCCTTTCAGCCCAAGGCCTTACTCCAACCTGGTTTACTTTTTCCTGATGCTTCTCGGCGGGATTCACCTGGCTGGAGCAACCAATTATCAGTTCCTGAAGGAAAACCCCGGGGTCATTCCCCTGACGTTGGGCGGCTCCGCTTTAATGTTGATCATATATGGCCTGATGCGTTACGCGCACGCGTTTTTTGCCGCCAATCCGGAATTCGCCGGGCTGGTTGACGTCAACCAGTGGAGTTTTTTTGTCCAGCCCTGGATAGAGATGAATCCTTTTCTTTCGGTCAGCGGCGTGATTATGATCGTAGTCGCCTTGGAATACTTTTACCGGGCCTATCTTCAGGAGTTTTTCTCGGAGCATTTTTCACCGCGAAAGGCGATCCTGCTCACCGCCTTATTGAGCGGGATAAGAGGCTGGGGGGGCGGTTCGCTGGCCGGCCCCATTGATTTTCTGCTGGGGCTGATCTGGGGTTGGGTTTATTACCGGGGCGGCTTGTTGCCGGCGATTATTGTCCACCTTTGCTGGGATATCCCTTTTGTTTATTTCGCCCCCTGACAGAGAGAGGCAAAGATAAAACCTTCTAAAGCGCTTAACAAGCCAGGTAAGGCAGAGGAACCTTGGGGGAATTCTTTTCAGACAGAAACCACTCCCCACCCCCCCTCACAAAAACTTTAGTCGGCAGTTGGCAAAAGAAACTTCCGGTAATGGTGAAAGATTTCCCCCCACCCATATTTATCCGGCCCGAAAACCTTGGTTTGGTTTCATTTTTTTAAAAATGGTTATCCGGGGATGGTCGAACAGCCGGAAAGTCAGTTCGGCGTAGTCATCCTTGATGGTCCAGCCGAAGATTCGCGGATAACGCTTGAAGCTCTTTATCTTCACGAAACCAAGCCGTTCGGCAAACAGCTCCCGGTAGAATCTGGAGAGAACCGGGAACCTTTTGGGCAGTCGGGCGAAGCGGCTGTAGTTATTGGAACTCAGAATAAGATAATCCGCCTTTTTCAAAGCGATATCCAGCAATGCCTTGCGGCTTCGGGGGTTATTGTTCTGGTAAAACAAATCCAGGTTAACCAGTGAAAGACCATGATTTTCCGGCAAAAGATCCGTGAGGATAAAGCCTTCGTCGACTTCGGTCAGCGTCTTTTTGCCAACCGCTTCGTTCATCAGGAACCGGCTGGCTTCGATACGGCTGTCGGGATGGCGGTAAATATTAAGATAGGCCGCGCTGTAGATGAAAGTCCCTAAAACAACTGATAAGATGATCGCGTTTCTTAACTTGACCGACCGCCACCGACCGCCTGTCAGCCAGTCAGCGGCCAGGATATTCAAAAAGGGAATTACGGGAATGGTATAGCGGATAAATTTAACCTGCCAGTTGGCGGTCAGGATCAAATAGGGCAATATCCAGCTCAGGAGATAGTAATATTTTTCATCCGTTTTATTCAACGCCCGGAAGACACTCAGGAAAAGCGCTAAAGCCAGGGGAAAGCCGACCGCCCAGGGGTAGAGAGCGGTTAGTTCATATAACCCCTTGACCCGGTCGAGAAACTGCACGGTCCAAGGAGGCAGGACGATACCCTTGACCATCAAAGCGTTCCAGAGCAGATCGGCCGACGTGCTTTTGCGCCAGTAACTCGCCGGTTCCAGCAAGCAATAAGGATTCAGGCCCAGAAATATTGTTATGGATAACAGAATGGTCGCCCAGACAGACGGATGGAGCATCGCCTTGACCCGGTCGCCAAAGCCGTTACGATAGCCAAGATGCGCGGTAATTAACGGCACGATCAGCAGTATCGAGACCAGCTTTACGGAGGCGGCCAGGCCCATGAAAATCCCGAACCACAGATAATACCGTTTCTCGCGGGTTTTCAGGATATCGAAACCGGCGTTCAACGCCAGGGCGATAAAAAGCAGCAAGGGGGTCTCGGCAGTATAGAAGTGGCTTTCCCGCCAGAGAACAACGCTGCAAGCGGTAAAAACAGCAGCCAGCAGTCCCACGCGGCTGTCGTGAAATTTTTCGCCTAACCGATAGATAACAAACACCGTGAAAATTCCCAGGCAAGCCCCGACAACCCGACTGCCTAAAAGGAGGTTTTCCGGCGAGTGGAAGATTAACTTCAGCGGCAGGATTAAATAAAACAGCAAGGCCCCGTAAGCTGAAAACATCGGGTTAAAGGAGCCGCTGGTCCTGATGTTTCCGGCCAATTTCCAGGTCACGGCCTGAACATTTCTTTCATCAATATGCAAACTGAAAGGCCGGCCCCAGTTTAGACCGTACAAGCGGAAAAAAGCCGCCAGCGCCAGGATCACAACCAGGAACAGATGTTTTTTTCTTATCACAGGCCCGCCCCTTTTAAAACAAAGCGCTCAGCTCCGGCGGAGTGTTGTCGACATTAAGGTAATAATAATTTGTTCCGGGCGGCCGGGCAACGCCGGCGTTATTGCTGACGATAATGGAATAACTATGAGAGCCTTCGGACAGG
>JAJRWM010000035.1 GCA_024276815.1 bacterium
GGGAATCTTGAAGACCTGTTGAGGATAGATCAGATCAGGATCTTTTATCTTATCCCGGTTAGCGCTGTAAATCTTTACCCATTTATAGGGATTGTTGTAGATCTTCTTGTAGCCAGCTATGACCCACAGACAATCGCCTTTAATGACTGTATAGCTGGTTGGCATTTCAGAAAGCTTCCTCAGTTGCCTCTGCAACCTCCGAATATCATCATTAAGAGTATCAAGTTCGCCGGAAGCCTGAGCTCTCTCTTCCTGCAAACGATTTATTTCACCCTTCAACGCCTCTATTTTAGCCATTTCTTCTTCGTACAGTTTACGGTATTCCGCTTCTTTCGCTTTGTAATCAGAAATCGCTTTTTCAACTATCGCCGTTCCCTGAGTATAAAGGGCTTCACTGACTTTATCGGAAGCGCGTAACATACCGGGAAGTATCAAACCCAGAGTAAAGACCAGGCACAGGGCCACTTTTCCAAGACTGCGAAAATTGTTTTGTTTCATTGCAACCCTATCCCTCCTTTCTTAGAGAACAATTTATTGATTCTGCTTAATCTTGTCTTCCACATTGTTCTTATCCAGGCTAGCGGTGTCTATCTCATCACGCAGACGCGCTATCTCGGATTTCAACTGTTCGACCTTGTTAGCCAACTTCGTTCGTTTGCCCTTGGCGTCATCATACTGACGTTTGGCCGCTTCCATATCGGCCTTGGCCTTCTTCAGACGGTTTTCCAGGTTTTTATTGTCGGCCAACCTTTTTTGCGCCTTACTAACGGCGGCCTTATCCGTCAGATCCTGGGCCAGCCTTTCTTTGTCCAGGCTCAGTTCCGCTTCCGCCAGCTTAACCATCAGGCGGGCGACCTCGAAGGGATCGCCACTCTTGATGGCTTTCTCCAGCAGTCCCTGGTATTTTCTGACTTCGCTGGTCAGATCCTTCAAACGGCCGGCTTTCTGCTTGCGGGCCTTTTCTTCCGCCAGTTCTTTGTCATGGATCGCTTTTAACCTTTTATACTCTGCGTAGGCTTTGGAACCAGCGATATTCGCCTGCTCCAGGCTTTGCTTCGCCAGGCTCTCGGCTTCAGCGTATATTTTCAGAACTTTGGCGACGCTGCCGCTGGACGCCTTCTTGTGCGACTTGGCTCCCTCGCTGAATACGCCTTGCGCCTGAGCCAGCAATTCCCTGGCCTTGGCCAAACTCGGCGACCAGGTATCATTCAGGCTACCGCCCTTGGTCTTGGCGGCCATATCCTGTGCCTGCTTGATGCGGCTTTCCGCGCTGGCGATAGCCGACTTGGCTCCCTGAATCGCATTAGCGGCTTTCTGTTTAGCGGCTTCCATTTCATCCTGCTGTTTGATGTTCGGCCGGCAACCGGAAACAAAAAGCGTTATAAAGACGCATAATGAAATGCTTATAATAATCCTTTTTGATAAATAATGTCCCCTGGGAAAGTTCATTTTCCGTTTTTTCACCACCCTTCCTCCTTTTTATTGTACAAAAATACTGATAACTCCCCTTACAATCTATGTTATCACCAATTTTTCTTGACTGTCAATAAAAAACAGTTTAATTTGTCAAGACCAATCGGCCGGGCAAATCTTTTCCATCACAGCAAATTACCAAAAACAACCAGACCTGGATACATCAATAAGGTCTTGTTCCCAAAGCCGCCAGTCACAATAATATTCCGGGCGCGGGTCAGGTGTCAAGCTTTAAACTCAATTCCCCAAGCTGGGCGTTGCTGACCTCGCCGGGGGCTTCGGTCAAAAGACAAACAGCTTTTTGCGTTTTCGGAAAGGCGATAATATCCCGAATCGACTCCGAATCGGTCAGCAACATTACCAGCCGGTCCAGTCCCAGAGCCAGCCCGCCGTGCGGCGGCGCTCCAAAGCTAAGAGCCTCCAGAAGAAAACCAAACCGCCGCGACGCTTCCTCGTCATCCATACCAATAATTTTGAAAAGCGCCTTCTGCAAATCGTAATTGTGAACACGAATGCTACCGCCGCCAATCTCCGTACCGTTCAGAACCAGGTCATAAGCCAAAGACCGGGCTTTTCCCGGAGCTTTGGTTAATTCCTCAATATCCTCGACTGTAGGACAGGTAAAAGGATGATGAAGAGCCTCATACCTTTTCTCGCCCTCGTTATAATCGAACAGCGGAAAATCCACCACCCAGCAAAAAGCCAGTTCGCCTTTTTTAATCAAATCCAGTTGCTCGGCGATTTTCTTCCGGAGATTAGCCAGGGCGTCATTAACGATTTTGGGCTGGTCGGCGACAAAAAAGATCAGGTCGCCAACTTCAGCGGCAAACGCTTCCTGAATGCCGGCCAATTCCTCCGCGCTAAAAAACTTGGCGATAACCGACTGGGGCCCATCTTGCGTGATCTTCAGCCAAGCTAAACCCCGGGCGCCGTAAATCGCCACGAATTCAGTCAGGTCGTCGATATCCTTCCGCGAGAGTTTTTCACCGCCCGGATATTTGACGCCTTTTACTATACCACCGTTTTCGACCACTTTTTGGAAAACCTTGAATCCGCATTTAGCGGCGAGGGTGGTTATCTCAACCAGATCCAACCCAAAGCGCAAGTCTGGCGCGTCCTTACCGTATTTAGCGATTGCCGTGTCATAATCGAGGCGGCGGAAAGGAGTCGTCAATTCTTTACCCTGTATCTTCTTGAATATCTTTTTTATCAGCTCTTCAGTGACCAGCATGACATCCTCAGGTTCGACAAAGGACATTTCCAGGTCGATCTGGGTGAATTCCGGTTGCCGGTCAGCCCGCAGATCCTCGTCGCGAAAACACTTGACAATTTGATAATAGCGGTCAAAGCCGCTGACCATCAAAATTTGCTTAAACAACTGCGGCGATTGGGGCAAGGCGTAAAAACGGCCCTCGTTCACCCGGCTGGGGACCAAATAATCCCGGGCGCCCTCAGGAGTGCTCTTGGTTAAGATCGGCGTCTCCACTTCCAGAAAATCCAGGCTGTTGAAATATTCTCTCGTGAGCTGGCAAACCTGGTGTCTCAACAACATGTTTTGAAATATTCGTGGCCTTCTCAGGTCCAGGTAACGATATTTCAACCTGGTCTCCTCGCCGACCTTGATATCGTCTTCCGGTGGGAACGGCAACGGTTTCGCTGAGTTCAGCACGCTTAACTCTTTTACCATGATCTCGATCTCACCAGTCGTTATCCTGGTGTTGACAGTCCCGGCGGGCCTGGCGTTTACCTCGCCCTTGATCTCCAGCACATATTCGCCGCGCAGTCCGTGCGAACGCCGGTGTAAACCCTCGTCTGTCTAAGGATTGAAGACAATCTGGGTGATTCCGTAACGATCGCGTAAATCAATGAAAACCACGCCGCCATGATCCCGCCAGCTGTTCACCCAACCGCACAAAGTTACTGTTTCTCCGATCAAATCTTTGGTTAACTGTCCGCAATTATGTGTTCGCCGCAAAATGAACTACCTTTCTTTTATCAATATGAAGCTTTATTCGTGTGTAATGAACAGGATGTTTTTCAGGCTTGATGTTATTTTTTATTCAAGAGGTTCAACTCATCGGTCAGTTTGCCAACCAACTCCGCCAGATCAACCTCTTCCTGGGAGCCGGCGCTCATATCCTTGACCAGAACGACGCCTTTTTTGATCTCCTCTTCCCCAGAGATCAAGACAAACCGGGCGTGCAGGCGGTTGGCGATTTTAAGTTGACTTTTCAGGCTGCGGTCATCATAACCGATTTGGGCGAAGAAACCTTTTTTTCTCAAAATATATAGCAACTCGAAAGCCTGGTTATAGGAATCGTGTCCCAGCGAAATCAGGTAAACATCCAGTTGCCGCTCATCCGGGATTGCCACCTTTTCGCTCTCCAGAATCAGGCTCAGGCGGTCAAGTCCCATGGCAAAGCCAATGCCGGGCGTCGCCGGGCCGCCGATTTCCTTGATTAAATTATCATAGCGACCGCCGGCCGCGATAGCGTTCTGCGCGCCCAGCTTGCCATGAAGCACTTCAAAAGTCGTTAGGGTGTAGTAATCCAGCCCCCGGACCAGTCTTTTGTTAAGCTTATAGACGACATTTACTCTTTTTAACAAGGTTTGCAAGCCCTGGAAATGCTTTTCGCAGTCTTCGCAAAGGTAATCGGTCACCAAAGGCGCTTCGGCCAGATGCGCCTGGCAGTCGCTTTGTTTGCAATCAAAACCCGCAGCGGGTTTTTCTCGTAACGCCACTGACAATCGGAACACAGTTTCGAGTTGACTGACTCCAGGTATTCCAGCAATTCCTTTTTGTAGGCCGGTCGGCATTCGGGGCAACCCACGCTGTTGATATTAACCTCAAACCCTTCCAGCCCGAGCGCTGTCAGGAATTCCACTAAAAGCAGAACGACTTCGGCGTCCAGCGCGCTTTTTGATGAACCGATAGCCTCGACGCCTATTTGGGTATGCTGGCGGTAGCGGCCGGCTTGTGGTCTTTCATAGCGGAACATCGGCCCGGTATAGAACAGCTTGGTCACTTCGGCGCCGTTCTTGCCCAGGTTGTTTTCGAGATAAGCCCGCATTACAGATGCCGTTCCTTCCGGCCTGAGCGTCAGGCTGCGGCCTTTGCGGTCGGCAAAGGTATACATTTCCTTGGATACTATATCGCTGGTTTCGCCGATACCGCGGGCGAAAAGTTCGGTGAATTCAAAGATTGGCGTGGCGATTTCCGAGAAAGCGTAAGCTTCAAAAACGTCGCGGGCCGTTTTTTCGATAAAACGCCAGCGTTTCATTTCGCCGGGAAGAATGTCACGCGTACCGCGCACTGCTTTAACCATATGGATTACTCCTCTTTTTCTCCGACCAATTATATGCCAGTCAGCCTTTCTTGTCAATCAAACTTCAGGCCCGGCCACAGATGACCGGTCTGATTAAATTACCTCCGGAAAGTCGCACCTTTATGTTAGGATTGTAATCATAACAACTAAAATAAAAACTTGTGAGGAGAAAACGATGAATACTTTTGTTTGTGGAGTATGCGGCCATATTTATTTTGGTGACGACAGCCCGGCGCAGTGCCCCATTTGTCATGTTCCCCGGGAAAACTTCAGCGCGAATCCCGATATCATCAAAACGCCGGCCGATCCCAATAATTTTAGCGAAGGCGAGAAAAAGCATATCCCTGATATCACGGTCAGCAAGCAGGGCGACACGGCCAGCGTGACCATTGATATTGGTGAAATCCCTCACGTGATGACTCCTGAGCATTTTATTGCTTTTATTGACGTTTATCTGGACAACAAGGTGGTTTTCAGGGGGACATTAAAACCCGACCTGGCCAAAGCGAGCCTGGTCATTCCGGTTAAGCTGGCAGGAGCCAAAGAGATTAAAGTCGTTGAGAATTGCAACGTTCACGGTTACTGGATGGAGCGCGGCGAGTTATAGAGAACTTGCGGGAACATTTTTTGGGACCGCCGCTTTACGTTGACTTTGGATTTTATTTTGTGTTATATTCCCTTCTTGTTTGGCGGTGTAGCTCAGATGGTTAGAGCATACGGTTCATACCCGTAGTGTCCGGGGTTCAATTCCCTGCACCGCCACCATTATTTAACCGCGGAGCGGCGTTCCTTCGTTCCTCGCACCGGTCGCGGAGTTTTTCCGGGATAGCGGGGGTGAATCTATTTTGTCAAGAGATGGAACTTAACTACCTGCCCTGGCAGTAAATTCAACTTTTTTGAAAGGCCGGCGTTAACCTCCAGAACCCGATCAAGTGGTTCTGGTGACATATAGTGGGGGTAGTTTGAGCCAATCGGCACGGGCGTGTTTTCATTGATTCCAACAATCCTGCCGTCCTTGATCCAGATGATGTCGATGGGAAACATCATACCTTTCATCCAGAAGAAACGGTTGTCAATATCAGGAAAGAGAAAAAGCATCCCCTGTTGATCCGCCAGCTTTTCATGTTTTGACAGACCAATTTCCCGGCTCAGTGGATCAGCGGCGATTTCAACAGTTATCTTGTAGCCGTTAATTTTTACGTAGCTTGATTGTTCCCGGAGCGCTGACCAGTAAATTGCCGTGGCCGTCAGTAAGCTCACAACTATGGCAGAAACAACAACTTCTTTTTTCATTTTTCCGCTTTCCCGTCAGCCAGCCGGATCAGGCCTCAGGGACATATTCTATCAAAACTGACTGAAAAATCAAAAAACCCGGATTGCAAGACCGGCCCCAGCTTGTCGTCTTTCCCCGGTATCAGGATATTCCCTGGGGGGGGCGATGTTCCTTCCCTTTTCCAAAAATTGCCGGGAAACAATTGATGTTTTCATTGGTATGTGCTATATTACTTTTTCGTTTTCCCTGAAATCATACTTGACCGGGGTAAACAAAAAAACACGCTGGCGTTGATTTTTCGGGTGGTGCCGGGGAATACCCCGGTTCTCGTAAAAGGTGATGCGCGGCGGAAGTAAATAACCTGAAAGTGGAGGCAACAAATTGGCAATCGTATCAATGAAACAGTTACTGGAAGCCGGGGTTCATTTCGGCCACCAAACCCGTCGTTGGAATCCCAAGATGAAGAAGTACATTTTTGGGGAGCGAAATGGTATTTATATCATCGACTTGCAAAAGACGATGAAGAAGCTCAAGGAAGCTTATCGCTACGTCAGCAAAATCGCTGAAGAGGGCGGGACTATTTTATTTGTCGGAACGAAGAAACAATGTATGGAATCTATCCAGGAAGAAGCGAATCGTTGCGGTATGCCCTACATCCATCACCGCTGGCTGGGTGGCACGCTAACCAATTTCAACACTATCCAAAAAAGCATCGCCCGGTTGAAACACCTGGAAAAAATGGCGGAAACCGGAATCCTTGACCAGTTGCCCAAGAAAGAAGCCGCCGGCCTGGAAAAAGAACGGGAAAAGAAGAACCGCTTGTTGGGTGGCATTAAGAACCTGAGCCGCTTGCCTGACGCGGTGTTTATTATTGATGTGCGTAAGGAGAAAAACGCTGTGCACGAGGCGACCTTGCTGGATATCCCGGTAATCGGAGCCGTTGATACCAACTCTGACCCGGAAAACATCGATTATATCATTCCGGCGAATGACGACGCTATCAGAGCCGGCAAACTCCTGGCGTCGATCATCGCCAACGCTGTCCTGGAAGGCCGCGCTAAAGAACTGGAAGGCCGGGAAGCTGACGCGGCCGCCGCTGAGGAAAAAAAATCCCAGCCGGCTGAAGAAGTTGCCGCCGCTAAAGTTGAAAGCCCGATGACAGAGGAAACAGCGAAAAAAGAAGCTGACGCCAAAGAAACTGAAAAGCCTTCTGAAAGCACAGTGGAATCAAAGGTAGAAACCGCCTAAAGATGAAGTGGAGCAGAGCCTTAATTCCCACAATGCGGGAAACTCCCGCTGACGCGGAGATTCCCTCGCATCAACTGATGCTGAGGGCCGGGCTGATTCGTAAACTGGCGGCCGGGGTTTATAATTATCTTCCCCTGGGCCTGAAAGTCCTGCGCAAGTTTGAAAATATCGTGCGAGCCGAGATGAACCTGGCCGGCGCCCAGGAAGTGTTGTTGCCCACGCTTGCGCCGGCGTCTCTTTGGCGGCAAACCGGACGCTGGGAGGCCTACGGTCCCGAATTAATGAGAATAACCGACCGTCACAAGCGGGAATTCGCCCTGGGACCGACTCATGAGGAAGTTATTACCGACCTGGTCCGGCGGGAAGTAAAATCATACCGACAATTTCCGCTCACTCTTTATCAGATCCAAACCAAGTTTCGCGATGAGATCAGGCCCCGTTTCGGGGTTATGCGGGGACGGGAGTTTGGCATGAAGGACGCTTACAGCTTCCATACCAACCAGGATGATCTTGATAAAACATATTGGGAAATGTACGAGGTTTATTCCAATATCTTCAAGCGTTGCGGGTTGAAATTCCAGGCAGTTGAGGCTGAATCCGGCCCTATCGGCGGCAGTTCTTCTCATGAGTTTATGGTTTTAGCCGGAAATGGCGAGGACCTGATCCTGGCCTGCCCGAAATGTCATTACGCTGCCAACCGTGAGAAAACGCCGGTCGGCTATCTGAAACCAGCCAGCCAGGAACAGCTTCCCCTGACAAAAGTGGCGACCCCCGGGCAAAGAACAATCGCCGAGGTCTCAGCCTTTTTGAAAGTACAACCGTCAGCCATGATTAAAACCTTGCTCTATCAGGGTGACGGCCAAACGGTCGCCGCCCTTATCCGCGGGGACCGGACGCTTAACGAAACCAAGCTGAAAAACCATTTGAAGGTCTCGACCCTGGTTTTGGCGAACGAAACCACTGTCAGGGAAGTTACCGGAGCCGAAACAGGTTACGCCGGGCCGTTTAACCTGGGGAAGACACCGATTGTCGCCGATCTTTCACTGGCGGGACGGGACAATTTAGTGAGCGGCGCCAATGAAAATAATTTTCACTACCAGAACGTTAACGCCGGACGCGACTTCCGGGTTGAGGCCTATGTCGACTTGGCCAACGCGGAGGAAAACGATCCCTGTCCCAAGTGCGAAGGAACGCTTTCAGAGATGCGGGGGATTGAGGTCGGGCACATCTTCAAACTGGGCACAAAATACAGCGCCGCGCTAAACGCAACTTTCCTGGATGAAAAAGGCGAAGCTAAGCCAATCATCATGGGGTGTTATGGTATCGGAACCGGTCGGACAATCGCCGCCGCGATAGAACAGAATCATGATGAGAACGGAATTATCTGGCCCCTGCCAATCGCTCCCTACCAGGTGGTGCTCACCAGCCTTGATCCTAAATATCCTGAGGTTAACAAGGCCTCGGAAAGAATCTACCGGGAATTGATCCTGAAAAATGTTGATGTGATCTGGGATGAACGCGATGAAAGACCGGGGGTTAAATTCAAAGACGCTGATCTGCTGGGAATCCCCATACGGATCAATATTGGCAAGCGTAAACTTCGGGAAGGGAAGGTTGAGATACGTTTGCGCCATGACCAGTCCTGCTTCGAACTCTCTCCCATTGAGGTGATAAGTAGAGTCCAGGAGTTAATCCAGACCCTCTCTCCCTAGCTCCTCCCACAGAAACTTCCCCCTTTAATAAAGTTTTGGAGCAAAACAAAAGCTTCTAAGCGGCAAAACAAGAACCTTGCAACCACCTTTTTGCACCGAAGGCAATTGGGTGAAGCCGCCTGCTTCTTTCCGGCACTTTCCCCATATCCATCACGCCAGCAGTTCAAGCGCTGAAAATTTTAACCTGGAGAAACCTGATAGTAAGAAGGTTATAGTAGTTATTAACCAAAATTTGCCATGTTAATGTTTTAAGAATCCGATTGAGGAATTATGCCGGGGACAGAGCCTGGAATCAGGCCTGCGGATGCCAAAAGATTAAAGGAATTAATCCGGGTCAGAAAATGGAACCAGGGTGGCAGGGAAGCGTCAGTCAGTAAAAGCGGCGCTTGGAGCGGTGAGACCACGTGACGGCCGGTTTGTTTCGCCAGTCCTGCCATTGGTCGGATATGGACAGATTCCAGGGCTTTCTGAATGAGCTTGTGACCGTCCGCAACCGGTTGAATCAATTTGCGCTATGTCGCCTTTTCGTTAATAATACTATATTATGTCAAAATTTCATTGATAACTGCTATAATTGCCTTGAAAGAAGGTGTTTTGATGCGACGTGTTTTCCTGGTTTTGTTAGTTGCAATCCTGTTTGTTAATGTGAGTGTTTTCTCAAAAGAAGAGAAGCTGACAGTTCTCTTTACCGGTGAAACCCATAGCTACCTTTATCCTTGCGACTGCCCGTTAAACCCTGATGGCGGTTTATCGCGCCGTTCGACTTTAATCAGGACAATAAAAGAGAAACAGGCGGCAACCCTGGCGCTGGATGCGGGGGGAGCCTTTGCCGGCGGGAAATATGATGAAAAAACCCAAGGCGTCAGCGCAGATAAAAGCCGAACAGGTTTTAACCTTAAAGCAATGGAAATTATGGGCTACTACGTGATCTCTCTGGGGGACGAGGAATTTGCTTTTGGACTTGATTATCTAACCGAGAAAATGTTGTCTTCAAAGATTGCCTTCATCTCGGACAATATTTATCGGCCCAGCGGAGAACTCTTCGCCAGACCCTATGTGATTAAACAGTTTGGCGACATCAGGGTCGGTATTATCGGCGTTTCGACTCAGGAAATGCTTACCGGCGAGTTTCGCGAAGCTTTGTCAGGGTTACGCATTACAGATCCGGTTGTTGCCACCGGAAAAGTCCTGGGGACCTTGAGGGCGCGGACAGATTTAATCATTGTGCTCAGCCACCTGGGCGAGGAATTATCAAAGGAGCTAATCAAAAATATCAGCGGTATTGATTTGTTAATCAATGCCCACCGCAAAATTTCATCCCGTCCTTTTGACCGGATTAACGACACTGTTTTCGCTCAATTCAGTTTCCAGGGCAAGAGTGTTGGCCGGGTGGATTTTGTTTTTGATGAAAAGCGCTCTCTTGTTGATACCAGGGTCAAGGAAATAAAGCTTAAGCAAAATATTAAAAATGATCCCCAAATCGATTCGCTGTTAAGTGAATATGAGGCCTCCGTCGAAAAACTGGAGAAAAAAGTTCAGTTAGACCTGTACGTTATGAGTGATTGCCCCTATGGTAAAGAAGCGGAAACCGTTTTATTCCCCCTGGCGGAGGAACTGGGCAAGATGGTTGATTTAAACCTTTACTATCTGGTTAACAAAGAGGGCGACTCTTTTACTTCGTTGCATGGTCACAGCGAGGTGATGGAAGACCGGCGACAACTTGCCGTCGCCAATCTTTATCCCGATAAATTATCCGCTTATATAGCTCTTTACAACCATGGCGTCAGCGGAGAAAATGTCCTGCGGGAACTGGGGCTTGAGGTTTCTGCCGACGAGATAAACTCAGAGAAAATTACGGCCCAGCTAAATGAGCATGCGGAAAGAAGCCGGCGCTTAAGGATATCCTCCTCGCCAACACTTTATATCAACAATGTTCTTTATCAGGGCGGGTTTGGCGCTCTTGAACTAAGAAAATATTTATGCGGTCTCCTCCCTCCGGCGGCGCGTAGCGCTTCAAGAACCTGTCAAAAAATACCGGAATGTCTGACCAACGCCGATTGCGCCGGCGAAAAGGGTAAAATCGGCCGTTGTGTGGATGCCGGTCAGTTAAACGCTGAATGTGAATACCAGGACGCGATTGTTTTTAACTGCCAGGTAGTTATCGCTGATGATTGTTTGATGTGTAACCAGTTCGACATTATCACAACCACCGAGCAACTTTTCCCGGGCGTCCAGTTAAGCATCGTTGAAAAGGATTCCCCTGAGGGGCGGGCCTTAATCGAAAAATACACGCTTAAATTATTGCCGGCGTATTTATTCTCCCCGCAAGTCAGGAAGGCTTATAATTACAACGAAGTCAAGGAGGGTTTTATTCCTCTGGGGGACATGCTGGCACTGGAGCCTGGATTAGTGGGCGCTTCCTACTTTGTGAACCGGAACATTAAGGGCAACCAGCTTGATATCTTTGTCGCCGCGCTGGGTCTCAGGGGACGTAAAATCGTCAGGGATATTATCGAGTATCTTGAAGAAAACCCAACTTCTGTTAAGGTGAACTTTCACATTACCGGCTTCATTGATGAAAAGAATGAAGTCTCGGCCCGCCTTGGGTTAAGAGAGGAAGAAGAAGCGAGGCGAATGCTGGTTCTGAAAAAACTTTTCCCAGCCAAGTTTTTAACCTATCTGAAAATCAGCCGGGTGGAAAGTTCATACTGGCAGGACGCTTTAATCGCACTCAAGCTGGAGCCGCAAAAGATAAGAGCTCTGGCTGAGGGGGAACTGGGTCATCAGCTGTTCCGCAAGGAAGCTGAGTTGTCAACCAGCCTGGGAATAAATGAAGAACTGGCTTTTCTCATTAACAACCGGGAACTAGCTCAAATAAAGAGTTTGGACACTTTCCGCGCCCTTCTGCAAAAGCTATCGACCAAATAAGACGCGGCGCTTAGTAGATCAAAGCGCAAAGTTCTTAGGGGGAACTCTTTTTTGAAAAAAACCGCTCCCCCTAAAACCCCCTCACAAAAACTTTCGTTGGCTGGTAGCAAATAAAAGATTACACCTGATCGCAGCACGCTCTAGTGGATTCCCGCGTATGCGGGAATGACACTGGCAGTTCTCCCTACTTCACTGACGGATTACAACCGCTCCCCGGTAGGGTCCAGAATTTTTCGCGCATCTAAAAAAAGGGAGACGAAAAAATCCGCCTCCCCTAATTAATTATCCGGTAATTATGAGTGTGAAAGCTTTTCCGCTCTCTCCAGCACATCGTCAATACCACCCATCATATAAAAAGCCTGCTCTGGAATATCGTCATGAAGACCACTGGTAATTTCCTTGAAGCCGCGCAAGGTTTCCTTGAGAGGAACATATTTGCCGGGAGTGCCGGTAAATTGCTCGGCAACAAAAAACGGCTGAGACAGGAATTTTTGTATTTTTCGAGCGCGGTCAACGACCTGTTTATCTTCTTCGGATAGTTCGTCCATACCCAGGATCGCGATGATATCCTGTAAATCTTTATATTGTTGTAACACCTGCTGAACTGAGCGGGCAATCTCGTAATGCTCCTGGCCAACCACTTTGGGGTCAAGCAATCTGGAGCTTGAATCCAGAGGATCCACCGCCGGATAAATACCCAATTCCGCTATTTGCCTGGAAAGAACAGTCGTCGCGTCCAGGTGGGCGAAAGCGGTGGCGGGAGCCGGGTCAGTTAAATCATCCGCCGGCACATAAATCGCCTGCACCGAGGTAATAGACCCGCGTTTGGTTGAAGTGATCCGCTCCTGCAAAGCCCCCATCTCCGTCGCCAAGGTAGGTTGATAACCAACAGCGGAAGGCATCCGTCCCAAAAGAGCTGAAACCTCACTACCAGCCTGGGTAAAACGGAAAATATTGTCAATAAAAAGAAGAACGTCCTTACCCTCTTCATCACGGAAATACTCCGCAATCGTGAGACCGGCAATGCCAACCCGCAGACGAGCCCCGGGAGGCTCGTTCATCTGACCATAAACCAAAGCGGTCTTGCTCAGAACGCCGGACTCTTTCATTTCCAGCCAGAGGTCGTTGCCTTCACGGGTTCTTTCACCAACACCACAGAATACGGAATAACCACCATGCTCAGTGGCGATATTCCGAATCAATTCCATGATCAGAACCGTTTTGCCAACTCCAGCGCCGCCGAACAACCCAACCTTACCACCTTTTGCGTAAGGCGCCAGCAAGTCAACAACCTTCAGCCCGGTTTCCAGAATCTCCGTGGTCGCGCTCTGATCTTCCAGCGACGGAGCCGACCGATGAATCGGCCAATACAAATCTGTCTCAGGAGGAGCAAGCTGGTCCACCGGTTCGCCTAAAACATTGAATATCCGCCCCAGAGTCTTCTCTCCGACCGGCACGCTGATCGGTGTGCCTTTGTCGGTAACCTTAATCCCACGGGTAAGCCCGGCTGTCGGAGACATGGCAACACTGCGAATAACGTTATCTCCCAGATGCTGCTGGACCTCCAGAACAATATCTTTTTCCAAGGTCTCACAGTCTTCTTTATTAATGCTCAACGCATTATAAATTGAAGGTAGTTCCCCCGACTCAAACCTGACATCAATGACAGGTCCAATAACTTGGGTCACAGTCCCAATTCCCATTAAAATCGCTCCTCCTCTAAATATTTGTAATCTCGCAAAATTATCACTTAACCCTTCAGAGCCTCAGCTCCTCCGGAAATCTCCAGAATCTCTTTGGTAATGGAAGCCTGCCGTGCCCGGTTGTAAATTAAAGTCAATCTCTGGATCAAATCTTTCGCGTTGTTGGTCGCCGTATCCATCGCTGTCATCCGGGCGCCATACTCGCTGGCCAGTGATTCCAAAAGAGCGCGGTAAATCTGAATTTCGATATGCTTGGGTAGTAAAACTGAAATCGTGCTCTCCGTATCCGGCTCATAAGTATATTCAACAGCATGCTCAACCGGCTCGCCAAAAGGCTCAATCGGCAGGAGCTTAACCAGGGTAGCCTCCTGCGACATAACAGATTTGAATTCATTGTAGACCATATAGACTTCGTCAAAAACACCGCTGGTGTAAAGATCCATGATCTCATGAGCGATCTCTTTCGCGTGCTGAAATTTAAGTGAAGAGCAAATGTTTACATGAGAATTAGTGATGCGAAAATCACGGCGCCGAAAAAAATCATACCCTTTACGACCAACCAGCATTAACTCAATGTTGCGGTTTTCATGATAGTCAAGAAAATTACGGGCTTCTCTGAGAATATTGGTGTTAAAGCCACCGCACAACCCCCGATCTGAAGTGATGACAACCAAACCGGTGGTGTTGATTGTTTCTCTTTTTTCCAATAGAGGATGTAGCGATCTCTGGGCATGCAGAGCCAGGTTGGAAAGAACATCGGCCATTTTATTGGAATAAGGCCGAGCGGCGATAATCGCTTCCTGAGAGCGGCGTAACTTTGAGGCGGCAACCATCTTCATCGCCTTGGTAATCTGCTGGGTATTTTTAACGCTTGTGGTGCGACGTTTAATATCTCTTAAGCTACTCACATTCTCCCCTTTACGCTACGACAAACGTACCTTTAAATTCGTTAAGCGCTTCTTTGAGCTGCTTTTCGCTATCCTCGCTGAGCACCCCGGTTTTAAAAATCTGAGTGCCAAGATCCGGGTTCTTGGTCTCCATAAAAGAGAAAAACTCTTACTGGAAACGCAGGATATCTTTTACCGGCAGATCATCAAAATAACCGTTGGCAGCGGCATAAATTATCATAACCTGCTTATCAACAGGCATGGGCTTATATTGATCCTGTTTAAGCGTTTCAACCATTCTTTCACCACTGGCTAACTGGGCCTGGGTGGTTTTATCCAAATCAGAGCCAAATTGGGCAAACGCCGCCAACTCGCGGTACTGCGCCAAATCAAGACGCAAACGCCCGGCAATCTTCTTCATGGCTTTGATCTGAGCGCTACCCCCAACCCGTGAAACCGAAATACCAACGTTAATAGCCGGCCTGACCCCTTGATAGAACAGGCTGCTCTCAAGAAAAATCTGTCCGTCGGTAATCGAAATTACGTTCGTGGGAATGTAAGCCGACACATCGCCGGCCTGGGTTTCAATAATAGGCAAAGCCGTCAGAGAACCGCCGCCCAGCTTGTCGTTAAGCTTGGCCGCGCGTTCCAGCAACCGTGAATGCAAATAGAAAACATCCCCGGGAAAAGCCTCGCGTCCGGGAGGACGCCTCAGCACCAGGGACATTTGCCGATAAGCGACAGCATGCTTGGAGAGATCATCATAAATAATCAAGGCGTGCTGACCATTATCCCGAAAATATTCACCCATGGTACAACCGGCGTACGGAGCGATATATTGTAAAGGAGCAGGCTCGCTGGCCGAAGCGGCCATGACAATCGTATAGTCCATGGCTCCATGCTCTTCCAGAGTACGAACAATGTTGGCGACAGTAGAGTTTTTCTGACCAATGGCGACGTAAATACATTTCACATCATTATTTGTCTGGTTAATTATGGTATCAATGGCGATAGCTGTTTTACCAGTTTGCCGGTCGCCAATAATCAATTCCCGCTGCCCCCGGCCAATGGGAACAAGCGCGTCAATCGCCTTCAGGCCGGTCGCCATGGACTCTTTCACCGGCTGACGATCGACAACGCCGGGCGCCATAATATCCAGTTCTTTAAATTCTGTGTCCTCAATTGGCCCCTTACCATCAATGGGCTGGCCAAGAGCGTTAACAACACGCCCTAAAAGACTATCACCAACCGGTACAGAAGCGATACGACCGGTACCCCTAACTGTGTCGCCCGCGGAAATGAGGGTATCATCTCCAAGAAGCACCGCGCCAATATTGTCTTCCTCAAGATTCAAAGACATGCCGTAAACCTTACCGGGGAATTCAAGAAGCTCGCCGCTCATACAGCTTTCCAGGCCGTAAATACGAGCGATACCATCCCCCACCTGAACAACGGTGCCAACATTGACAACTTCCAGCCGCTCTTCAAAGTTTTCAATCTTCTGCTTGATTATAGAACTAATTTCATCAGGTCTAATCTCCAACTTCTGCTTCACCCCTTTTTAGAATTATTCACTCATTTGCTGACGTAATATTTTTATTTTCCCAGACATGCTAGCGTCTATGACCTGGTCTCCCAGAGAAATAACCATCCCGGCCAAAAGAGTTTTATCATAATCCACGGTGAATTCAACATTTTTGAGTCCCAGCGTGGACTTGACTCTTTCCTTCAGTTCACTTTCCCGCTTCTCCCCCAAAGGGAACGCAAAACGCAAAGAAACCTGGCTTTGCTTTTTGCTCTCCGCGACCAGTTCCTGAAAGAAGACAAAAATTTTATCGATTACCTGTATCCGCCCCCGCTCAATCAACAACGACAAAAAACGCTCAGTAAGCCCCTGAAGTCCTTGTTTTTGAACAAGTTCCAGGAAAATACTCTTTTTTACGCTTCGGGATATCAGAGGATGAAATACCACTCTTTTCAGCTGGCTGTTCTCATAGATGAGCTTGTTGATCCAGCCAATATCCGCCAGGCAACGTTCAGCGGTTTCCACATTGTCGCAACTCTGAAACAGAGCCACGCTGTATCGCCGCGCGACTGTGTATTCAACCACGATGTTCCAATTCTTCCAAACAGGATTCGATAAATCGCTGTTGGTCTTCTTCCTTAACTTCCCTTTGCAGTATCTTTTCGGCCACACTCAAGGATAACGAGGCAATCTCGGTTCTTAATTCATCCTTGGCCTTGTTCAGCTCAAGCATTATCTCATCCTGTGCTCTTCTGATAATATCCCGCGCTTCTTCCTTGGCCGCCTTGATGGACTCTTCCCGCGCTTCAGCGCCCTGGGATTTCATCTTTTGCAACAACTCATGGGCTTCTTTTCTGGTGGCCGCTAACTCCTCAACGGCTTTGGCGCGGTCCGCGGCCGCTTCGCGCTGCTTTTCAACAGCCTCCTGAAGACTACTTTCAATCTTAGCGGCTCTCTGATCCATAAAACCCAGCAAGGGGCGATACAGAATCTTGTACAGAAAAAACAACAAAACAGAGAAGTTTAGTATCTGGATAAGCAGAACATAACCATTAACGCTAACTAATGAGCCGATTTTACCTAATAAATCCAAGTAACTGTCTCCGAAAAAAACAGTTTATCCGATAAACGGATTAGCGAAAAGCAGGATGATGGCAATGACAAGAGAGTAGATACCTGTCGATTCCGCCACGGCATCCGCCAACAACATAGAACGAATAATGGTGCCTTCAGACTCAGGCTGACGAGCCAGCGATTCCATCGCCTTGCCCCCAACAAAACCTTCGCCCAGAGCCGGCCCGATAGCGCCAACTCCCATGCAGAAACCAGCCGCCACTACCGAGGCGATTTTAATTAAGATTACTCCTGTATCCGGATCAATTCCAAACATTGCGCTTCCTCCCGTTGCCAAAATAAAGTCCAGCCGTAAAATGGTAGCATTATAACATAATAAAGTAAATTTACAAATTAGTTTAAAAAACTATTCACTATTCTCTGGCATTGACAATATAGGCAATAGCCAGCATGAAAAAGATAAAGCCCTGAATCAGGCCGGAAAAGATATCGTAGTAAAGACTTAAAACGCTGGGAACAACCATGGGCGCGAACTGAAAAACAATCGCCATGATGATCGCGCCGCCAACCATGTTGCCGAACAGCCGGAAAGAGTGAGAGATAAAATTACCGAGCATCCCGGAAACGTTAATGATAAAAAATATCGGCACATACCAGATAGGGTCAAAAAAGCTTTTCAGGTAGCCGACAACCCCCTTAGCCGAGATGGAGGCAAACTGGCAAATAGCAAAGATTAGCAAGCCCAGACCTAAATCGGTGTGCAGATCGTTGGTGGGACTTTTCAGCGTGGGAATAATGCCCAGCAGGTTGCCCAGCAGGACAAACATGGCAAGGGTCGCGATCAAAGGTAAATAGCTCCGGCCGGCCGCACCCATCATGTCTTTTAGCAACCCATCCACAACATCGAGAAAAACCTCGGCGTAATTTTGCGCCCCCTCCGGAACTTGCTGCAGACGCCGGGTCGCGAAGCTGGCGAAAGTTATAATGATCCCCA
>JAJRWM010000036.1 GCA_024276815.1 bacterium
CAGCCAGGGAAAAATGAGCCGCCCGGGCCTCCCCGTATTTACCGTCAGCGCAAAGATGAACCAGGTTAGCCATTAAGTCCGGCGCAATATTGGCGACTACGCTGATAACTCCCGCCGCTCCCAGACACATCATGGAATAGGTCAGGTAATCATCGCCGGAAATGACCGAAATTTTGTCGCCGCACAGACGGATGATCTCACTCGCCTGCTCTATGCTGCCGCTCGCTTCTTTAACGGCCACGACATTTTTTATTTCCGCTAACCAGGCAACCGTTTTGGGCAGCATGTTGGTTCCGGTCCTCGAGGGCACATTATAGATAATTATCGGCAGGTCCACAGAATCCGAGATTGCCGCGTAATGCTGGTAAAGACCCTGCGGAGTCGGCTTGTTGTAATAAGGCGTAATGGCGAGCACCGCGTCCGCCCCGGCCCTTTTAGCGTGCTGAGCCAAGGAAAGCGCTTCCGAGGTATTGTTTGAGCCGGCGCCGCAAATAACGGCAATCCGGCCGGCGACGCACTCAACCGCCAGATCCATCAAAGAATGCTGTTCTTCATGCGACAAGGTCGCCGCTTCGCCAGTTGTGCCGCAGACCACAATAGCGTCGGTCCCTTTTTCGACCTGAAACTCGACCAGTTCGGCAAATTTTTCCCGATCGATATCACCATTTTTAAAGGGGGTGACAATAGCCACCATGGCCCCTTTTATTTCATTCATCTGACGCCCCCGGATATTTACCCTGAAAAACCACAAATACCGGGCCTTCAAGGTAAACATCGCTTATTTTTTCATTTTCTTCACTAAAATGGATGGTTAACTCGTCACCACCCTCGGTTATCATGGATACTGGCGGTTTTATCCCGTAAATACGGCTCGCGATTATGGCGGCGGCGGCTGAACCGGTGCCGCAAGCGAGAGTCTCATCCTCAACGCCCCGCTCATAAGTCCTAATCTTAACATATCTTCCCTTAACGCGCTCAATAAAATTAGCGTTAGCGCCCCCGGGAGCGAATTGTTCATCATAGCGGATTGAGCTGCCCCATTCTTTAACCGGTATCTTGCCAATATCATCAACCTCGACTACAACATGGGGAACGCCGGTGTTGATAAAAAACGCTTTTCTTTCCTGACCGCCAAGGCTAACCGTAAGATTATCCTGAAAAGAATGGGGTTCGGTCAGCTTGATCCGGACCCGCGTTTCCGCTATCAGGTCGGTCTCGATTATGCCGGCCGGGGTCTCAAACTTTCCTTTTTTCTTAATAATGCCCAACTTCCGGGCGAAAATGGAAATCGCCCGACTACCATTACCGCACATTTCCACTTCACCGCCGTCACTATTTAAATAACGCATCCTGAAATCAGCTTTGTCCGAATTTTCCAACAGGATTAACCCGTCAGCGCCGACAGAATAGCGGCGGCGGCACATTTCTACCGCTAACTGAGCCGCGTCCGTGATAAAAGGCTTACGATGATCGACCAGGATAAAATCGTTGTTACTGGCGCAAATCTTGGTAAAATCAAGCATCAGAACTCCTACTGTTTAAAGGTCACCGGTAATATCCCCCACTGAACAGTCTGCTCAACATCGGGCGGCAGGGGAACGAAATTATACTTTTTCGCTATCTCAATTGCAATCTTTTCTAATTCAGCGTCCCCCCCCTTGGTGTCCGGACGGGGATTGACAACCGTACCGTCAGGCAGCACGTCGAACCGGATACTTATGGTGACAGCCTTACTGACCCGGTTTACCCGGGGAACCCTGCCGGTCGCCAGGACTTTACGACGGCCGACCGTGCCGCCATAATCTTTTACGCCGAGAGCAGGCAAAGAAGGCGCAGTGCTTTCAATAAACGGCATGGGAAAATCCTTGGAGGCGCTGTTCGCATCGTCAGTCACGCTGGGAGCGGCCTTACTGCCAATCCGTAAATCATCAAACTTAAGCGGTTCTTTTTCCGAGGCGAAATAAGACATCTTTTCACCGGGAAGCGCCATTTTTGTGCCGGCCGGTTCATCATAAACACGTTTATCTAATTGAGCAGCGTCTATCTCCGGCGCCTCAGTGGATAAACTCCTTCGCGGCATGTCAATCACCGGGGGGGCGGCAACCCGCACCTTACCCCTGACCGCCGGCAAGGCTTCTGTCACCAGACGGGGCGGAACGCGATTTTTGATAACTTTTTTCGTTATCGGAGCCACTATCCGTCTGGGGATTTTACGGATTTTTTTCTTGGCAAACTTTACCAGGTCTACCTCAATGAGCTTGTCAGGAAGCGGCAGCGGCGGACGCAAATCAGGCAGGAAAAAAAAGAGCAGCAAATGAAACAACAGCGATATGGCCAGAGTTTTATTTAAAGTCACCTCTGTAGACATAATTTAATCCTGCTTTATTTCAGTAGCCAGCGCTAACCGTTTCACCCCTGCCTGCTTGGCTTGGTCCATAATTTCAACCACGTCTCCATGCCGGACATCGACGTCAGCCCTGATTACTAACATGCTGTCAGGAGAGTTGAGGTCAAATTTCTCTTCCAGAGCTTTTCTGAATGTCCTCAAAGACACTTTTTCCTGATTAAGATAAATTTGACCGTCCTTGGTCATAGTAACAGTCAAATCCTTGAGTTTTTCAACTTCCCTGGTGACCGTTGTCGGCAATTTCACCTTGATTGACGGCTGGATAATCATGGTCGTCGAAACCATGAAAAAGATTACTAAAATAAAAACAATATCAACCATTGGCGTCAGGTCAATTTTAGCCGACGCCCGTTTTGTCCTTTTAAAGCGCATGATTAATCCTCTGTAACCGCGACGACCTCAGCCAGCAACGCTGTTCCTTTTTCACTTTCCCGGATCAGGTAATCCACCCGGGAAGAAAAATAATTATAGGCGACCAGGGTCGGTATCGCGATTGATAAACCGGTCGCCGTGGTAATCAACGCTTCCGATATGCCGCCAGCCAACGCCAAAGGCTTGCCGGGGCCTTCGATAGCCATGACGTTAAAAGCCCGTATCATTCCGGTAACCGTTCCCAGAAGCCCCAACAGCGGACTAATGCTGGCAATGGTACCCAAAGTCGAAAGATACTTTTCCAGCTTGTGGATTTCCTGAATACCGGTCTCCTCAATAATCTCTTCCACGACCGCCTTGCTCTTACCATGGTTCATCACGCCTTTTTTGAATATCTGGTCAAAAGGTTCAGGCATCGTCTCGCAAAGAGATATGGCGTCAATATCCCGGCCCATTTCCAGTAATCGATGAATGTTCATAATGTAATCGCCAAAATTGATATTAAGCCGATGCAGGGTAATCGCCCGTTCGATGATTATCGCTAACGCTATGATAGAACACGCCAGCAAGGGGATCATCAATACCCCACCCTTAAATATGAATGGAACCATTTCGGACAATGTATTCATGAAATTCGCCTCCTAAAATCTTACGGTTATGCCGCCGTCGACCCGGGCCGGCTCCGAGGGATATCCCTTGACAATATCGTGCTGGACGCCAACCAGGTTACGGCCGTCAACAAAAAAGGTAATTCTTTCCCAGAACTCTTTATCAACCCGGGCGTTAACAAGTGTGTAATCCGATAACACCCGGTCATAAACATCCTTGTCATAATAATAGCGGCCAAAATATTTCGCCTCAACAAAAGCGTTGAAAAGCCCCTGGTAGCGGATACTTTCATTGACCCTGAATTCCGGATAATAAGGTATCACCTTCTTTTCTTTCAGGTTGTTAGCCTGGATATAGCCAACGTTAGCCTGATATTGCCAGTCTTTGTGAATATCCCAGACCAAACCGCCCTGCCCTCCCCGGAATATGGCGTGCTCAATATTAACCGGTTCCCAAAGAGTATCAGTGTTACGCTTTAAATCCTTCTCAGAATCGCTGTTTTTATCAATATCGGTATAATCACGCTGATCGCTGGCCCAGTCCTGATCCCAGGCAATATAATCGAAGGTTTCCGTTTCCCGGAGCTTTAATTGCAGTTCCAGGCTTTCCAGCAACTGGTAACTCACTTCAGCCTGATACAACCACTCACGCTCCGGATTGAGCTGCTCCTCTTCAATCTGGGCGAAATTGTTTTTCAAATAGTGTTCGGTGAAATTGAAGGGCTTCATTTTCCGGTCAACGCTGGCTTTAAAACGGGTACGGTCATCAATCCCGCCCCAGAGAGCCACATGAGGGTTGATCTGCCCGTAATAATCAGTGTGTTCCTGGGCTTCAACGCCCACAGACAGATTAAACTGCTCGCCTAAGGGAATCGCGTTGTCATAAGCATAGATAGAGCCAATATTGGGTCGGTATTCACCTGCCAGGATATCAGAGTAGCCTTCAATGCCAAAGGTCAGAGGATGCTGTTTTACCGTCACATTGAACTCAAAGCCGCCGCCACTTTTCTGATGCGTATATCCTTCGCGGTGCCGGTCGTAAATCTACGTTTTATCAGCGAAAAGTTTCATTTTCAAGGAGTTCAGGTCAGTCAGTCTCATGGTATAGACCAGTTCGGCGCCGCCGTTATCAGTATAGCGGGAGGAGTCCAGTTTTTCAAAATCGACCGCTCCGGGCAGTTCCATGAGCCGGTTATAGGCGTAGGCGTTAATCTCAAGACGATGGCCGTCCAGATATAAACCAGCGTCCAGTTTACCTTCAGTTTCCTGATATCCCATATGTTTGCGCCAGCCATTTTCCTGATGGTAGTAGCCGTCAAAAAGAATATCAAACCGTTTAAATTGCTGACCATGCAAAACGCCGGCGAAAAACTCGCCATAGGCGCCGCCGTAAACAGTGAGGTTGGTCAGCGAGTAACGTTCCGATGTTTTTTTAGCGCCGGACTCCTGGCCGGAAAAGGCGACCCGGCTATGCGTATCGCCGCTATCGGTCCTGGTCCCCGGAGTTTTTTCATTTTTGTTGAAAACTGGCAGGGGAGAAAGCCCCTTTTCCTCCTCAAATAGCGGTGTTTCCTTTTGCAGCCCCTTCTTCTGTTTGATATCCTGAGGCGCGACCTGCCCGCGGATCACTTTTTCCGGCAGTTTGATGCCTTTTTCTTTTTCATTCTTGCCCTGAGCAGCCAGACCACTCACCGTAAATACCAAAATCATACCCATGGTGTACCATAGACGTACTTTTTGTCTCCCCATCAATTTCACTGCTCCCCTTTATAAAATATCAAATTCTTAGCGTTTTATCGTCTCAAGCGTTATTATAATACCTGCAAGCAAGTATTCATATTATAATTATAAATAATGAATCCAACCCAGCAGCAAGCCAGCGAGGTATCTGGCGGCATACGCTAGATAACCAGTTGCTTCGCAACTATATAAAGTTTTTGGGGGAAGGCTTGGAAAGAAGCATGCTGCTTCACCCAATTAGCCTTCGGCACCCTTAATCCCACTCGCAAGAATGTTGCTCGTTCCGGTATTTACCTGACACATAGTCGTTGTACGAAGTCTCAACGGCGGCGTATACACCATGCGAAGCGATCCTGACCGAGGTGGCACACCTCTACTTATCTTTTAGCAGTTTCTTTGCTTCGGCGGCCCATTTTGTTTTGGGAAAATCGGCTGATACCCTCTTGTACAGCTTGTCAGCGTCTTCGGTTCGACCTTCCCGGTCAAAAGTTACCGCCGCCATAAACAGCGACCGAGACGCCCATTCAGGGACATCCTTATATAAATAAGCCGACTTCATAAACTCTTCGCTTGCCAGTTTGTAGCTTTTTTCCTGAAAATAAGTATAACCAATCCAGTACTGTGCTTCAGCGCTGGTCTCGGCTTTACGGACATTGACAGCGTCACTCAGCGACTCGCGCGCGCCCTTGTAGTTCTTCCGCTCGATTAAGATAAGACCCTTCCGCAGGGAGGCTTCTTCCTTTAATTCACTGTCCGGATAAGTAATCAACAAATTATTGTAATCAGCCAGCGCTTCCGTCTTTTTACCAAGCTTCAGGTAGCTGATGGCCTGGTTGAGAAGAGCGTCATCGGAAACAGTCACCAGATGCTGGTCAATTACTTTTTGGTAAAACCCAATCGCCTCTTTATCCTTACCAAGAAGCGCTAAACAAACGCCAGCCCGGAAATCAGCCTCACCCTTCAGGTTCGTTTCGGGATAATTAACGGCTACGCTTTTATAATGGTTAAGCGCGGCCTGGTATTTTTTCTGTTGATACATGCACCAGCCCATCCAGTACTCCGCCTCATCGGCGACACTGGATTTCGGATAGTTGTTAAGCAAGGCTTGATAGGCGGCGTAGGCGGCGTTATAGTCCTTTTTCCTGGTGTAATAATATTCACCGATTCGATACTGGACATCAGGAGCGAACTCGCTTTGGGGAAAGGTTTTCAGGAAGGAGTTGGACTGCTCCAGCATCTTCGGATAGTCCTTCATGGAATAATAGGCCCAGATCAGACCATAAGCGGCGTCGTCCGCCAGCTTGCCCCCGGGATTGGCCTTGATGGCGACCCGATAGGTCTTAACCGCATCTCCATACTGACGGGCGTTATAGTAACTGTCCGCCTGCCGGTAAGCCGCGTCAGCGTAGAGCGTTGACTTTTTATCAATTTTACCGAAAAACCGGGCGGCGTCAGCGAACTTCTTCAGGCGGAAATATGACCAGCCAGTCCAGTAAAGAGCGTCATCGTACCATTCCGAAGCGGGAAATTTTTCCAGTACAACAGCCAGGGTTTTCTGAGCGGCGGCAAAGTTATCCTGCTTATAATACGCCCAGCCGGTATGAAAGGTAACGGCGTCAACGAACTCGGACTTGGGATATTTACTGATGACAGCCTGATAATTATCAATCGCTTCCTTGTATTTATTCAGATTAAAATAACTGTTGCCAACGCGGTAAAAACAGTCGGCCGCCAGTTCATTTTCCGGATAATAACGGATGACCTTGTTAAACTCGGCGATGGCCTCCGCAAACTTGCCTTCGTTGAAGTAGGTCCAGCCCAGACCGTAGAGAGCTTTAGCCGCCCGCGGACTTTCCGGCCAACGCTTGAGGAGAGCCTGGTATTTTTCCCGCGCCAGCGAGTAATTATCCAGATTATAGTAGGTCTCTCCCAGCCAGAAAGTCGCCCGGTCCAGGATTTTTGATTGCGGATATTTACTGATGAAATAAGTGAAACTTTTCAAGGCGTCCCGGTATTTTTTGGCTTGAAAATATGACAAACCGGCCTGAAAAATCGCCGGCTCCGCTGACGGGGAATCGGCGTACTTGTTAATCACCACACCGTAGGAGCTTAAAGCCTCGTCGTAACGTTTCTGCTGATAGAAAACATCGCCCTTTTTCACCCAGGCCCAGGGAACAAATTCACTCCGGGGATACCTTTCCAGCAAGGTCTGAAAAGCGGCGGCGGCGGCCGGGTATTGTTGATCGGAAAACAGGCTCAGGCCCAGTTCATACTGAGCGTCGTCAGCCCACTCGCTGTCAGGATATTCCTTTAATACTTTTTGATATTCCTCAATAGCCGCCCGGTAGTTATCGGTGGAGAGGTAGGTCTTGCCGCTCCAGTAATAGACACTGTCACGCAACTTGGTAGCCGGATAGGCGGCAAGCAACTCAGCGAACAGTTTCTGGGCGTGGAAATTCTTACCCTCCTGGATGTAGGTCCAGGCTATTTTGAAAGTCGCTTCGTCTCCCCAGTCGCTCTTGGGACAGGTTTTTAAAAGCCGCTCCCACTCGGCGCGGGCCTCCAGATATTTCCCGACCCCAAGCAACGCCTCACCCCGCCAGTAGATCGCGGAGTCAACGTAATCGCTCTTGGGCGTGAGTGTCTCAACCTCATTGAATACCCGGGCGGCCTGTTCATATTTTTTTGCTTGAATAAAGATTCCGCTAACTGGTAGCGGGCGGAAGGAGCGATCCGGCTGGCCGGATATTTCGCCAAAACTGTAGCGAACTTCTCTTCGGCTTTAGCGTAATCACCAAGCTTGAATAATGACCAGCCTTGAGAATAATAGGCGAAATCAATATACTTCGAGGTCGGATACTTATCAATCAGAGTCTGGTAAGCCCTGACCGCCTTGTCATATTCATTTAAATTGAAATAGGCTTCCCCGATCCAGTACTGGGCGGCGTGACGGTCCTCGCTCCCGGGCGCTTCGTCCAGGAGTTTCTGGTAGGCGTAAATCGCCAGCAAATACTCCTCATTTATGAATTCGATGCGGCCGATGCGCCCCAGGGCTTTATCAAGATAGCGGCTGGTGGGGTAAAGATTGACCAGATATTGGTATTCTTTTTGGGCCAGATCATATTTTTTCTGGTTAAAATAACATTCAGCGATCAGATACTGAACATAATCGATCTTCTCATAGCGGGGATTGTTTTGCCGAACCTTGGTAAACTGGCTTAAAGCGATGTCATAGAAACCATCGTTGAAAGCTTCCCAGCCGACCTTTAAAAGCTGTTCGACCTCAACTTTCGCCGCAAGTGAAGAATTTAACAAAAAGAGAAAACAGAAAATCTGAACAAAGACAAGACTTCTTTTAAACTTAGACATGGCTTCCCCCCTCCCCATTTTCTAAGTTATCGGTTAAACGCCAATAATATTGAATGTTAAATCACTTAACCAAGGGAAGGCTCAGCTTAATAATGAACTTATTAATTTGAACAATAAAGAACCCGCCCCTATTCCCAGGATTAAGGTTCCCAATACCACCAAGACTGACAACGCCTTGCGATAGCTGTAATAAAGGATGCCCGCGCCCAACGCTGTCAGATACAAGCTGTTGGCAACCAACATGTCTTTGAGCGTAACCAACGACAATAACAGGTCGGCCAAAATTTATTTCCCCATGCCAACCCTCTGAACCTGCTGAAAGACTTTTCCTTCAGTCTGGATCGACGGCGCAATGATGATCTCGGTTAACTGCATTTCCCTGATGTTGGCAGCGCCAAGATTACCCATGGAAGTCATTAAGGCGCCCATTAAATTCTGGGAGCCGTCATCAAGTCGAGCCGGTCCGAAAAGAATCTCTTTCAGGGTTCCGGTGGTGCCAACCTTGATCCGGGTGCCCCGGGGCAGGTTGGCGTGAGGCGTCGCCATGCCCCAATGGAACCCACGACCCGGCGCTTCCTTGGTGCGGGCGAAAGCTGAACCAACCATGACCGCGTCGGCTCCGCTGGCAATCGCCTTGCATATTTCACCGCCGATACGCATACCGCCGTCAGTGATAATTGAAACATATTTACCGGTTTTTTTGTAATAAAAATCACGGGCAGCCGCACAATCAGCCGTAGCGGTTACCTGCGGCACGCCGATACCCAAAACACCGCGTGTTGTGCAGGCCGCGCCCGGCCCTATACCAATCAAAAGAGCGTCAACCCCGGTCTCCATTAACTCCAGAGCCGTACCGTAGGTAACACAATTACCAACCACCAGGGGTATCTTTATCACATCCCTTAATTTTTTAAAATCCAGGACTTCGTATTCCGTAGCTAGGTGTTTGACCGTCGTAACCGTACTCTGCACCACGAAAATATCCGCTCCGGCCTCCTGGGCTATCTGACCAAATTTCATGGCCCGCTGAGGAATCGCCGAGACAATCGCCGGTACGCCGGCGGCTTTGATCTCCTTGATCCGACGCGCTACCAGTTCCTCTTTAATCGGTTCCTCGTAAAGCCCCTGGACAAGGTGAGTCGCTTCTTCCGGCGTCGCGATCGCAATCTTGTCCAGCACTTCGCCGGGATCATCATAGCGGGTCTGAACTCCTTCGAGGTTCAAAACAGCCAAACCGCCCAGTTTCCCCATTTCAATGGCAAACCTGGTATCGACAACCCCATCCATCGCGGCCGCCATAATCGGTACTTTAAAAGCTAAAGGACCTATACTCCAGGCCGTATCCACTTCATTGGGATTAATCGTCACATTACCCGGCACCAGGGCCACTTCATCAAAACCATAACAACGACGGGCTTTCCGGCCCCGTCCAAGAAACATTCCCATTAGAAAACCTCCTGAAAAACATGAATATATTTATTATTTTATTACTTTTGCCAGATTAATTTACCAAGCTGATAAATTGATTTTTCGGCTGGTAAAAACGGAAATTTGATGGGATAGGATAATCTTTTTCATCACCAAAGTCAAGCTTTTTTCAGTGACGGGTTACTTTCTGTCGTAATGCGTCAGTGAAGTGGGGGAACCAGTAATGTCATGCCAGCGTATGCAGGAATCTAGTGGATTCCCGTTGGCACGGGAATGACAAATAAGGTCTTTTCCCCGGAAGACTGACGCGTTACTTTCTTGTTCAATCTGCTGCTGCTTCTCGAAACATGGCTCACAAAATCCCATACCCTGCTTATCGACCGCTCCCACCCATCACCTTAACTCCTCCCCCAATAACTGACGCGTTACGACTCCAGGCAATAATTCCTTGACAAAACAGAAACAATCTGATACAATCCCTTGAATTAAGTAGATATAAGTCTTATGATATATAAAAAGACGCATAGGGAGAAAAAGGAGTTATGGAGCGCTTCTCCAATAAAAGCGGTAAACTGGTACTTATCTTTGCCGTCCTGTTCATCGCTCAATTAAGTCAGGCCGCTGATTTTAGGCGCGTCACGGTTGGGAAAACCCTGCCGGAGTTTTCAATCAAAGACCTCGAAAACAACATTTATACCCTCAATGAGTTAAAAGGTTATGACAGTTTAATCGTTTTCTGGAATATTCCGGAGACCGAAATGCATCGTGATTATTCGCTTGCGGGGATTATCGCGGTGCAAAATATGTATTCTTTATACGGCCGTGAGAAGGGTTTAAAAGTCCTGGCTATTTATATCCCGAAACATGACAACCAAGTCGAAGAACGGGAAATTGAAGCCATTAAAGACTTGCGTGAGAAATACCGCCTGGATTTACCTTTGCTGATAGACAGCGGCTTGAAACTGTTTGACCTGTTTGGCGTAAACGCGGCGCCTTGCACAATCCTGCTCAACAAAGAAGGAATTGTCACCTTCACTTTATCCAGTTATCCCTGGTCGGCGGAAAAAGCATTAAAAAAGGCGGTGAACCAGCAATTACCCTATTGTGATTCACCGCCTAAATATGCCAGTCTGCCCAAAGAGGGTTCCTTTAAATATCAGAAAAAGAACTTCTCGAAGTACTCCTCGAAAAGTAAAAGTCGGTCACAAGTTAAAAAGAACATACCCTTCTATCAATTCCTTGAACCTTGCTGTAAGCCGGTTATTGTAAACCAGTAACCTTTCCTCGACTTCATCCAGCTATCCCTATCAGACATGAAAAAGCATTTCTCCCGCTAAATCTGCCAGGTGTTCTTGGAGTGTGTCGCGCTCAGATGTAATCTTTCTTTTGCCGCTGCGGCCTGACCGGCACCCGACATTTGAACACCCCAAAGGTGAGTTCCCCTCCCCTCCGACAGTTTAATTATCTATAGCAATGATTAATATGAGCCTTGGGCAAAAATGATGAAAAAACAAATAAACGGGCACATCCAACCAGGGAAAAAACTATCAAACAATTAAAATTGTCGGGGAAAATCTACAATGTTACTCTGTGAATTACCCTGCCTGAGATTTTTAAAAGAGGTGACCTATGAGCGATTTACCGGTACGTGATGAATATGGTTTCTATGAGATACGACTGGAAAGCATCGGCGGGCTGGGCGCCAACCTGGCGGGCAAGATACTGGCTGAAGCCGGTATCCTGAACCTGGGTTTTAATGGTTCCAGTTTTTCCAGTTACGGTTCCGAGAAACGGGGTTCTCCGGTCAAGGCTTTTATCCGTTTCTGCGATTCTGACTGTGAAGTGCGGATTAACAGCCCAGTGACCGAGCCTCATTTAATCGCTGTTTTTCAGGAAAACCTGAAACAAATTCTGCCGGTGCTGATGGGTATGAACGACAAAACCCGGGTGGTGGTCAATACGGCCAGAACCGCCCCGGCCGCCCGTGATTTCCTGGAGATGCCGGGCGGTACGCTTTATTGTGTTGACGCTCTCAAGATTTCCCGGGAAGAAAAGGTCAAGCTGAACACCACGATCTTGGGCGCGGTCTGCCGCGCGTCCGGGTTTCTCGCCAAGGAAGCGCTGGAGCAAGCTATTTCAGACACTTTGGGGAAAAAATACGCCTGGCTTGTTCCGGCCAACCTGAAAGCTTTTAACCGCGGTTTTGAGGAAGTCGAGATTTTGGAAGTTCCCGATGACGGTAAATATCCCTTCCAGCCCTTTCGGGAATCGCCGCCCCGCTGGGGGTATGGGAACGCGCCGATTGGCGGAACGATCACCGAAATCGCTTCGACTTTACGCAATGACCTGAGCGCTTCCCGCGAGGGGCTGCTGCCCTTTTTTATTCGTGACAATTGTACGGATTGTACCCTATGCGAATCGACCTGTCCTGATTACTGTTACGTCTGGCGGGAAGTCGAAAAAGACGGCCGGAAGACCATGGTCAACACCGGGATAAATTATCAGTACTGCAAAGGCTGTCTGCGTTGTGTGGATATTTGTCCCTCACAGGCTATCGAGGCCCGGAACGAAAGCGAAGTGGATACGAAAAAACTGTCAAGAGTTTCAATCTGGTAGGGAAGGAAAAACAAATGACTGAAGTTATAACCGAAAACAAGCAGGTGACGGTTGTTAAAAGCGGCAACGAAATGGCCGCTGTTGCCGCCAAGCAGATAAACTATCACGTTATGGGTTTTTATCCGATAACGCCCTCGACCCAGATCGCCGAGACCGTTGACGAGATGAAAGCCAATGGCGAACATGATATAAAGATGATTCCCGGCGATGGCGAACATGGCGCCGCCGGAATTTGCTACGGAGCCGCGACCGGGGGCGGCCGGGTATTTAACGCCACTTCGGCCAACGGTTTGCTGTATTCTCTGGAGCAGTTGCCGGTGCAGTCGGGCACCCGTTTCCCGATGGTCCTGAACGTGGTGACCCGTTCTTTTTCCGGGCCGCTGGATATCAAGGGCGATCATTCAGACCTGATGACGACCCTGAACATGGGCTGGATTATTTTACTGGCCAAAGACCCCCAGCGGGGCTACGACATGAACATAATCGCCGTAAAAATCGGCGAACAGGAAAAAGTACGGCTGCCGGTGATAGTCTCCAGCGACGGGTTCTTCACTTCCCACCAGAAGCGGCGGGTCCAGTATTTTGAGAACAAGGAAACCGTCCAGGGATTTATTGGTCCGTTCAAAGCCGGCAACCACGCCCTGGACGCCGCTCACCCGGTGACCATCGGACCATACATGAACGAGCCGGACCTGATTAACAACAAGAAGCAGTTGAGCCTGGCCATGGCGGCGGCTTATGAAGCTTTACCGGGGATTTTTGAGGAATACGGGAAATTAAGCGGCCGGAAATACAGCATGGTGGAGACCTTTGAGCTTGAGGATGCCGAAGCCGCGCTGTTCATTCTCAACTCATCTTTCGACACCGCCAAGGAAGCTGTCATCAGACTGCGTAAAGAAGGTAAAAAGGTCGGTTTGCTCGCTGCCAATGTCCTTCGTCCCTGGCCTTATCATGAACTAATCTCCGCCTGCAAAAATTTGCGGGCGCTTTGTGTCGCTGACCGTCAGGACTCATTTTCGGGGCAGGGCGGCAATATGACCCTGGAACTCAAGGCGACGCTCCAGGACGATCCGCAAAACAGGACCCGGGTTTTCAGCCGTATTTACGGGCTGGGCGGCAAGGATTTTTATGTCGGGGACGCCGTCGCCCTTTTAAACGAAGCTCTTGAAGTCGCCGTAAGCGGCCGGGTGAAGAACCGTTACGACTATCTGGGAGCATCTTCGGGCGACCTGAATTACCAGGCGGAATCCATGCTTGAGCCGATCCCTCAAGCTAAAAGCGGACTTCCCGAAAACTTTAACCTGGTCAAAGACGAGACCACGGGAATAACCAAGGTAAAGGGTGTGAATCTGAGAGAGCTGACCGGTATGCCCAAGCGGGTGGTCTCCGGTCACCGGGCTTGCCCGGGCTGCGGCATTTTCCCCAACCTTAACCTTTTCCTCAAGGGAATATCCGGCAACGTTGTCGTCTTGTTCCAGACCGGCTGCGCCATGGTGGTGACGACCGGTTTCCCCCTGACCAGTTTCCGGGTTACCTATATCCATAATTTATTTCAGAACGGCGCCGCGACCCTCAGCGGTCTGGTCGAGATGTTCCAGGAGAAGAAACGCCGCGGCGAGATCCCGGTTGATGACGACTTTACTTTCATCATGGTTACCGGCGACGGCGGTCAGGACATTGGTATGGGGCCGACGATTGGCACGGCTTTACGCAACCATAAAATGATCATTCTCGAATATGATAACGGCGGTTACATGAACACCGGTTACCAGATGTCCTTTACCACGCCCTTCGCCGCGAAAACCACCACCTCGCACATCGGGCCGGCCCAGCATGGCAAAAACTTTTTCCACAAGGATACCGCGCAAATTATCGCCGCGACCAACATCCCCTACGTTTGCACGGTTGCCGAATGCAACCCCCTCGATTATGTCAAAAAGGCCGCCAAGGCTCAGAAATACAGCTCCGAACGGGGTCTGGTCTATGTCAAGGCGATCTCCGCCTGTCCCTTGAACTGGGGTGACAATCCCCGTCTGGAAAGAAGAGTTATCCAGGCCGGCGTGGACTGCTGCTTCTTTCCCCTGTATGAGGTAGAGGAGGGGATTACCAACATCACCTATGACCCGGAAAAGCTCAAGAAGAAGACTCCGGTCGGCGATTGGTTGAAGATGATGGGCCGCACCAGACATTTGATTGAACCGGAATACGCTCAGGAACTGGAAATGTTCCAGGACGAGGTCGACCGCCGCTGGGAAAGACTGAAAGCCAGGCATGAACATTCTCTACTGTAAAGTTATTGTCGTATCATGTGATTGGTGCTACAATTTAGCGGGAGTATAGAGGATACGGACAATGATAACTGACCAGGAAAAGAAGATAATTTTGCACTGCGCAAAAAAGTACGATGTTTCCTCGGTGCATTTATTTGGTTCATCAATCGAAACTACCAGCGGAGCAAATGATATCGACATTGGCGTTAAAGGAATTAAACCTGAGCTTTTCTTCATGTTTTATGCTGAGTTAATGATGCAGTTGCCAAAGCCGGTTGATCTTGTTGATCTATCCCAAAAGTCGATGTTTAACAACATTGTTGAAGAGACTGGGATGGAAATTTATGGTTGATCTAACCAGAAAAATCGCTGCCGAAAAAGAAAATGTTGAAACTACTTTGGGTTTATGCTTGAAGAGGCAAAACTGGAGAACTTGGCAAACAATATTCCAGAAGTTTGGTTGCGATTTATCACTGCCGTAGAGGATTATAGCCAATCTTCGAACAATATGTAATAAATATAAAGTGGAGGAAAATGTCGATGTATGAAAAAACCAGGGAAAATCTGATGAAAAGTTTTGCCGGCGAATCGATGGCGCGGAATAAATATACTTTTTTCGCGTCCAAGGCGAAAAAAGAGGGCTATGAGCAGATTGCCGCCTTTTTTCTGGAGACCGCTGAAAACGAGAAGGAACACGCCAAGCGGATGTTCAGGTTCCTCAAAGAGCTTGAGGGCGATACAGCCGCCAATTTAAAGACCGCCCTGGACGGCGAACACCAGGAATGGACTGAGCTTTATAATAGTTTCGCCGCCACCGCCCGCGAAGAAGGCTGGGCTGAGGTCGCTGACTTTTACGAGGAGCTTGGCAAGGTCGATAAAGCTCATGAGGAACGCTACCAGGCTCTCCTGGACAACATTAAAAATGATACCGTCTTTAAAAAAGATCAGGCGGTTGTCTGGAAATGCCGCAATTGCGGCTACCTGCATGAAGGCGAGGAAGCGTTGGACCGCTGTCCGGTGTGTAATCATCCTCTCGCCTATCAGGAAGTCCACTGTCTCGGCTATTAGCCGTAAAGGATCATAACTTCTGGTGTGGCAACCGGTTATTGAGGTAATCAACAAATATCAGCGTTTTGTACTGACCACTCATTTGCAGCCTGATGGCGATGGGCTGGGTTCGGAGATCGCTCTTTA
>JAJRWM010000004.1 GCA_024276815.1 bacterium
ACGTCTTTGACGCTTTTCGTGCGAACCGCTTTGATGATTTGAGGCAACAGGCTGAGATTGGTTAAAGCGCCCCCCAGCAAACCTATGTAGGCGGCATCGATTTCAAAAGTCATATAAAAGAGATTATAATCCTTTTCGCTGAATTTTACAAATGACCCTGGGCGCTGATTAAAACCTTCGAGACAATTCCGACCAAAAAGCGAAAAACCTTGGGGACAAAGAACAACGCCCTGGCGGTAAATACCTATCTGCCCTGGTAAATATTGAGAGCGTTTTGGTTGACAATAACTCGTCATTGTTTAGTTTACAGATGGAATAACTTGTGATAGCATAGTATTAATCAGTATAGTTTGTGTCGGTTTGTATCAGATAACTTTTGTTGGTTAAAGATATCATTATATATGGTCGATATCTCTATGGTTAACAACTCTCTGACAGGAGACCGCTTTTATGGAAAAAACCTTAAAGAAAATCAGGCGCAAGGCTTACTTTCTCACCTTCGGCATACCGCTGATTGCGGCCGGCGGTTTTTTCATCATTCAGGACATGCTTAACAGCCATTTTTTTGAGAGAGGCTATTTCCTGGTTGGCGTCTTCGGCCTGTCCATCTGGTTCTATTATTATTTTTTCCTGCCGATTCTGAAAATGTCTCGTTCCGCGAAGAACCTTATTGCCTACCAGGAGGAAATTCTCCGGAAAATACAGCGGCAGTTTTTGCCCGGAGAACTGGCTGACAACCTGGAAGCTTTAATTAATGACGAACTCGCTTTTGAAAACCAAATTCGCGCCGAACGAAACCAGTTTAAGGCAATACATGAATCTGTCTCGGAGACTTGCGGTGAATTGTTGGCCGGCCTGAAAGACACCTCGACTTTTATTTACCAGACCAAAGACACGCTTCAAACAACCAGTGATTTATTAAAAAAACTGGTGCAGCGGCAGAGCGCGTTGGTCAATGGCCTGAAAGCCGTTCAGCGTTTTGGTAAAAACACGGAAACCCGGGCCAAAGAAGTTTCCAGCAAGAGCGCCGAGGGTAAGCAACTGCTGGACGAGACCACCAACTCCATCAAAAACACGTCCGACAGGCTGGAAGCCGGGATGGAGTCCATCTATGATCTGGCTGAAAAAGCGGGCCAGATTGAGAAATTCGTTTCCGTGATCACCAAGGTTTCCGAGCAAACCAACCTGCTGGCCCTGAACGCGGCGATTGAAGCGGCGCGGGCCGGCGAAGCGGGCCGGGGCTTCGCGGTTGTCGCCAGCGAGGTGAAAAAACTGGCTGAAGACACCGCCAGTTCGGCTAACGACATAAGAAACAGCGCCGTTGAAATCAAGCAGAGCATTGATCTCTCCATTGATTTAATCAGTAAAATAAACGAGCAATCCCAAAATGATCTCGACCGGGTGAAAGACATCGAACACGCTTATGACGCTATTTGCGCCGAAATCAGCCAGGTGGGGAACTCCGTCGGACAGGTCAAGCAAATAGCCGAAGATGAAACTAAAGCTTGTGAATCCATCCTGGCAGAGGCTAAAGTTGTGGCCGGGCATTCGGAAAAAAACCTGGACGGCCTGACGAACATTTTTGAGTCCATCGACCAACAGATCGCGAAACTGGAAAACGCTCATAACAGCTTACGGGAGTCTCAGGAACAACCCGCCGCCCCCTCACAAATCAGCCGGCAACCTCACGAAGCGCCCCATTAACAATGTCGTAATGAATATAGCCGCCCTTGTGCAGAATAGTGTCGCCAAGCTCCGGATCCATTTTCATGCTGGCGACACAGGGATAGGAATGCCAGTACTTGGCGACCACTTTTTCGACCTGGTTTTTTAAATTAAATCCAATCAGGTTGCGGGCCACGTAATAGGTGCAACCACAGGGAGCGCTGACCAGCACCTGGCTGTCAACGATAATATTGTCCTTGATTCGTAGCTTGATCCGAGGATAACCTATTCTTAAATAATCAATAAACTCCTGGATTACCTCGTTCCCTTTCGCTTCCAACGCGCAGAAGGGCTTGGGCGAAACAAACTCGATCCCCAGGCTTTGACAAACCTTGACCAAATTTCCCCGGACCCACTTGCTGATCCAGTCAGGATCCTCGACCGGAACAACCAGCAACTTCGCTCCGGCGTCTTTCGCGACCCGCGGCAAAACCAGCAAGACATCTTCATGCAGACCAATAGCGACTAAAACATCAAAAGGAGGCAGGGCGGAAAAATACTGGAGAGGATTGTCCACATAATAGGGAAGCTGACCCGGTAAACGCCGGTAGGCAACAATGTCTTTCTTGAAATCAATGGGGTAAAGCGACGGGTATTTACCGCGGCACTGGTCACAAGCCAGATCGCAACCTGTACAAAGAGTCGGATCGTCGCTCAGATGGCGGTAAAAACGATCGACATACAGATGATCGAAGGTCAGGGTAAAGGGGGGCAGTTTGCCTGGAGTTGGCGCTTCGCTTCCCACCAGGCACATTCTCATCGTCTGCTAACTCCGTGATTACTACTTTAAACTTTCGCGCTCGCGGTTAATTTATCGAAGAACGATAACGATCGTGCAACTCGCCCCTTTTGCCCTTATTCCAACTGGAAACCCGGGTAAAATAACCGGTTATACGGGTAATATGGTCAACATCCTTACCCTTAACAGTCTGGCTCAAAAGCGCGTTCAGCGAATTCTCATTAATAGCGTCATGGCTAAAATGCGTGCAGGTTTCAAAACGCCTGTTATAGACAAACAGACCTTCCCGCCCCTCAACGATTCCCGGACGGAAATCATAGGAACCGGAATTTTCTTCCAAATAGTTTATCAGTTCATTTTGCTTCATCAGATATCCCTCCCCATTTAAAGATTGATGATTGAACAACTCATCAATCGACCAGAGTAATGGCCTCTTCCGGACAGTTATCAACGCAGGTTTCGCATTCCGTACAATCTTCCGGACGAGCGACAACAGACTTTTCCTCAGCCAGGTCAAACACTTCCGCCGGACAAACTTCAGCGCAGGTGCCACAACCAGTACATTTGCTTACATCAACTTGCGGTTTCATTATTCCTCATTCCTCCCGTATTTCCTGGTTTTTTATCTATGATAATATCCCTTATTTCGGGAATATCCCGGTTTCACTTTATCTTTATTTTCTTCGGCGACGATCTCAGAGAAAGCGTGAGGCTTTACTCCGACTTGTTTTTGGTGCCCAGAGGATCGCAAATCGCACAGGGCCGGTAACCGGCGGCCTGAGCCTTTCCGGCTCCCATGAAAGTAACGCTGTTTTCCTTTGCGGGAGCGTATTTGCACCCAGGACGATGAAACACTCTCGTGCCTTTATGCCCGACAAAATAGACCCCTTTACCACCACAACCAACGGAAATCACCGACAAAAAAGCAAGTAAAAGAACTAAATAAAATAACTGTTTAAAAGACTTCCTTCCCATCACACCCTCCTCGTGTAAATCGTTACCCTAGAAACACCTTTCTCACGGATAACGTAATTTAACAACATAACAAAAATAATGTCAAGGAAAAACAGTTAGAGAAAATTACTCTCTCAATTTCAAGTTGTTTTGCTCCCAAGTCTCTCAGAATAACCCCTGAGTATTTTCCCAGCAATTCTGGTAATAATCAATCGCCAATATTCTGACAATTTCACGGGAACATAGCAATTTTCACGGCAACACCGCCGGCTTTCATCTTGTATGTGATTAAAGAAAAGACCAGCCCCGCACAAACCAGGACATTATTCCGGTTAAAAGAGAAAAGGCGCCGACGCGCCTAATTGAAATCCGCCAAGAGCTTGTTTATCCCCGCCTTCAGCTCTTCGGCGGTCTCATCTTTATAACCTTCCCAGATATTGGCGACCCGGCCATTGGGATAAATCAGGATAGTCAGCGGCAGCACACTGTTAAAACCGTAGCGGGCGGCCAGCAAACGATAACGATCCAGCAAGACAGGAAAAGGTAAATCCATGCTTCGGTACTTATCAGGCTTAATCTCCTGATCAATAGCAATCGCGAGAACCTGTAGCTTGTCCTTCACACCATCCTGTAGAAACAGGGATTTCAGATAAGGCAACTCTTTGTCATGACAGACCTTGCACCACTCAGCGAAAAAGATAAGGACAACCGCTTTTTTCCTTCCCTCTTTATTCGGCCCGCAATAATCCTTCAGCCGCACTTTACCATTATCAATCGAGGACAAAGTAAAATCAGGAGCCAGCTTGCCGACTTCCGCGCTTTTCTGCCAGGAAGCGCCGGCGGGCCGGGGAAAACTCAAAACCAAAAACAAACCGATGAGAAAAAAGCCGTTTTTAAGATATCGCATGTATGGTAGTATAACAAAATTCGGACAAGATAAACAATTGTTTAAATTTAACAGAGCGAAAAAATGCCGCGAAAAAAAATCCCCTGGTTAACATTACTGACTCTGCTCCTGTCAGGCGCGCTGATTTTGCCAACCCGATCGGTATGGGTAACCGACGTCGGCATTAAGTCCATCTTCAGCCAAAGCCTGCTGAGGAATAAATTCAATTCTCTGGCGATCCCCTATCCCGGGCGTTTCCTGGACCCCCCCTTAAACTTCACCCCCTTACGCCCCCCGGAGTTTATCGTTAAAGACGGGCAGATTCACACTATCGTTAACTTCCTGTACCCGATGGTGAACGCGTTTTTAATCAGCCTGCTGGGATTCAGGGGCATCTATTTGCTCTCTTACCTTTCGCTCGTATTAATCTACATCTTTTCCTATCTCACCCTCAGGGATGTCTTTCAAGATAAAACGCCCGCCCTGGGAGCTTTACTGATTTGTATCGGCACCTCGCTTTTGTTTTACGGTTTTAGCGGCTGGGAATACAACCTGGCCGGGGTTTTCGCCCTGCTCAGTTTCTATTTTTTCAGCCTGGGTGAGAAAAAACAGCAGCAGATCTGGCACTTCTGGTCCGGAGCGGCGTTAGGAGCGTCTGTCTGGTGGCGCGAGGAACTATACGTGCTGATCTTTGTCTCTTTCCTGACCTGCCTTATTCAGAGGAGAAACGGCAAAACGGTGTTTTTGAATCTCCTGGGCGTCTTTCTTTCGCTGATACCGCTGTGGTTCGCCCAGTCGATAATGGAAGGAGGTTTTTTAGGTCGGCCCCTTCAGGCCTACTTAATGAAAAAAGGCGGACCGGATATAGGCGTGTCACTATTCCTGAAATTCAGGATTTTCTATGGCTGGTTATTCTCGGCCCAGGAAAACCAACCGCTCAATTTCGTGCTGGCGGTATTGATTATTCTGCCGGTCCTGCTCTCATTTTCCCAGCTCAAACAAAAGTGGCTGAATTTCTCCTGGTTCGCCGCTATTTTGGGCCTGATGACCTATTGTTTTTTCCTGTTGATCAATCCCAATCAGTTCTACAACACCCAGTTTACCAATGGTCTGTTTTTCAGTTCGCCGCTCTTACTGTTCGCTTTCCTGAAAGTAAAACATCACACCCCGGACCTTGACCCCGATAACCTGGCAAAACACCTGCTTTTAGCCAACCTGCTGTTTGTTATCTTTATCGCTTGGGCGGCCAATCCCAATTCCGGCCGGGGTATGCACATCGGCGCCCGGCACCTGATACCGGTCTACCCCTTGCTGGGGCTTCTGGCCTGGCTCAAAATATCAGAACTCTGCCAGTCCGCCCGACAAGCCGGAGACAGAGTCATGCCGGTTACTGTCGCCCTGGTTCTTATCCTCAGCGTCGGCCTTCAGGGTTACAGCGTCGCGCTTTTGGCCAGGAAGAAAATTTTTAGTCAGAAGATTATTAAGGCAATCACTGCCGACCAAAGCCCGAATATTATCACCAGCGTCTGGTGGCTGCCGGTCGAAATGAGTAGCGTCTTTTTTCAGGAGAATTTTTTTTACATCGACAACCTGGCGAAAATGGAACTCCTGGTAAAGAGGATAGCTCGGCGAAAGAGGGAAGATTTTTTATATATTACCTCCCCCAACTACGCCAACAGCATACCTAATTCATACCTGCGGGACAAGTGGCGGGTGGAAATAACCGCCCGCAAAACTTTCGCTGCCCCCCGGCTGAATTTGTTAAAGCTGACCCTGGTGAATTTCCACTTTAAAGACACCAATGGTTGACTCCGAATAGGCGCCAACCATTGGTATTATGGGACTACGAATCAAAAACGCCGGGCAAGGGTCTCATAAACCATCGCCAAGACAGGTTTTTCATTATGCCGCCTGGAATAACTTCGCGGCCCGCTCTACGGTTAACCCAGCAGTTGTAAAACAGTCTGCGGCAGCGAATTAGCCTGAGCCAACATCGCGATACCGGACTGTTCCAGAATCTGGGCTCTGGTAAAGCTGATCATTTCCAGGGCAAAATCCAGATCACGGATACGTGATTCGGAGGCCGCCAGGTTTTCCCGGGCCACCCCGAGATTGCGAATCGTGTTTTCCAGCCGGTTCTGGTACGCTCCCAGCTTCGAACGCTCGCTGGACACCAGGCCAATCGCGTTGTCAACCGAACCAATCGCCAGCGCCGAACTTTCCCGGCTCACCAGGGAAACGCCGCCGACCCCCAGGGCGTCCGAGTCCAGGTCAACGATGAAAGCCCGCAAGGTTTGCCCTTCGTTGGCGCCGACCTGGAAATAAATCTGCCGGGGCGCCACATGCATGAAATACTCAGCGCTGGTTGAGGAAATGGAAAAGGCTATTCGTCCGCTTGGATTCGACTGGATTGTCATATCGGTCGCGGTATTGAAAACAATATTAACCCCCGGTATCAGTTCAGCTATCTGGTTGCTCTGGATGCGGCCGGTAACCGGGGTCAGGTTCGTGGAGTCAACATTGACCACGGAAATTGAGTAAGTGGGGTCCGTGGCTGTGACTATTTCTGTCAGGCTCAGAGCGTTCAGCACGTCTTCGTCGCCGCTGAACGTCAATTCCCCGGCGATACCGGGCAGGGCCGAGGAAATACTGATCGTCCCCTGCGCCGGTCCGCTAGTATTGACCCGCACCAGGGTCGGCGAAGTGCCGCTGGCGATACCATGAGACATATTCAAATCGATAATCGCCAGGGAAATTTTACCGGCGATATCCTGCAAAGTATCAGTGCCGTTAATAATAAGGGAGGTGGACTCGCTGTTGCCGCTGAGAGTGATTTTCTGCGGCCGGGCCAGCAGGAAAATACCGTTAGTATCAGTGAACAGGGCGATACTGGAAAGCTGGGTGGAGCCGGTCGCTGTCGCCACGTTGCCGGCGTCGTCAAAAACAGCGAAGACGTCTGTTTTCCAGACCTGCTGCCGGCCGGTGGTAAGGGCGTTGACCGCGATAGAGAAGTCTCCGCCGTCAAAAACATCGGAAACAACATCCCCCCGAACAGCGAGAGGATTGTCAACGCTAATCAGGGCGGTGGCGCTGCCGTTAAGCAGTTTGCGGGTATTGAACTCGGTGTTATTGGCGATGCGGTCAATCTCGCTTACCAGTTGATCCACTTCCTTCTGGATCTCCAACCGATCGTTACTGGTCAAGGTACCGTTGGAGGACTGAATCGCCAGTTCTCTCATCCGCTGGAGCATCGTGTGCATTTCATTCAACGCGCCTTCGCCGGTCTGGATCAGCGAAATAGCGTCCTGGGCGTTTAAAGTGGCCCGGGAGAGTCCTTTGATCTGCGAGCGTAATTTCTCCGAAATAGTCAGCCCGGCGGCGTCGTCAGCCGCGCGGTTAATACGTAACCCGGTTGACAACCGCTCCAGTGATTTTGACAATTCCGTGTCCGAAGACAACAGGTTGCGATGCGATGAAAGCGCCGCGATGTTCTGGTTAATTCTTAACGTCATTTTGTAGCCCCCTTAAAACTTGCGAATCAGCTTGAATTTACAGTGTGGCAATTTTATTTTGTTCTCATTGTTTGCATTCTGCGTGCCAACTCCCGATAAAACCAGATAAAAACAATATACTGGCTTATATGTTAACGAGTTAGGAGTTACACGCGTTTACGATAACAATGATTAATATCGCGGGGAGTTCCACTTTAACCGGCAAATATTGCCGGTAAACTTAAAGTGCGACTTCAACAATCTGGGAAATTAAAACAAGGAGGGGCTAAAACGTTCTATTCAACTTCTATCATGAAAATTGAAAAATCATCCTCAAGCGGTATACCGCCGGCAAACCGCTGTAACGATATGATGATCCGGTCCAGCGTTTCATCCAGGGATTCAGCTCGATTTTCCCTGATGATTTTTTTGACTCTGCCAAGACCAAACTCCCGGCGATTTTTGTTCTTTTGATCCACCAAACCATCGGTGTATAACAATATCCGGTCGCCTGATTGCAACTGAATCTCGCCCTCATTGCACCAATAGTCCGAAAACATCCCCAACATCATTCCGGGCGCTTCCAGAGAATCGATCTTCCCGCGCTTGCCGCTCAACAACAGGGCCGGATGAGCCGCGGTCGAATAGGTCAGCTTTTTTGTTTTCGGATCGAAAACCGCGTAAGCTGCCGTGACAAAACTATAGATATCGGCCAAAGGCTCCAACAGCGCCCGGTTAACTGTCTTAAGAGCTTTCGCCGGGGAACTTTCCTCCAGAGCCAGGGTGCGAAACAGGGTGCGGAACAGAATCGTTATCAGGCTGGCGGAAGCGCCATGCCCGGAGACATCAGCCACCATAACCCCTATCTTGCCGTCCGGCGAGATGAAGGTGTCGATTAAATCGCCCTTTAACTGAGAACAGGCCAGGTAGCGGGCGGCGAATTTCAATCCGCGGTTAGCCGGATAATCGAGATGCAGGATGGAATGCTGCACCTGGGAAGCGATATGGAGGTCCCATTCATTCAACCTGTTCATTCGCTCCAGTCGCTTACCTTGCTCAACCAGCTCCGCTTGCAACTTGCTGAAGGAGAGCGCGGCTCTCACCCTCACCCTTACCTCTTCGGGCGTGAAGGGGATAACCAGAAAATCATAGACCCGCACATCAAAACCCGGCGGATAATCGGGAATTTCGTCTTTATTGGCGATAATAATTAATTTGGTGTAAGTGAACTTATTGTCATCTTTTATCTTTTCCAGCAAAGCCGGGTAGCTGGAAGCGGAGATAACAATAACTCCCGGGCTGATTCGCCGGTCAGCAAACAGTTTCTGTTCGATATTATCGATGATTACTATTTCACAAAGAGAATTTTTCAAGGATTTTTTGAGGATTTTTTGTAAAGATTTATCCTTTTCAATTATCAGAACCGTATTATTTTCCTTCATAAACTATATTCCGAAGTTAAAGACTAACTTTCATCGTAATAAAATAAATTAAAACACAGGGTCCAACGCTATCAATTATAGGATATTATTGTTTTTTTGTCATACCTCACCGGGCCGGTTTTTTCAGGATAAAGGCCGCCGCGGGAACAGCGATTTCCCGAACAATCGGGATAGCGGTTAAAAAATGCAGCCGGAAATGGGTGTCTTTAACGGCGATTATTTTAAAACCGCTTTTCCGAATCATTTTTTTCAGGCCGGCAAAAGTGACCGGATAGAGGTTTAGTTCCGCCAGTGAATCAGCCTGAATATTACTGTTGAAAACAGCGTTTCTGAGTAATTTCGCCATTTTAAACGGCAGAACATGAAAGGGTTTTAACTGATGACCGGCGTGAGGATTGTACCAGGGGGGTATCATTACATAGGAAAGTCCTTCCACTTTGGTAACACGGTAAATTTCTCTCAGGCAGTCCAATTGTTTACCTGGTTGAATGTGTTCCAGAACGCCCCGGCAAATAGTTACCTCAAACTCGCAATCGCCAAAAGGCATCTGGTCAGCGGAACCCTTGACGGTGTAAGGCCAAAGACCACCAAGCGGCGCCGGCTCCAAATTAACAGCGGCGCATTTTTTGCTCTCGCTGATTATTTTACAAAACTCGCCCTCGGCCCCGCCAACATCCAGTATTTTTTTATTATCGAGCGAAAGATAACCTTCAACTTCACTCATTAACACTTCAGCGAAGTATTCTCTCATCAGCCGATAATTATCACCCTTAAAACGATTAAAGGCAAAGTCAGCCAATTTCAGATAATGACTCAAAGTTTTTATTTTTTTCCTCAACTATTATTCCTTCAAATTTACTTATTCTACCTGTTCGTTACCAAAATTTGCTTGAAATTTTATATTTTACCTTATCGCTAAAGCGTTTAACGTTCACAGGTAAGACAAAACAAGAACCCTGGAAACCCTGACTTTAATAAAAACGGGGGTTACAAATCTTTGTCTATATCTACCGCGCGGACAATTAAAACGCTAAAACTTTAACTTGGAGAAGCCTGATGGTAAGATCGTTAAATGCTATAAAACAAAAAACCGGGAAACTCCAACGAAATTTTATTGGAGTTCCTCCGAAAAAGCAAGTTGCTTAACTGTAACTATATGCAAGACATGGTTTTTCAAGGCAGGTGGAAGTGGAACAGGGAAAACCCTGGGAGACACCCTTTTTATAAAAAGGGATTGCTCCCAAACCCTCTTCCC
>JAJRWM010000037.1 GCA_024276815.1 bacterium
ACTATACTCCAAAACTATATACCACCAAACCTTCACCTGTCAACCAAAAACTTCAGGTCTGCGACCTGTTCTTACTCGCTATCGCGTCTTTCAAATCCGCTCGCAAGAATTTGCTTCGCTGGATACCACCTGACACATAGCCGAGTACCCTTACGAAGCGCAGGACTTCGTCCTGTTCTTACTCGCTACCGCGTCTTCAAACTCGCTCGTAGCAGTACTCGCTGCATACTACCTGACCACGTAAGTGAGCAAACTTGCGAACGTGTTCAAAGTGCCAAAGGCCATTTTAACAGGGCCACCGGCCTGTTAATCTTCCGAGATGCCAACCACCAGCATTTCTTCCAGGGGCGGCAAATCCTGGGCGGCCTGCTCGATATTTTTTGAAATATCTATCGCCTGCTGATGAAGCCCCATGTGCAAATAAAGCACTCCCAGCAAAGTCTTGAGCTGACTCCGCGACGGCTCACAGGCATAGGCCCACTTCGCTTCCATTACCGCTTCTTCATAAAGTCCCTTATGCCAATACATCAAAGCCAGGTTTCTATGAATATCGGAGACTTTTTCGTTAATCTTTAGGGAATTCTGCATCGCCTCCACGGCCGTGTCGAACTCGTCCGACTTGAACAGCGCGATGCCCAGATTGTTGTAGGCCCAGATATCGTGAGGATTAATCTCTATCGCCCGCTGGTAATTCTTGATCGCTTCCTTTAAATCACCGGCCCGGTACAGCGACCGCCCCATACTGACATAGGCCTCGCTGGAGAGATTATTTATTGATATCGCCTTTTGGTATGACGCCCGCTCCAGATCGTATTCTTTTTGCTTGGCGTAGACATGCCCCAAGGCAATATGGGCCTTCACCGCCTTGGGATTCTGCTTGATAAGCCGCTTCAGTTCCCCTTCGGCCTTTTCCAGATTATTCAGTTTGTAATAAGACTTACCCAGCCAGAGACGAGCGGACTCGCTGCCGGGATTTATTTCCAGGGCCCGCTGAAATTCATTTTGAGCCTCCGGGATCATTCCTTTTTTATAATAAGCGCCACCCAGATTAATGTGCGACTCTACACTCTTCAAGCGGTCCTCCTACGGCGAATTAACTTTTTCAGCGATCTTCAGACGGTTCAGAGCGCGCAAAAGCGCCCGCTTGGCTCGGTCATCATCAATACTGGCATCCGTCTCCGCCTGTCCCAACCGCTTGATAGCCCTTTCCTTGGCGGCCTGAGCGCGGGCGACGTCGATCTCCTCAGCCTGCTCGGCGCCATCGGCCAGAATAACCACTTTATTGCCTGACATCTCCAGAAAACCCTGGCTCATGGCGAACAACTTCTTCTGATCGCCGTTGACCAGCCGCACCTCGCCGGTTTTTAAAGCGGATAAAAAGGGGATATGGTTATACATTATCCCGAAACTGCCCATTTCCCCCGGCGCGACCACCATCTGGGCCTCATCGGAAGCGACCAGGTGTTTAGGGGTGACAATTTCCACTTTCAATAATTTCCCGGAAGATGTTTTCTCCGAAATCTCAGGCACTTTCCACCCCCCCCGCGATCTGCTCTCTGAGCATCCCCAAACGATGCGCGACACTACCGAGAAAAACACGATCCTTGAGCTGAACGACAACGCCGCCGATGATATCGGGATCGACGTTTTCGCTAATCTCTACTTCGCGCCCGGCAAAAGACGCCAGGGCTTGCTTTAATTTCTGGCGGTCTTCGTCATCCAGCGGCAAAGCGACTGTCACCTCGGCGACGAGAACCTCATCCGCTTTATTCACGACGCTCGCCAGACTATGCAAAGCGCCGGCGAACTCCTTGGCGGCGCCTTCCCGTTCGCTCACTGAAGTCCCCCCTCTTTGCCCAACTTATCCACAAATTCGGCAACGAGTTTCTTCTGCAGTTTACCATTATAAGACTCGCCGATAATTTTACCGGCGATTTCTATCGCCAAAGACCCTATTTCGGAACGCACTTCCCGCAGGGCCTTTTCCTTTTCCCGGACGACCTCTTCCCTGGCAGTGTCGAGCATTTGCTTCGCCTCTCCGTCAGCCTTGGCAAGGAGCTGGCTGGCAGCCTCCTGTCCCTTTTGGATAGCTTCCTGCATTTTCTGGTAGTTCTCTTTATCAAGCTGAGTTACGCGCTCTTGATATTCTTCTCTCAGTCTAGCGATGTCCGCCCGATCTTTTTCAATTTCGTCAAGAGAGTTCTTTATCGAATGAGAACGCTTATCAAGGAAAGCGCCAAGCTTTGAAAACAAAAACTTGTTCAGGAAAAAGATCAGGATGCTGAAGTTTACCATCTGGGCGATGAGCGTTTTCATCTGAATTTCAATCACGGCGTATCTCCTTTCCCCTAATTCTTACTCGAAACATCTAACTTTTGAACGGGTTAACGAACATTAGGATCAAAGAAACCACCAAACAGTAAATAACCAGCGCCTCAATCAAAGCCAGACCGATAATCATGGTCGTGGTAATCGAGCCTCGAACCTCGTGCTGTCTCGCCATGCTCTCCAGGGCGGCGGCGATAGCCTTACTCATGGCCAACGCCGCTGCCGCGGCTGGTATCGCCATAACAAATACTACAGAAACTGTGCTGAAAATATTGACATCCATTCTAAAATTCAACAACCTCCTTAAAGATTTTTATTATTCTACTCTTCAGAATGAGATACTGCCCCGGCAATGTAGATGCTGGACAACAAAACAAAAACCACCGTTTGAATCAA
>JAJRWM010000038.1 GCA_024276815.1 bacterium
GCCTTTCCCGCTCTTTTGCAAATGAAACGGCGGTTTGGGTCCCGCTTTCCCTGTCATACGCCCATCGCTTTTATCCAGAAAATCCGTAAGACAGACCCCGCTTTAGCCCGCCGGGAGGAAAACCGTTATTTAAATGAACTGGCCGAGGACATCGTCGATTACCGGCCTCGTTTGATTATCATTGATAATGACGGCTTTAACCAGGCGCTGCCGCTTGGTTTCAACATCCTGAAATATCTGACCAATAAAGGATTTATCAAAAGAGCCATGCGGGACTATAAACAGGTGACCATGATCCAGGGGTTTACTGTTTTCATCACCAAGTAGTCAGGCATGAAAAACCAGATCGGGCAACAGGTTATAAATATTTGTTCGACGAAGGCTGTCCGTAACGAGTGCCGGCGTCGCAATTCTCCGACATAAAAGAGATGATCGCGTCGCCCACCCGGCTCTCGCCACGGACAAATCATGTTAACACACTCTACTTTTTTATTGCGTATTTAAAGCGGGTGGTGATTTTGGTCTTGCCAACAGTCGCCTGGCAGATTATCTCATATTCGCCGCTCTGAGCAAGATTTATATCGGCGCCGAAGCCATCGCCCATCGCCATTGGCTTCGCTACCTGCCCTTCCTCGTCGGGAGCGATTATTTTGTATTTCACCTTGGCCTTGGTGATGGGTTTACCCGCGCTATCCTTCAGGTAGACCATCAAATGGTGAGTTTGCCCGACAACCTGTCCTTTCAAATCAATTAAATCAAACTGAAAGGTGACATTGACCTTTTCCTCATGAATGGTTTTACCCATCTTCATAGCGGCCTGGCTTAAGGTTGTTAAACTTAACAGGCCCAGGATAACTACTGACAACGACAGAACTAATTTTCTCATAACGTTTTTCTCCTTTTTATTTTTTCTGGCTGAGGTTAAACTTCAGCTCTTGATAGGCGCAGTAGAGGGTCGGCACAATCAGCAAGGTTATCAGCTCAATCGACATCCCGCCAAACGAGGGGATCGCCATGGGAACCATCACGTCCGCCCCGCGTACCTGCGAGGTGAGGACCGGTATCAGGGCCAAGATAGTTGTGCCGGTAGTCATCAAACAGGGTCTGATCCGCCGCAACCCGGCTTCGATGGTGGCTTGCCGGATCTGGGCTATGGAGGAGAACCCCTTCTGTTTGTTAAAGGACTGGTTCAGATAGGTGGTCATGACCACACCGTCATCCGAGGCGATACCAAACAGAGCGATAAAACCGACCCAGACAGCGACGCTCAGGTTAAGAGGATGCACCTGAAACAGGTCCCGCATGTTAACGCTGAAGACGCTGAAGTTCAGGAACCAGGAGTTACCATAGAGCCAGATCATCAGAAAACCTCCGGCCCAGGCGACAAAGATACTGCTGAACACAATGAGCGAAGAGGGGATTGAGCGAAACTCAAAGTAGAGAATAAGAAAAATGATGAACAGGGCCAGCGGCAGGACGACGGCCAATTTCTTTTGCGCCCGGATCTGATTTTCATAGTTGCCGGCAAAGGTATAATTGACTCCGGCCGGCAGTTTGAACTCGCCGTTTTTGATGCTTTGCTCAAGAAACCGCTGGCAGTCTTCGACCACATCGACTTCCGCGTAACCGCTCCGCTTGTCGAAAATGACATAGGCGGTCAGAAAAGTGTCTTCGCTTTTAATGACCATGGGACCGCGGGTGTAGCGGATTTCAGCCAGTTCCTTGAGCGGTATCTGGACGCCGCTCTGGCCGGATATGAGAATATTCCCCAGCGATTCGATGGTGTCGCGCAGCTCTCTTTGGTAACGCACCCGAACCGGATAACGTTCCCGGCCCTCAACCGTAGTGGTTATCTTTTTTCCGCCAATCGCGACCTCGATAACATTCTGAACCGAGCGGATATGGATACCGTAACGGGCGATAGCCTGCCGATCGATATCAATTTCGAGGTAGGGTTTGCCGACTACCCGATCAGCGATTACCGTAGCTGGTTCCACTGACGGCACCTGTTTCAATAACTTTTCAATTTCCAACGCTACTTCTTAAATGGTGTCGAGGTCCGGTCCTTTTACCTTGACACCCATGGGCGCCCGCATACCGCTTTGCAACATAACGATACGGGCCGCTATCGGTTGCAGGTAGGGCGCGGAGGTGACGCCGGGAATTTGAGCTACCTTGACGATCTCATCCCAGATATCTTTGGTGCTCTTGATTTGGGGACGCCATTGCCTGAATGGTTTGCCCCGCTCGCTCTGAATCAACTGATTTTTTTCATCACGGATAAAATTACCGCTTTGGGGATCCGTCTTGAACAGCAGAAGGTTGCCGTCTTTATCCGTGCGGTATTCAGACTTGTAGTTAATAATTGTCTCAATCATGGATACCGGCGCCGGATCAAGCGGACTTTCAGCCCGGCCGATCTTGCCGACCGCCGACTCGACTTCGGGAATGCTGTTTATCGCTTTATCCTGCTTTTGCAGAATATCCAGGGCCTCGCCGATTGAGGCGTGCGGCATGGTGGTTGGCATAAACAGGAAGGAACCCTCATCCAGGGGCGGCATAAATTCTTTGCTCAGGGGGGGGAAGGTGTGTCTTAATTTGGACCAGAGCTTATTCCTGTGAACCGTTTGCGGATCGACGCCGACCAGGGAAAGCGTTTTCGGGACGAAGGCAAAGGTCTTGGCGAAACCCAGCCAGGTTGTCAGGGCAAAAAGAACTACCAGGAAGGGGACGGCCAGAAACTTGGTTTTGTTGCCCAGACACCAGGCCAGAACGTCCTGGTAGAAATAGAGGAATATTTGTAAAATTCCCAGGATGGAACCGATAACGACGATGACAAACAGGTAATTGCGCCAGAAACCAAGCTCCGGACCTAAGGGCAGCCAGGTGTGAGTTAAAAGCACCGCGACGAAAAGCACCGCCGCCATGTTAACAACCAGGGAAATCCGCTTCTGCCAAAGTTCCGGTAAATTCGGTTCAATGAGATAATAGCCGCCAAGCCCGATCAACACGACGCCGGCGTGCCAGGTAAGCCAAAAACTGAAGAAAACGCCTGCCAGTATTAACGTAACATTCCTCAGAGAACGCAGTTTTTTCCATTTAATCTTTGAGGTGAAAAGAATCTGGGCAAAAGCCGGGATGATAATCAGGGCGACAATCATGGAAGCGAGCAGAGCGAAGGTTTTGGTGTAGGCCAAGGGCTTGAAAAGTTTACCTTCGGCGGCGGTCATGGTAAACACCGGCAGGAAGCTGACAATGGTCGTCGAAATGGCCGTGGTGATCGCTCCGCCTACCTCGCTGGCCGCGCTGTGCACCACTTCCAGATAATTCTCCCGATGATGGGATTCCCGAACGTGCTGAAGTATGTTCTCGCAGACAACAATCCCCATATCCACCATGGTCCCAATCGCGATGGCGATACCGGAAAGCGCCATGATGTTGGCATCGACGCCAAACAGTTTCATGGCGATAAAACACATGAGCACGGCTAAAGGCAGCAGGCCGGAAACCAGGATGGAACTGCGGAAATGAAGGAGCATAATCAGGACGACGATGATTGTTACCAGGATTTCATCGCGTAAGGCGTCGTTCAAGGTTCCCAATGTTTCATAAATAAGGCCGGTGCGGTCGTAAAAGGGTACGATTGTTACCTGGGAGACAGTACCGTCCGGCAGGGTCTTTTTGCGTAAACCGGGAGAGATATCCTTGATCTTCTGTTTAAGATTGTTGATGACTTTTAAGGGATTTTCACCGTAGCGGACGACCACGACACCGCCAACCGCTTCAGCGCCTTCCTTGTCAAGCGCGCCGCGCCGCAGAGCCGGTCCCAAACTTATTTGGGCGATTTGTTTGACATAGATCGGAACATTGTCTTTGACCTTAACCACGGTGTTCTTGATGTCATCCAGGTTTTTGATGAAACCCAGACCCCGTATGACATACTCGGCCTTGTTGATCTCGATCGTGCGGGCGCCGACATCGACATTGGTCATTTTCACCGCCTGGAAAATTTCCGGCAAGGTGACCCCGTAGGCCCGCATGGCGTCCGGGTCAACGTCGATTTGATATTCCTGGACAAAGCCGCCGATACTGGCGACTTCACTGACTCCCTCGACCGAGAGCAAAGCGTAACGTACATACCAGTCCTGGATTGTTCTCAGCTCATTGAGATCCCAGCCGCCGGTCGGGTTACCCTTTTCATCCCGGCCTTCCAGGGTATACCAGTAGACCTGTCCCAGGGCGGTAGCGTCCGGTCCCAGGGCCGGCTTGACTCCCTGGGGCAGGGTGCCGGACGGCAGGCTGTTCAGTTTTTCCAGTATCCGGGAGCGTGACCAGTAGAATTCAACCTCTTCCTTGAAGATAACGTAAATGCTGGAAAAGCCGAACATGGAATAGCTACGGATTGATTTAACGCCGGGGATTCCCAGTAAGACCACGGTGAGAGGATAGCTGATCTGATCCTCCACGTCCTGGGGCGAACGACCCGACCACTTGCTGAAAACAATCTGCTGGTTCTCGCCAATATCGGGTATTGCGTCGACCGGCACCGGGTCGCGAGGGAATCCCCCCAGGTTCCAGTCGAAGGGAGCGACCATAACGCCCCAGGCGATTATCAGAAGCACCAGCATGAAGACCAGCAGCTTTTCC
>JAJRWM010000039.1 GCA_024276815.1 bacterium
GGGATAGCGGCCAGTTGCGGCGACTTCACCAGGAAATAACGATAAACGGTCAGCCAGACGAGGTAAACCGTAGCGGCAGCGCAAAACACGGACAGCAGGTTTATCCGCCAGGCGATGGTCCCCAGCGGCAGCCGGGAAAAAAGGCGGGCCAGCAGGGCGAAGAGAGGATAACCGGTCGGATGAGGCACCCCCAGTGTCGCGGCGCTGGCGATTAACTCCCCGCTGTCATCCCAGAAAATGCCGGGAGCGAGGCTTTTCAGATAGAGAAGGGCAAAAAGAAAAAACAGGCAGACGCCGAAGAACCCCCAGCTTTTTTTGTTCACCTGGCCGTCTCCTTACCGCCCTTTAGCTGCCAGGCCAAAAAGCCGCAGGAACCGATAAAAAGGTTGAATACTACCAGGGAAAGGAGAGTATAGCTGACAGCCTGTTCCTTGCTCAATCCCAATTGGTGAAAGATCGTGATAAAAACCGCTTCCCTGGTGCCTAAACCGGAGATGGAAACAGGAATGAAGGTACTGAGTGAACTCAAGGAAACCGCCAGGATAAAAGGTAAAAAGGCTATTTTAATATTCAGGGAAAGGGCGACCAGATAGCTTGAGGTAAAGAAAAACAAATAAGCGAGAGCGGTCATGCCGACCGCCTGACCGCTCTTCGGTAAAAGCTCCGCCAGCCCATCATGAAAACGGTCAAAATTCAGTTGCACCGTCCCCAAATGCTGAGAAGCCAGCTCCAGCTTCCTGAAGATCAGGTTAATAACCTTGTTTCCCAATCGTTTGTCGAAAAACACCAGGATTAAAAAAACAAACAAGGCGACCGGCAACAGCAACGTCCAGATGTTTAACCAGGAATAAAAATAATAAACCAGGGCAAAAGTTCCCAGAATTATCAGTGTGAAAAGATCCAGCAAGCGATCCAGAATAACGCTGACCAGGCCACTGGCCAAAGGAACGTTCGCTTCTCTTTTTAAATAGACAGCCTTAATCATGTCGCCCAGACGTCCCGGCGTGACAAAGCCCAGATAAAGTCCGCAAAGATATGAAGTTAAGGCGCTTCGGTATCGATAATTAATCCCATGTTCGCGAACCAGCAAATACCAGCGGCTGGCCTTGGTGACGACCAGCAGGAAAATCAAGGCCAGAGAGGCGCTCAGAAATGGCCAGCGTATTTGTTGGAAGACCTCCCTGATCCGCCCCCAGTCAAGCTGTCCGAGAATAACAATAAATATCAGTATGCCAAGTAGTTTCAGCCAGCGCATCGCTAATCTTTTGTTCGGGGAATTTGTTTGTGTTTTAGCTGCGAGCGCAGTTTTAAAACCATCAAAAAGCCCGCGAAGAGTATTTTCCAGTTGAGAGTCGATTCCCCCTGCCGCCGGTCTATGAAGATGATGGGGATTTCCTTAAAACTGTACCCCCTCAGATAACAGTGATAAAGGACTTCCTGAACAATCGAAGGGCCGGTTGAGGTCATGGTCTCCCAGGGCAGACCGGCCAGGGCTTCACGCCGAAAACAGCGATACCCGGAAGTGCAGTCCTTGATGTGGACTTGCAGCACCATCCGCACGTAAAGGTTCGCCAGGGTGGTTATAACCTGACGGACAACGCCCCGGTCAACGTCCTTGCCGCCCCTGACGAACCGGGAACCGAGTACGACGTCGTAATGCTTGATCTGCTCTAAAAAATCCGGAATAAATTGGGGATGGTGGGAAAAGTCAGCGTCCATTTCCATAATGTAATCAGCGTTCATCGCCAGCGCTTTCTTAAAACCGGCAATCCCGGCGGAACCCCGGCCCCTTTCACCGGTGCGCAGTAAAAGGTGAACCCGCTTGTTTTGGGCGGCCATTCTTTCGACAGCCTTGGCGGTGCCGTCCGGAGAATTATCATCCACCACCAGGATTTCCAGGTTCAAGGGTAATGAAGTGATCTCGGTGATAAGCCGCTCAATGTTTTCTATTTCGTTATAGGTGGGGATAACAATAACGGTCTTTTTCATTTTCACTCGCTCTTTTTGGCCCAGACGCCGATTTCATCGCCCAAGTTAAGGCTGATGGTTTTTTGATTGATTCCCAACCGATTGATTATGTTCATTAAAGCCGCTCCGAAAAAACGATTGTGATGCTTTGATTTCTCGGCGATTAACTCAAGAAAAAAAACTCGTCCCAGGCTTTCAGTCCCACTGACAGTAAAACCGCAAGGCTCCAGCAGTTTTCTCAAGGTGTCGGCTGAAAAATAGTAGATATGCTCTCTCGGTTTTATCTGGATCCAGCGCTTTCCCAGAACACGAGCCAGCAACGAGCCGATATCGGGAGTGCGTACCAGCAGCCAGCCTCCCGGTTTAAGCAAGCGATAAACCTCGGTAATAATTTCTTTGGGATCAGGTATATGCTCAATGGAATCTTCCATATTAACAAAATCAAAGGAGCCTGCCTCGAACCCCAGGTCAGGCAGATTGCCGCAATACGCTGTCAAACCCTGATCCTGGCAATGCTTCACCGCGGAGGTTGAAATGTCAACGCCCGTTGTCTGCCAGCCCCTGCTTTCAGCGACCTTGAGGAACGTCCCCCGGGCGCAGCCGATATCCAGCAGGCGGGACGGCTGGACAAGTTTTTCAACTTTCTCAAGACGGTCAGCGAAAGTTTTTTTGTCGCTTTGTTCCATCGCCTGATAATAATCAAAATAATCGGGTTGATGGTACTGATCGTGTAAAAGGTCGGTTTTTAAACGGGGATTGACGTAGACTAAACCACAGCGATTACACCGCACAATCGAGATACCATCTTTGATAAATAATAGCTTTGAATCGTCTGAATTGCAAATATTGCAGACTGTCTTCTCTTCCATGAATCCCATCCTAACGCGTATTGCAGCAAGCTGTAAACTTTATTTGCCGATCCGCCAACTAAAGTTTTAGTGCCGGACAACTCGCACGATAGATATGCGGGGGGGGGTATAGGGGGGCGGTCTTTTTTCTCTATCTATCGACGAGCTGTTTTTCGGCGAAGTCTAAAAGAGCCCCCCTAACAAAAGTTACACTTGACTGCGCTTTGCTCTAGCGCAAGTTTTTTTGCAACAAAGCCCAACCTTCGCCAAGCTGGTTTTTCAGGTCGAACCAAGAGCGTATCTTTAAAAGCCGCCGGACTAAATATGACGGCCTCAAATAAAAAGATTTCACCGCCCTTTCCCTTACCTCCAGCAACCTGGCCGACGTTAACTCTTTCGTGCCCATAACCGCGAAAGAGCCGGTCTGGTCCATGCGCATCTCATTGGGGTCCACGAGCCCGGCGGCGACCGCTTCCCGGCGGACCTGGGTGCCCATGCGGGGAACAACCACGTTGAAGGAAGCGTAATCACACTTGATCTTTTTGCTGAACTTGATGGTGCGTAAAAGGTCTTCTTCCGTCTCGCCCGGCAATCCGAGAACAAAGGTCGCGATAATGTCAAATCCCAGGCGGCGGCAAAGCGCAAAAGTTTCTTCAACCTGCTTGGCGCTAAAACCTTTGTTATATCTTTTCAGGGTCGCGTCATTACCGCTTTCAACACCGAAGATCAGGCTGTGACAGCCGGCTTTTTTCATGATCTTCAGGTATTCCTGGTCTACCAGGTCTACCCTTGAGAAACAGACCCAGCCGAAACGAAAATCCTCATCAATCATAGCTTGAGCTAAAGCTTTGCCCCGCTGTTTATTAACGCCGAAGGTCTGGTCGTTAAAATATATTTCCTTAATGCCGAGCTGTTTTATGAGACGCAACTCGGCCATTACGTTTTCAACCGGCCTGGTCTTGTAACCCAGGTGGGGCATTACGCAGAAGGAGCACTTGAAGGGACAGCCGTAATCGGTTAAAACGGTGGCGAAGGGTTCCCGTTTGACAAAAGGGTAGCGGTATTTTTTGAAGGGGAACAGATCATGGCGTGGTACCGGTATCGTAAAGCCACCGTTTGATACCCGCTCTTCATGCCCTCTGAGTTGCCCTGATTCATCCCGGTATAGCAGGCTGGGGTAATCCTGTTCCCGGTTTCCCCGCAGCCATTCCAGGATATCGGGGCTGGTGAAGTCCAGGATGATAACGTCCAGAACCGGAAAATCATCCAGAACCTTTTCCCCGTTCTCCAATAAAATATCCCCGCTGGCCAAAATCAGGGCGCCGGTTTTTTCCTTTGCCAGCGACATGAACCCGCGATCCTCTTCCCAGCTCACCGCCCCGGTCAGACAAACCACGATTTCCGGCTGAAAAGAGATGATTTGTCCCAAGGCTGCTTCAGGAGATAAATCCTCCGCGACCGCGTCCATCACTCGGAGCTGATGATCCGCGTCTAAAATGCCACTCAGCATCAACAGATCAACGGGGTGATAGCGGTAGTTGGCTTTGGAAGTTTTACTACAGTAATAATCGCGGGTATAGAGCTGTTTGCCTGGCGGGTTGAGAAGCAGGATACGCATTATTTTGCCACCACTTTAAGGATTGCCGAATATAAGACCTGGGGCCGGAAGCGAACTGCCAGCCATTCAGGACTATTGACATAACGAATGTCAGACACAACGTCCGGCAGTATCGGCATAACTGTTTCCGAGTCGGTATAAATTATTCGGTACTTACTTTTATTGTTTACATATCGATTAAAGTCCTTCGAATATAAAGTATCGACATATATATACGAGCCGACCGGCGGAACGATGCTGCCGAGGGAGTAAATGCGGAACCGCTTGTTAAACGGTTGACCTTTCCGGTAACGTCCCGAAAAACAGGTGAACTTGTAATCCTCGGCGACCGCCATGATTTCATTGGGCAAGTTACGTTTAACAAACTGCGCGCTTCTTCTTAACGCGCCGAAGCTGTCTTTTTGAAAATAAAGCACCATACCCGACCAAAAGAGATTGGCTGACACGATAACGATCAGGATCGTTTTCGCGAGTCTGGGATAGGTCAGACCCAGATGTATGACGCCCAAGGCCGTAAACAGGGCGGCGAACGGCCAGAAGGGTAAAAAATAACGGGTTTGAAAGGCGACTAAAAAAGCTGAATGAGCCATCCAGAAAGCAAAAAACAAATAGGCCAGAACAGCGAGAAACCATTTGGATACGGCCTCGTTTTTATGATAGCGGTAGATTACATACACCATCAAGGCAAAAGCCAGATAGCCGAAGGCGTAAACAAGCGCGGGGATAAACATTTCGGCTACCGTGATGAATTTGCCCAGAGTCAGCCAGAAACTGCCCCGGGCGGTTAAAAATTCTTTATAGTGCTGAGCGTGGGAGAACCCCCGCAAGATCATCCAGCCAGGAATGCTGAACCATAGAAAAGAACCTGAAATCATCCCCGGCCAATTCTTCTCCTGACTTTTCATGTATTGATAAAACCAGACGAGGGTGATCGGGAAAAAGACCAGCCCCTGATAACGGGTCAACGAACTCAAGACCGCGCAAAGATTAAAAAACAGAAAATTAAACCGTCCGCGCGCTGTCAGTTCACGATACAGAAAGAAAATCGCTCCCAGGAAAAAGAGAGCGAACAAGGAATCGGTCATCACCCGTAAGTCCCAGCGGAAAACGATGGGAGCCGTACCGTAAATCAGGGCCGCGTAGAAACCGGTTTCCTGGTTAAAGAACTTTTTGCCAAAATAATAGGCGCCGCTGATGATACCGACGCCGCTGATGATTGAAATCAGGCGTCCGCTCATGACTGGATTGTGGAAAATAAAGTTGAGAGAGTATAGCAGGGCGGAATAAAGCGGGGGGTAGCTGTTGTTGTAGTTATAGGTCTCGAACAGGGTCATTAAAAAAACTCCGTCAGTGTACGGAGCGCTGTACCAGTTTATCAGCAACAAACGAACAACCAGGCTCAAGGCCAAAAAACCCAGGAAAAAATAAAAATAACGCGCGCCGGAACCCGCGGACTGATCATGCTCAGGCAACTGCTAATCCTTTTCCCGACGGTAAGCCCTCTTGACCACCAGGTCCGCCAGGAGCCCGATTACCCCGACCTGCAAAGCCGAGGAGATGAGGATAATTACCGTGATGTCCATAACCTTGCCCGCCAGGTAACTAAGGATCAGTACCGCCAAGCCCAAAAACAGCAGGCCGAGCGTTACCGGCAGCAACACCTTTAACGGCTCAAAGTAAATGGTGGCCCGCAAGATCAGCATTAAAAAATTCAGCGTATCCCTGATGGGCCTGATTTTGGAGCGGCCATGGCGATGATGATAATCAATCGGCAGGAAATCCACGCTCAGGCCGTCGCATAAAAAAGACAGGGTAATGGTTGTGGTGAAGGAAAAACCGTCGGGCAGGATATGAAAATACTCCAAACAGGATTCTTTGCGAAAAGCCCGCAGGCCGGAATTGAGATCGGGTATTTTTACTTCGGTCAGAAAATTAGCCAGTTTGGCCAGTACGAACTTGGCCGGCTTGCGGATCAGGGGAATAGCGACCTTGTCCCCGGTGCGGGCGCCCACGACCATATCAAAATCTTTTAACCGCTTAACCAGCTTGGGGATTTGCTCGTAGGGATAAGTGCCGTCAGCGTCCATGATAACAATTTTACCGCCTTCGGCGGCCTTGATTCCGGCTTTCAGGGAGAAACCGTAGCCCCGGTTCCGTTGATTGGAGATCAGCCGGACGGGGTAATTCCTGACGACTTCAGCAGTTTTATCTTCCGAGCCATCATCAACCACAATAACTTCATGTTTTTCCCTGAGAGATTTAACCGTTTCCAGCACACCGGTCAGGACGTCCCCAATACCTTTTTCTTCGTTATAGGCGGGTATAATTATACTTATCATGGATAACTTTCTGGCAATCTTAAAATTCTGTTAATTCTAGCTCTTTTGCCCCATTTAGTCAAGCGTGGCCGCGGCAGCCAGGATCAAAGAGACTTTGTATGAAGTAATTCGCTTAGCCTTGTATTCTCTGATCCGACAAGCAATTGAAAAGATTTAATATCCCTATAATAATTTAGGGGAAGCAGGAATTTATAGAAAATAAAGCTAAGCTTTGTTGATAAATCTCGAGAACCTCATAATCGAATAATGAACGTTTGAGTTTAGTCGCCATTTTTCTGATCTGGGGCAGGATTTGTTGCGCTTCAACCAAGGATGCTTGAACACCTAATGAATTAAGCTTGTAGAGCAAACCACTTGAGCCGGAATGTTTGCCTATCACTAGTGACCGGGTTTGCCCCACTTCTTCAGGATCTAAAGGTTCGTAGTTAAGGGGATTCTTTAATATTCCATCCACGTGAATACCTGCTTCATGAGCAAAAACCCGATTGCCGATAACCGGCTTACGGGGTGGGATAACGTCATTGGCTACCCGACTGACATACTCCGCTAACGCCTTAAAACGATTTATTCTTAAAGGCAACACCAATCCTTCCTGGTATTTTAGCGCCAGAACCACTTCCTCCAAGGAAGCGTTCCCGGCTCGTTCTCCCAGGCCATAAACTGTAGTGTTAACCGCTCTGGCGCCGGCTTTGACTGCGGCCAGGGTGTTAGCGGTTGCCATACCAAAATCGTTGTGGAAATGGACTTCAATATCAAGTTTAGCCACCTGATCAATTAAATTTTTCACCCGATCAAAGGTACGGAACGGATCAAGAATTCCCAAAGTATCACAATAACGAAAACGATTGACACCTTCATCTCGCACTAATTGAGCTAGTTGAACTAAAAAATCAGCGTCTGATCCGCAATGGAGAGGCCATCAACCAGGTATTGAAAAATTGTACCATCAGGCTTGGTGATAACGATAAACTTGTTATCCAGAGCCGAATGGGGTCTTGTTCGATATAATCCCCTAAATTAGAGCGCTTTTAATCTTCGTCAGTCATTGAGTAATGAAACGCAAGATCTCAAAGATGGTTAGCTGACGACAGGGATTGCTTTTGCTGAGCAGATAATGGGGAGCGTTATTAAGCCAATAGATTCTTTTCTGCCTGGACTTGACGTTATCGTGAATAATATCAGCGCTGATGGGCTTAACCAACGGATCATTGTATGACTGAAAAATAATGACAGGCTCGCTGATCTCTGAAAGACGCGAGGTTACATAGGCGGCGACATTATAAACCTGATTACAGGTTTTCAGGGGGATACGCTGATAGGAATAGGGTCGGATATCTTCCGGATAATCCCGTTTTTGGGATAAACCGGAAAACTGGGTCAAAAACAAGAGATAGCGGCCAAAACCTTGCAATTCAAGCGGGGCGTTCAGGGTAATCACTCCGCCCAGTTCTTCTTTTTCCGCCAGTTCCAGGGCTAAAACCCCGCCCAGCCCGGAGCCGATAACGTATACCCGGTCACAGAGCAAATTTAAAATATTATAACCCAGAAGATAGTCCTTACGCCATTCGGTCGGCCCTATTTCCCCCAAAGCGGTGGGACTGGTGCCATGGCCGGCCAGGCGCGGCGCGTATACCGTGAAGCCTTTCTGGTGCAGAAGTTCACCCAGTTCCCTCATTTCCAGAGGCGTCGTCCCTAACGCGTGCAGCAACAGCACCCCGACCCGGGTACGGTTTTTATAATTTAACAGAAAAGACTCATTATCAGGAACCAATTTCTGATTATGCCGATTCCAGAGCAGGTCTTCCAGATAGAGCGCCTTCCCCAGTTCCAAACGACACTCCACGCCTTCATCCCTGGCTTTGCGCAAATAATCAATAGCGTTGGAAACCGTTTCAAACTGGGCTTCCCTTGCGCCTCGTTCCAGAAGTTTTTTCCCTTCGGCGTAGAGCTTCTCGCCATCATTCAGCGCTTTTTTCGGAGCCGCGAAACTCCCCTGACAGATTAAACATAAAAAGATGGTCGGGATTAAGAAGTTTTTGTACATATTATTAATACCAATTTCCGGTTATTGAGCCATTACGCCCGGACCAAGGCTTCGCCAAAGACTATTGATAATATCGGCAGGTTGTGAAAAAAATTAAACCTTTACTTTTTCCAGATGGCCTTCTGCCGGCCGGAAAAATAACTGAAGCCGCCCAGCAGAGCCGCGATATTTAAAGTACAAAAGGTCAGAGGCAGGCTGAACAAGCGGGAGTTTACCCCGGTATTCTTCACCAAACTGCCAACTAAAGCGAAAAGATAAAAGATGCTTTGGGCGAAAAAAAAGGCCCGGTAGAAAGGGCCGGTCAAGTAATAGTTGACGCCAAAAATCAGGATTAAAAAATAGGGGACCAGGACCCGCAGCAATTTATGGGAGATGAGCTGCCAGGCGATAGAACTTTGAGTGGGATTGAACAGGCCCGGTAATTGTTCCAGGATCTGGAAGTTGCCCGCCAGGGTCCGAACTTTCCGCCGCATTTCCGCCGCCGGCGACAAACTGACCCGGTCAAACGCCTTGGCTTCTTCCTCAAAGACCGCCCGATAACCCTGAGCGACAGCTTGCAGGGGATAATACATGTCGTCAAGCAAAGTGTCAGCCGGAGCCGGCACAAACAACTCCTTCCTCAAAACGTAAATCGCCCCGGTCGCCCCCAACATTGAATTAAAGCGGCTTTCGGCTTTGCGAATCATCTTTTCGTATTGCCAGTAAAAACCGACTCCCTCGCCATAGGAACCATCGACTTTGCCAGTCAGCATCAATTCCCCGCTGACGCTGCCCACAGAATCGTCGGCAAAATTAGCGACCAGTTTTTTTAAACTTCGCGGTTCCAGAACTTGCCGGGCATCGGTAAAAAAGAGGAGTTCTCCTTGCGCCCGTTTAACCAGTTCATTGAGCACGGTCACCTTGCCAACCCGCTCCGGCATCCTGACCAACTTGACGTTTGGCGCCTCTGATTCCAGAACCAACCGGTCCGTGCCATCGTCGCTGGCATCGGAACCGATGAGGATTTCCAGTTTATCCTGAGGATAATCAAGCTGCCGGCAGGTATCTATTTTACCGCCAATATTCCGGGCTTCATTATAGGCGGCGATTAAAATACTGACTGAGGGGCACTTCTCTTTTTTATTAATCTTTTTGGGGGAAAAACGGGCGGCGAGCGAAATCAGGACCGGGTAGCCGGCATAGGTATAAACAATCAGAAAAAAAGCAAGCCAGAACAAAATAAGCAACATAACTTCTCTAAACAATAAAAGCGATTAGTTTACTCAAAGCGACAGCCAGAAAGCGCAACGGAGCCTGCGCCCGCTGATGCTTAGTTAAAAAGTTAACGGCCGCCGGCCCTAACGACTCGTAGTAAAACTCAATAAATTTCCGCCCCAGAGCGTAGGGCGCCAGGTATTTCTCTTTAAACGCCGTGTAAATCGCCAGTTCCCGCGGGTAATTCGCCAAAAGCAGGCCGGCCGGGCAAAGAGTGAAAGACTTGGCTGACCGGCTGGCGGTTTCTTCCCCGCTACTTTTAGCCGCTGTCGTTGTGGTTGGCGTGCCAATCAATTCAACGATCTTGTTAGCCAGCGCGATACGGGCCGCCGCCCAGTCGGCGGGGTTCTTCGACCATTTCGCCGTGGTATCGTAATTGTCATGCCAGGAATAGGGAGCATAACGCAAAGCGACTACATTACCGCTGGCGTGGCTATACTCAAGAGGCCGGTTCAGGGTTAAAGTCGAGGAATTGGTGATGGAACGGATTTCATCTTCAGCGGTGTTGCCGTTGTCACCCTTGATTAAGAGCGATGAGGGAACGCCGATATATGTTTTATCGGCAACGCTGATCGAGGTCGCGCCGGCCGGAGCGGGAGCGGTCAGGGTGGTCGGAGGATTATAATAGTTAAAGGCCCGTTCAATGATGCCGTCAACCTGGGCGTCGGCAAAGTCTTTCTGGCCAATCAACTCCAGGATCTTCATATATTCGTAGTCGGTCATGCCCCGCCGGAAAGCTTTCATGCGAATGGAGGAAACCGGTTCTTCTATCCCCCTCTGATGTCCGGGGTAAAAGAGAACCCCGTCGCCGTTATAAACATTCGAGCCGGAACCCCAGGTGAAAGGATTGGTATAAACCGAGTCCAGGTCAACATAGTCGCTGGTGCTTTTCTCCCAGTAATTGACACACCAGACAAACATACCGTCCACATCGTATTTCCAGGCCATCCAGGCCCAGGTACGACAGGATATTCCCAGATCATCAATCGTGATATTGCCGATCCAGGGTTCGCCGGCCCCCTGGTAAACCCAGGCCTGATCCCCGCTGGCCTTGATGGTCTCGGCCGTATCCGGGATATTGGGGTCTGACGGGAAATAATTTTTACCGTTAGGCACCCAGATATCAATCTTGGTGTCCGCGTCGCCGACCCAGCCCGGGTAATCCGGTGAAGTGTCGCCCGTAGCGGCGTTTTCCCTGGTCCAGAGATCCGGCCCGTAAGCCTCTTCGGTCGCGATGTTGGCCTGCTCCTGCGTCGGATCAATCGGAAAAGCCTGTTCGGTAACCATAAAATTCAGCCGGCCGTTACTGCCGGTATTAATCATGCGGGAGACTTCAGCCACTTCGTTATACGAGGTAAGGATCGGTTCATCGCAGAAATAGGTAAAAGGAAGCTGGTCCAGCCAGCCCTTGGCCTCGAAATGATCCGCCCAGATCGCGGCGTATTGCGGATACTTGTTCTGGTAATAACTCATGGAATAGGTGGAGAGAATAAAAGCGTATTTGCCGCCATTGCCTAAATCAACTTCCCAGATTTTTGCCGGCACCCCGTCGGAATAACCGGTGCCGTCCAGAAAAGTGCCAAAGGTGCTGTCAAAATAGGTCCAGTCAACCCCGCTGATGTTACCGGACGAATCGATAGTTCTGATCGGCCGGGTAAAGCGCGTGGTCATCTGCGCCCGATGTTTATGCGCCATCTCGAAAAACTTCTTGGTAATATCCCAGTCCTTGGTATGCCGCTCCCAGTCCATCGAGACCGATGAGCCGCCCGGCCCGACCGGCCCCACCCGCTCAAACAGGTAGCCAACATCCAGCCGGTACAAGCGCCAGTTCATGGTCAAACTGGCGGCGTCGGGAATACTGAAATCCCAGACGATCAAATTTACATTCATAACGACATCCGACTGGCCGGTGGCCGAAACGGTTATCGTTCCGGAGTAGGTGCCGGCCGCCGCGGTTTTGGGGATATGGACATCAACCCACACTCCCTGGCATTGATCAATATTTATATCGTAGGGAGCGCCATAAGGAGCGGGAGCGTCGAGCGGCACCAAGGCGTCGGGGTACCAGCCGGTACCGGTGCTGCCGATGCGGTCCGAAGCCTGGGTAATCTCGATATACTCTTCTTTGAAAAGCTCAATATCGCTGGCGCTGGCAATGGCGCCGCCGCCGGTTCTGGCCAGGTCGCTGATCTTGACATTAACTCCATTGACCGAACCGCCGTTGGCCTCAATGATTACCTGGAACGCCGTGTACTCGTTCTTGGCTCCATAAACGGTGATCGTGTTGCTGGCGCGGTCCCAAGTCATATTGCTGTTTTTAAAGTCAGGATTTGTCGAATCGTAGAGCGCGTTGGCGATAGTCTGGTCGCGCATGACCTTGACGCTGTCGTCAATCGCCCAGACATCGGCGGCCGTTAAGGTGGCCTGGGCCACGGTGGCGCTGGCTACGCTGGAATCGGCGCTTTCATTGCCGCTTCGGTCCACCGCCCGCACAATATAATAGTAGTCATCTTCGGCCAAGCCCGAATCGCTATAGGTAAGCGTTGTTACCGGGGTAGTGTTCAGTTTGCTGTAAGGCCCGCCGCTGGCGGTGGCGCGGTAGATATTATAGCCGACCAGATCGCCGACAGTATTGGCGTTCCAGTTGATATCGACGGTATTCGAGGAAACGCTGGTCGCGACACCGGTAATAATATCCGGCGGCACGGTATCGTTGGGCGTGGTCAGGCTGCGGTAACCGTCTATCCAGGACTGGTTGCCGACCTCATCGGTGGTCCTGATAGCAAAATAATAAGTGGTCGCTCCGTAGAGACCGGAAATGGTAACCTGTTCCAGGGTATTATAGTTTCCCGGCACCAGGGACTGAATATACCTGGTTGACTGCGCCCAGTCTCCGATGGTCACGATCGGAGAAGTATAATAGCGGATTTCGTATCCGGTAACGGCCTCACCGGTACTGTCGTCATAGGGAGCGAGCCAGGTCAGGTCAACCTCGCCTTCGCTTGAGCCGGCGACAACAGTCATGTTGGCGATATCGACGGCCTGGGGAGCCGTGGTGTCGAAAGTGGAGCCGGAGCCTAAAAGCGCGGTGATCTCGTCGGCCAGCATGATCCGTTTCTGATACCATTCATCAGGATTTTTGGACCACTTGGCCTTTTCGTCATAATTATCGTGCCAGGAATAGGGAGCGTAACGAAGCGCTACGACATTGCCGTTGTCATGGTTATAATCCAAAGCGCGGCTCAAAGTCATACTCGATGAATTGATAAC
>JAJRWM010000040.1 GCA_024276815.1 bacterium
CAGGCGAACCTGAGGAGAAGCTCTTTCCCGAAAAAAAACGCTCCCCTCATCCTCGTAAACGCTTTAGTTGTTTTATGATAAGTTGTGCCCGCTTGAAACGCGCTCTAATTGCCAAAACCTTTTAATTCACTTTCCTTGATCTCTTTTTTTAGCGTTACGATTTCATCACTTACTTTACCAAGCTGAGCTTCAAGACGCCCTAACTCCTTTTCCAGGATTTTCAGACGGGCCTTTTTTTGGCGCAACTCATTAAATTTGACCGCCAGCGGGCCAAAATCCCATTCCAGCGAAACAGCAAAAGTGACAAAGGTGTAACGACAGTGCGTTAAGCTTAACTTTACCCGTCCCAGGGGCTCTTTCAGTTTCGGGAAATGGAGCGATAAACCAATCTCCTCTCCCGGGGGCAGGATGAAATCCTTCTTGATTGGCCGGGCGTCCAAAGCGTAGAAGGAAGCGGGCAGGAATTGTTCTCCAAGATCGTTTGCCAAGATCATATTACTGAAAGACAGTTCAATGTCTGAAGCGCCGGTATTCTCCAGCCAGAGAAAGATAACAGTCTGCTTCCTGACCAGGTTCAGCATGTTGTTGCGACTGTTTTCCGAGTAACGCGGGTGAGCGGCGATTAGTTCAGGTGAATTAAGTCTCGCTTTGACGACCAGGAATTTACCAACTTCGGTCTCTCTTTCCCACTTTATCAGCAGATCATCAAAGGAAATTTTCGCGGTTTCTTTTTCCCGCGTGTCGCTATAAACAGTCAGAGTGAGCAGGGCTAATGTCGCCATCAGCAAACAGGCGCTAATAAACATTACTCTTTTATGACAACGCATTATAGCTCCCATGCATGGCAGTATCTTATCATTAAACGGAAGAGCCAGGAAGAAAGAAATGGGATGTCTCTGGCTCCAGGGAATCCAGTCGCTTTCATCAGGAGTTCCCCCAGAAATTTTGTGGGCAAACCTCTTTGGGTAAAAAGGATGTCCCCAAGGTTTTTCTGCTCCCCTTATGACTGATCCTAAAGCTATGTTTTACAGTCGCTTTCAGCTGACCGCCTCGTTTTTTGGGGGAAAACTCCAAAGTTTTTGAGGCTTGACAAGTATTGTATAATGTTCATTAAGGTTTTTAATCATGAGACGTTCATTAAGGTACTATTGGTTAAAATTTCTCAGGATGCAGGACACCCCGCACCGCATCGCTCTGGGTATCGCTATCGGGATGTTTATCAACTTTACCCCCTTTGTCGGCTTCCATACTATCCTCGCCGTACTCTCCTTCTTCCTGTTGCCGGTTAACCGTATCGCCACCCTTTCCGCCGTCTGGCTCAACACTCCCTGGACCGTACCGGTTTTGCTGGCCTTGGATTACAAGCTGGGATCCTGGCTGATGGCTTGCCCGGCGACCTGGACCAATTTCAACTTTACCAGTTTTCAGTCTTTGCTGGAATTCGGCTGCGCCACGTTCATGCCGATGCTGTACGGCGGGATTATTCTGGGATTGCTGGGCGCTGTTTTGAGTTATGCCTTAAGTCTCAATATCATGCTCTACTGGCGGCGGCAAAGAAAAGCTCATCTGCTCAAGGTTTATAATTCAACAACCCTGCCTTAATTCGTCAGACGCCCCAAGCTGTGCAAGACTAAAAACGTGGTGATCGTCAGGTAGACCGCTTCAATATAATAGCCGGTCGCTACCGTGATACCAATGGCCGCCGTTACCCAGATGGTGGCCGCGGTAGTCAGGCCGGCGACTTTATCGCCGGTGCGGATCACCGTGCCGGCGCCGATAAAGCTGATGCCGACGACAATCTGTCCGAGTACCCGGCTGGGATCGAAATCCGTGCGCCCGGAGAATAGCGACGGCATGATCATTGCCATCTGCATGTAAGTGCAGGCGCCGATGGTGACCAGGATGTGCGTGCGTAACCCGGCCGGTTTTTTCCTGATACCTCTTTCATAACCCACGATACCGCCAAGAATTATCGAGACAACGCTTTTCACTAAAAAATCAAGCTTGAGAGCCTGGTATAAAAAATGATACTGCCGCCAATCTATCATATACATAATACATCGGCAGGTTTGCTTGCTGGTTTAATCTAAACTCAGGACTTCGTCCTGCTTTACAAGCGTACCGCTTGACCATGTTTCGCTATTGCGTCTTTCAATTACGCTCGCGAACAGTTGCTCGCTTGAGTATTACCTGAGACATAGCCGAGTACTTTTACGAGGCGGAATCAAAAGTCGCGAAGCGAGCTAAAACAAGCCCACCGGCTTGCGGAGATAGAGGATAACGCCGACCGCCCCAATCCATAAAAGGATATCCGCTAACAAGGGAAGATCGGTGAACAGCAGCTTCTCGGGACGGCCCCCTTCAGCTTTGCGGTGAATCAGGTAGAGGTAGCGGAATATTCCGTAAAGCACAAAAGGGACGGTGTAGGGCAGGTTGGTAGTCTTCAGTTCCTTGATGGTGCGGTCGCTCATGGTGTAGAGGGTATAGGCCATGACGGTTGAAGCCGTGACCACGCTGATCATCTGGTCCAGAAAATAGGCGCTGTATTCTTCGAGGATCTTGCGGTGGTTCTCGGCGGAGGTTTCCAGCAGGATTAATTCATGACGGCGTTTGCTTAAAGCCAGGAAGAGGGCCAGCAGGATGGTGCAGATCAGCAGCCAGGGCGAAATTTCCACCTTGATGACCGAAGCCCCGGCTACCGCCCGAAGCACAAAACCAATCGCGATCACCAAAACGTCGATAATGACCAGATGCTTCAGGTACAGCGTATAGGCGACAAATAAAAGCAGGTAGCTCAAGGCGATCAGGCCAAAACTTTTCCCCAGCCAGAACGACAAACCAACGCTCAGCACAGCCAGGATCACGACCATCATCCAGGCCGCTCGCGTGGTTACCTTGCCGGCTGGCAGGGGCCGGAACTTTTTGGTGGGATGATTGCGGTCATTTTCCAGGTCATACAGATCGTTAAAGATATAGACGCTGCTCGATAGTAAACAAAACAGGAAAAAGGCGAAGATGGTGGTGGTTAGCAAACCAACATTTGTTAATTGATGAGAAAAAATGAGACCAGCGAAGAGGATCAGGTTTTTCACCCATTGGCGGGGGCGTAAAAGTACCAGGTATTTGGTCATCAGCACCTTCTCATTTACTGAAACTTCCTGCTCAATTTGTTGACAAAAGGTAAATTTGAAGCTAACATGAAATACAGTTAAAGTCAAGCTATCAAGTGAACTCGAAGGTGGAACAAGGATATGGCGGAAAGACAACTGGTTGGTTTTGTTATCGAAAAAGAAGAATACGCGATTGACATTCTGCTGGTGCAGGAAATCATCCATAAACAGGAAATTGTCGCTGTGCCCGGCTCGCCTGATTTCATGGAGGGGATCATCAGTATCCGCGGCAAGATTATCCCGGTGATTGATCTGCGCAAACGATTCGGCTTCCCGCCCCAGGAGGACAGCGACAGTAGCAGAATCATCGTTCTCAACATCCAAGGGAAAACCATCGGGATTGTGGTAGATCAAGTCAGCGAGGTTCTGCATTTATCCGAGAACTCGATTTCGCCGCCGCCGCGAATCACCATCAGCAAGAGTAAAGAATATATTGAGGGTATTGGCCAGCTCCAGGATCGCTTGATAATTATCCTGGATATCAAGAATTTGCTTACTTCTTCGGAGTTGAGCCAGCTTGACGGCTCGTTTGTTCCGGCGCCCGGTTCCGAAGACATTATGGCGGCCAGTGAGGGACCGGCGGAAGAAGTGGAGCCGGCGGCTGAACTGGGGGTGGAAATACCTGAAGCGGAAGCGAAAAAGTCAAGTCCTGAGGCAACGCAAGTTGAACCTCAGGCGGTGACCGAAAAAGTTGGAAAAGAATCAGTGGTTCCGCCCATTGCTGAAGAAGCCGGGCCTGGAGCAGTGGGTAAACCGGTGGAGTCTGAAGTGGTGGCGGAGCAGCCGGTCAAGCGGAAAAGAGGGCGCCCCCGGAAGATACGCACCGAAGAGGAGTTGAACAAACCGAAACGTCCCCGGGGGCGGCCCAGAAAAAACAAATAAGCTTCCAGGAGGTGCGTTGTGGCGGAAATGGGGAAATGGTGTATTGATGAGAGTGAGCTGGAAAACCTAAACCCGATAAAAGTCAGGGACTTGATGATTGATTGCTTTTTCCACGCTCAAAAAGCGACGATTGCCAAGGCGAAAGAGTTGTTGAAGGCGCCGGGAAGCGATGATGATATTATGAGCAGCATTCAAACGACGATAAGACTGGCTTTTGACGAAGCCGGGGGTGATTTTAATAATCCAACCAGGGATAGCCTCGCGAAGGTTGTCGGTATTTTGGCCGCGAAAGCGGCTTTGTGGCATACCCCCCGGGAGATCATTGAGTGTCATCAGGCTGAGATTACCAAGGCTATCAACCGGCTCCCCTTCGATTAAGCGGCCAAAGCAAGTTACAATTAAGGGGTTCAAAGTTCAGTTCGCCTGTTGTCCCGGATGTTTTTTATTTACTGCCTATATTGACTTTTTCGCTGTCAGCATTTAGAATATGGGGACTGTCGCGCTCGGTGCCTGTTTTTAGCCTGACGGTGAGTTGACGCTCAGACAAGATGATCAAATCAACGGCCGGGGTGGCGAAATCGGTAGACGCAACGGACTTAAAATCCGTCGGAGCTAGCCTCTGTGCGGGTTCAACTCCCGCCCCCGGCACCAACTACTTAGCACAGATCAGCTAACAATTCACTTTAATTAAACCACACCTCAAGCCTGGGCTGATTTTTGACCTTATATTTTGGGGAGGGGGCGTGGGGGGAACTCTTTTTGGGCATAAAAAAAGGTTTCCCCATATCGCTTTCCTGAGGTTTTGTTTTGCTATAGGCCGCGCCTCAAATTCCGGACTGGGATGCCCTTGCCGTGCCCGGTATAGTGAAAAGTGTGCCCGCGGAGGTCGAAAAAGTGAAGTCGTCACGTTACCTGTCCGATGAAAAAGTAAAGAAACTCTTCGGTGAGTTCCATTATACCCGTATTGATAACCGGTCCCGGATCATAATTGAAAAAGAATGGCTGGCGGAAAACATCCAGTCAGTTTTTATTCCCCAATTAAAGGGTAAGCTCACCTACGGCGGTCGCTGTAGCGGCCGGGCTTATTTTCATATCAAGATACACGAACAAATCAAAGGCGCGTTCGCGGCCGTAGAAGAGCGCGGTCTCCTCGATGATATTGTTTTCTGGGGCGGCAGTTTCAGTCCCCGGTTGATAAGA
>JAJRWM010000041.1 GCA_024276815.1 bacterium
AGACCGGGAAGGTACATGCAGTCCTATTGTCATCCTTACGAGTCTACCTGGGCCATGGTTCCCGGAGTGCATCGGGGTTATGGCTGGTATGGCAAATCCTATATGGGCTGGCGGGTCCAGCGAATGAACAAGACTGATTTCCAACGGCCGCCGAACGCGGTTGAGGATTTAAGGATTATCAGTTACGCCAGCGGTAACATCGGAGAGGAAACGACTCCTGGCTTTGCCCAGGCGGATATTACCGGCTACACAACCGTCAATGGCCCTCATTCGCAGAACGACGTACTGTTGCAGTGGACGGCGGTTGAAGACAGCGTGCCTTTGAACGGCGTCGACCATTACAACGTATATATTAATGACGAAGAGATAACGCTTGCGAATAAGGACAGTTCCATCCGTCTCCTGGAAAAAGTCGCTACGGGAGCGATACCGCCCGGCAACATTATTAATTACTGGATGCCCTACGGCCATGTCAACGGTAATACCACCTATTATTACGCGGTGGTCGCGGCTGACGCGGAGGATAACGAGTCGTTAATTTCCAACTCGGTAGGCGAACTGATGGATGTCGCCGACACGACGCCGCCGCCGCCGGCGGTAATTCAGGTCACCCAGTTGGGCGGCACTTATTTCGCGCAGCTACAGTGGGACGATCCCGGCGACAACGGGGATATCGTCGCCTACGATGTCTACCGGGCGCCTGACGTCAGCGGCAGTCCCGGCGCCTATGTTATCGAGGGCACTCAGGCTGATACGGATCGCGAGGCTAAATTCCTGACTGATACCAGGGCTTCGTACGGGCCGGGGCCGGAATACTTTACCCAGGCCTATGACGCGACCAACAATGGGGATATTTACTGGTATCGGGTGGTCAGTCGTGATTCCGCCGCCTTGGAATCAACCTCCAACGAAGTCAGCGTTTTAATTGCTGACCCGGTCCCTGAACGGATCACGACCTTGACGGTCATAGACCAGATAACCAGGATTGCCGGTTATCCCAAATTTGAGACCGGGACGACCAAGGCTTTGCTGGAATGGGTGATTCCCCAGGATGGTGATTTTGATGGCTCTACTATCACCAAGTATCATGTTTACCGCTATTACGAAACCTTCGCGGCGAAAGACCCGGCCAAGCTGATTATATCGGCCGTCTATGACTCGTCGACCTCGGAATATAAATTCAGCTATTACTCAACAGATTACTACACCACGACGATTCCCGAAACAAGTCACAGCTATAATGATTGCGGCGCCGCTTCGGGCGATCCCGGCCCCAACGCCCTGGTTATCCAGGGGGTGGCCGACCAGACCTGGGGAACGACTCCGGAACAGAGCGTCAGGATGTCAGGCAGCTCGGATAGTCCGCAGTATACGGTCATCTACCAGATAAACAATCTTGATCCCGGTAAACTTTACTACCTGAAGGTGACCTATTACAAAGAAGGTCTTGCCCGGACGCAAACCCTGGAACTGGACGACGACGGTAATACGCCGGTCGAGGAACTTCTGATTCACGGTCCGTTATCGTTGCCGGACAGTGCCAAGCAGGTATACACCTACCCTGTACCTACGGCCGCCTACCAGGACAGCACCATTCAGCTTAATTTCAAGGGCGCGACCCCCAACGCGGTGGTCTCGGAGGTTGACGTTATTGAACGAGGGAAAGTCCGCATCTGGGATATGATACCCAAAGACGCGGTGATCAGGGAGTCGGCTTACGTCAGGTCGGACTTGACATCGTACTATTATTATTACGGCGTAACCGCTGAGGATGACGCTGTGCCGTCTCCCCAGGAAGGAAAGCTTTCCAACGTGGTTGACGCGGAACTTCCCAGGTCTGTTTCGAACCTGCAGGCGACCCTGGAGCCGGACAGCCAGATATCGCTGGTTTTTGATCAGTTGCCGCAACAGAATCATCCGACTGTGTCGTACGGCGACTTCGCCATCGCTCAATACGCGCGACACAAGAGGGGAACGCTGGATGACATCACCGGTTTCAGCACTTCCGTTCCCAGTACGGATGTTACCGAGTGGGACAGCACAACGCTTACCGACTCGCTGAAAAACCTTGAGCCGGGGACTTGGGAATTCGCGGTGTTCACCCAGTATACCGACGGGTTGACCGCGCCTCCGACCTTTAAAATTACCGGCCGGGTTCTTTACGACGGCGCACTGGGCGACGCGACGCATAAGTATGTGTTTGTCGTGCTGGCTGATCCGCAGGCTACCAACGAGATTTACTATTCAACGGCTATTCCTGATTATAACGGCTCGGAAGCCAGTTATTTAATCGATAATGTTCTGCCCAGGGATTATGACGTCTTCGCTTATGTCGATATGGATGGCAGCGCCGGCGGACAGATCACGGACATGACTCCCGGAGATTTCTATGGTATGTACTCCGGCAATACAATCACAGTCGATACCGCCGACTGGGCTAATGTCGATATTAATATTACTCTCACGAATTAGGGGCAGTAAAATGGAAAAGACGCTAGTGCGAAAAACAGTAAATTTTTTAATTGTGTCGCTGTTGCTGGCTTTTGTGGGTGTTGCCGGAGCCTATGAAACCTATTTCGGCCCTCCGTCCAAGTCCGCGGTAATAAATCTGGTTGATTCGGTTGGGCCGGCGGCGCCGGCGGCGATGACTGTTTTATACGACAAAGCGACCAACCAGATGAATATTAATTGGACCGCTTTGACCAGCGCGGATGATCGAAACTATAGCGGTTACCCTAGTCATAATCTCCACGCCACGGAAAAATATTTGTTGCAGGTCAGGGTAGACGATGAGGTTGACGACAATTTTTTGCCGGTCTGGACGGACATATACGTAGGCAACAGCAACAGCTTCGCCCACGCGGTCAGTTACGGGCATAAATATGTCTATCGGGTGGCAGGTAAAGATGAGGCGCCCTATGAAAACCTGGGCGACTTCCTGCGTTCTGACTTCAGTCCCGATAATGATATTTACTCGGCTCCGGAAGTGGTTACCGATCTCGACGCCCAGCCCTCCGCCACCAATTCCAGCATAATCTTAACCTGGGAACGTCCTTTGAGCCAGTCAACGCTTACTTATAATATCTATCAGAAACAGCAAAGTTCGCCCCTGGTCACCGGAGATATCGTCCCGGTCAATTTGCTGACCAACGTGGTTGGAGAGAGTTGGACAACCAGCGGCGGCCGCACTTATCTGAGATGGGAACACGTGGTGCCCACCGGGTTGATTACCGGCGGCGTCAGTGTTGATCTGGCCTACGCGGTTTGCGCGTTGGACTCGGAAAATCATGAGGCGGATATCTCCTCCGGCACCGGCAACCGGGTCTTAAACAGCGGATTTGAAAATTCAACCGCCACCTCCGCTCAATACTGGTTGTTTGATACAACCTACATCGTCATCTCCGGCACGCCGGTGCAGCCGCAGGGATATGGTAGTACTTACGCGGCCTTGATTAATTCGACTGATGCTCCTGACTGGCAAACTGTCGGCTTGCAGGTCGCGCCGACCGGTCGGCCAAAAGCCTACGCCAACAAGGATTTTACCGTCAAAGCGATGGTTAAGGCAACCGGTTATCCCGCGGTGCGTTTTTATTCCTACAACTCATCAGGTAGCGCGGTTTTTCTGGGCTATAATTACTTTGACACTATTCCACTCGGCTCCTGGCAGCAAATATCCTACACCTGGACAACGCTGCCGGATACGGAAACGGTCGAAGCCCGTTTTTACGCCAACCAAATATGCCTGTTTGACGACGTTGAAATGCTGGTTCCCGCCTCAGCCAAGCCGACTATCGGGTTGGTTAGCGACACGACGCCGCCTGAGCAGATAACAACGCTTGATGTCTATGGTAAATATAACATTGACGACATCTACCTGGAATGGAATAACCCGACTGATAACGTGGGCGTGGACCATTTCAGGGTTTATCGTAACAGTTCAGGACAGGGCGCGGTGACTGACGCCAACAAGGTAGACGCGATTATCTTTGAGGTTCCGATAGCGCAGTTGTCACCGGCGACCGCTGATCCCGGCACCTTGGTGCAGTGGATTAATACCGATCCTTGGCCGGGCTATGTCTATTATTACGCGGTGGTTGGTGTGGACGTCGCCGGTAACGAAGGCCTTGTTTCCAATAGCGGAGTAGCCATGACTGGTTATCCGTACGACACAGTGCCCCCCGAAGCGGTTACCTTGATAGAGGTTACTTTCCAGAAATCAGATTCGCCGCCCGATCCGCCCCACAAGGTATATCTGGAGTGGTTAAGCGTCAACGACTATGATAACCGCGGCGATCCGGGACAGATCAAGGAATACAATATTTATCGGCAGGAGGATAGTCCCATAACCACCGTCTCCGGGTTAACTCCCCTGGCGACGCTGGCCGCCACGGTGTGGTTGGAGGATTCCACGATTACCCCGAATACGACCTATTATTATGCTGTTACCGCCAGGGATATATCAAAGTACCCGAATTCCGGGGGCAACGAAGGAGGGTTTGTCAATTCTCTGGGCGTTACCGCTGACACCGCTCCCCCGGTGTTTCAGGCCAGCTATACCGCTACTGATGATTACTGGTGTCCTTTGCAGAGTAACGGTTCGACCACGACGGTCAAGAATAATAGCCTGACCAATAAATATACCGACGGCGATACTATCGATATTGAAATTGATCTGGGGGAGACCGGGCAGGCCAGCTATATTTTCGCGAACTTCTCCAACGTAGACAATTATGGTTTCGCGACCAATGTTGTTGATAATGGCAACGGGACCTACCAGATTACGCACTTTATTGATCCCAGCAATACTGTTATTGATAATAGTCCGACGTGCGGCGGCAACGGTTATATCATAACGATACAAGCGGATGACGCTTATTCCAACGGTCCTGTTTATGATTCAACTTTTGATGTGCTGCTTGATAATACCGCACCATTTTATCCTTGATGAGCTGTAAGGAGGTGATGGTTGAGTGTTTTTACTCAACCGATAAATATGAAATATAAAAATAAACTGACAATGATTCTTTTGCTGGTTCTGGCCGTAATGATCAGCGCCGCCGGAGTCTTCGCTATTGACGTGATTCCGCAGGACAAACAGGTCACGATAACCCTGACCAGGCCTTTGTTAAATGAGGATGGCACGGTTTGCGATGATCTGGCCGGTTATTATCTTTACCGAAGTTCCTCCCCCAACGGGCCTTTTTCCCGGATCAACAATGTTTTGCTGATCCCGTCGAACACTGTTTATGTGGATCGGCATCTGCTTAACAATATTCCCTATTATTACCGGGGGACTTCCGTTGACGACGTGGGTAACGAGAGCCAGCCGTCCCCGGCCAAGATGGCTATGCCGACCGGCGATGAGGAAAAACCGGCCGCGATTACGGATTTGGCGATTTCATCCAAGGACGGTAAAGTCACCTTGACCTGGTCCTTCGCTAACGATAATGACGCCATAGATCATTATGAAATTTATCGTGATCTGACGGAAATCAAGGACATTTACCTGGCTCACAAACGAACGCCGGCGCAGATTAACCCGCTGGTTACTGTTGACGCTGAGACTAACACCTACACCGACAGCGATGTGAAAGCCGGAACGACTTATTATTACGTTGTGACGGCGTTTGATAAATCAAACAATGAAGCGGACAGCTCAACCAGCGTCTCTATCAAGGTGCCGGGCGTTGACCTAACGCCACCATACTTTACGTCGTTGGACGAGGATTCCGGCGGGTGGCCCCAAAAGGGCGGGGCCCTGGTCACCTTTATCATCGTGGGTGAATCGGGTTGTGAGGCCACGATCAAGATTGGCAACCTGGCTGATAATCTGGCCGCCACGGAAACCGCTCAGCCGGGAACCTATATTTATACCTATACCGTACCAAATGGTGTTAACCAGGCCGATATTGAGGTCTCCGCTAAATTGTCCGATGGCGTCAATCAAACCGAGAAAACCGGCGATACCAAAATAACGATTGATAATACCGCTCCTGAAGCGGTCGCTGATGTTAGTTTAACGCCGCTGGAGATTCCCTGGGTGAAAATTGGCTGGACGCCGGGAGCGCTTGACGACGCTCATCATTACGCTGTCTACCGCTTCAGCCAGGCGATTACGCTGAATAATAAAGTCCAGGCGACTTTGCTGGAAGATGACCTGCCGGTTGATGTCACCGAATATACGGATGAAACCGCGCGGGCGTCATCAACTTATTATTACGCCGTGGGCGTTTTGTACCAGGCTGGCAATGAGGTAATAACGTCGAGCGGCCCCATTACTGTTGGCGCTGATACTGTGCCGCCTGAGATTATTCTGGTTACTGACGACACCATGGGCGCGACCCAAAAAGCCAATAATACGATAGCTGTGACGATCATAGGCGAGCCGGGTCTGACTGCCAGTTTTTCTATCGAGGGGCTGATTGAAGACCAGGCGATGGAAGAAGAACTGATTGGTCTTTTGCCTTCAGGAACCTATCACGGTTCCTATCTGGTTAAGCCGGGCGACAGCGCTATGGACGCTCTTCTTACCGGCAAGTTGGTCGATCAGGCGAACCTGGTGACTACCAAGGAAGCCGCCGGGCGGATAAATGTTGTCACGGATTCAAGCGACGTTACGGCGCCGGAAATCACCATGATCAGCAGTGACTACTCCGATGTCCTGGTTGCCGGCGATACCCTGGAGGTCACTATTGAGGGTGAAGCGGGCTGTGTCGCCTACGCCGACCTGGGCTCGATTAAAAAAGCGATTCTTTTCAACGAGGTTACTGACGGCATGTATGTCGGTTCTTACAAGGTGGCCAGAGGCGACAACCTCAAGGACGCTAATATTGTTGGTTATTTGGTTGACAGTTCCGGCAATCAGTCGGTTGAATATGACAATGTGCCTATCAATATCGATACCAATCTGGCTATTGAAGTCTCCCGGCCGGGTAGTATTCTGGTCGCTGACGGGAAATCAACCGTGAATATTACCGCTACGGTAAAAAACGCCAGGGGCGAGGCTATTAACGGTGAGTATATTGACTTTACCCTGGTCGGAGGTGACGGCGAGTTGTCCGGCAACACCAGCGGCCGCACCAATTCCGCCGGTCAGATAACGACAACTTACCGGGCGGGTGAAATTGTCATAACCGCGTTTATCGCGGCGGAGGCGATTGATACCGGGGATGTCGGTATAACCTATGTTTTGACCAAGAAAAGTGTTTCGGTTGACATCGCCTTAACTGATCCGAACCCTAAGTATAAAACGTCAAATAATTCAGGCTACTCGATAGAGGTCTTTGCCAAACCGCATCGGATTACCGCCGATGGCCACAGCGTCTCGGTGATCACGGCTTTAGTGACTAAAGACGGAGCGCCGATTGAGGGCGTACGGGTAAGTTTTGATATCGTCCGCGGGGTTCATGGTAATGAGGGGGCGATTAAAGTCCGCCGATCTCATACCGACGCGAATGGTGAGGCGGAGGCCGTTTACACGTCGGCGACGAAGACCCAGTTGGTCCTGATACAGGCCACGGCTTTTGTACCTGAGGGTGATCCGGTAAGTGAGAACACCCAGGTGTTGCTGATTGCCGGCGGGGTTAAGTATCTTGCCTTAATCGCTGAGCCAAACCAGATCCCGGCTGACGGAACGAGCACGTCGATTATCACGGTGACTACGGAGGATGAGTTTAACAACCTGGTGCCGGAGGTTAAAGTTGAATTTTCGCTGGCCAATCATCTGGGTTCCCTGGATGAGCCTTATGATTACACCAGCGAGCCGACCTATCCAATTTACGTTGATGAACAGCCGGCTGTTGGCGGTGGCGAGGCCAGCGTTACCTTTACCGCCGGCACAAGAGCCGGCACCGAAACCGTTACCGCGACCGTCACTTCGCAAACCTGGGGCGGAGCGGGCAACTTCTTCCAGGAAGGTCTGGATAACTTCGCCGCCGGCGATTACGCCGGCACCATTGACAAATTTGAGTTAGCCTTGGGCGCCGGCGCGGAATCCAACCTTGGGTTTACGACGGATTATACGGAAGAAAACTGGACTGATGATATCCTGTTCATGCGTGGTTACGCCTATGAGATGACCGATGAATACAGTAGCGCGATTAGTTCCTATGAGGAAGTGGTCAACTATTATTTCGGCGGTACCTGGGCTGATAACGCGCAGTACCGCATCGCCCTGAGTTACGAAAAAGATAATAACCTGGCGCAGGCGATTGAAAGCTACCGGGAAGTAATCGATAATTTCAGAAGCGTTAATTTTGATTTGAGAGATTTGAAGGATAACGCGCAGTTCCGTTTGGCCAGGAGCTATGAGAAATCAGGTTATCTTGTCCTGGCTCGTAAAGCTTATCAAAGGCTGATCGACCGTTATCCCAATAGTTCCCTGGTTGATGACGCGAAATTAGCGGTTGAGCGCTTAACTCAACCATAGGTAAGGTCAGAAAAAGCGGGATATCAAGGGTAGAGTTCAGGCTCTACCCTTGGTGTTTGCGAAAACAGGATCATATGATAAAAAGTTATTTGGTCAAACTCTGGCGGTTGCTGGGGTCTATCAAGCTGGCTGTTGTTTTAATCCTCCTGCTCTCAATTATCTCGGTTGTCGGCACCTTCATTCCCCAGGAAGAAAGAGCCGCGGGGCTGGTCGCCAAGTATGGTCAGGATTTTTTTGAGCAGGCGGTCCGGCTTGGCGTTACGGATCTCTATCACAGTAAATATTTTGTCGGCATAGCGCTGCTCTTTTTTCTTAACCTTTTGGTCTGCACAATCCAGAAAATCCGGAATTATCCTAAATGGTTGCCCCCAAATAACCTGGTTGACGGTTATGACTATTGGGCTGAACTACAGTTTAAGGCAAAAATAAATAGCGGTTTGAGCCTGGAGCAGGTTGCCCGGTTGTTCAAAAAATCCTTATACCGCGTCCAGGTCAGGGATAAGGTCATGATGGCGCAGAAAAACCGCTTTGGCCGTTACGGGTTTTTATTCGTTCACGTTGGCCTGATGACGCTGATTATCGGAATGATTGTCGGCGGTTTGCTGGGCGACGTGGGTGGCTGTTTCCTCTACCAGGGGATAGCCGCTGATAATTATTACAGCTTTACCAAAAAGAAGGACATCTATCCTTATTTCCAAATGAGACTTGATGATTTCGATATTGAATATTACCCACCTAAAATAATGATCGGCGCCCGGTTCGACGGGCAGAAAAATGTCTATGTCGGCGGAATTGGCGACGGCTTTACGCCGGCCGGCACCAATTATACGATCATCGTAAAAAACCTGATGCCGGATGTTATCTGGGAGCGAAACAAACCCATCCCCCGTTCGCCAATAGTCGTTGATCCCGCGGTTCATCTGGTTGTCTACCAGGCCGGCGAACTGGTCACGGACCTCTGGTTAAGTCCTGAAGGCGTGTCTGGTTTTAAGGTCGATAATTTCTGGGAAGAGAACCTCTTGTTCCTGGATTTAAAGGCAAAGCCAAGGAAAGAACGGGCTTTGATCAGCATCATCCAGCAGGGAAAGGTTGTTAAACAGCAAGAAATCGCTATTAACTGGCCCCTGAGTTTTCAGGGCCGCAATTTTTATCTCACGGATTATAATCTGAATGAGGTGGGCAATATCTATGTTAAACTACAGCTCAGCAGGGATCCCGGTATGGTGTTTTTCTGGCTTGGCAGCCTGTTGCTGCTGGTCGGGGTCATAATCGCTTTTTATTTTCCGCATAAACGTTATTTCCTGAAAATGAATAAAGCCTCGTTGCTGATCGGTGCGACGACGTCCCGCGGGAAGATTAACCTGAAAACGGATTTCGCCGGCTGGTTGGATAAATTAAAAGGTGGGTGACGAATATGAGAAAACTTGTCCTGGTCTTGTTTTTACTGTTAGTTAACTTCAATACCTCAGCCCAGCCGTTGCTTTTCATTAGCGAGGTCGATGGGCAGGCGGATATTTATCTGGCGCGGGATGATAACAGTGTCCAAAGATTAACCAATAGCAAAGATTATGAACTTATGGCCGCGGCCAACAACGAGGGAACCAGGATCGTTTTTTCCGCTTCGCCCTGGCGTGAAGGTAAGTTTGACAAACCACAGATTTATCTGACTGATTTCCAGGGTAAATTTATTCGTCAAATTACTGATAATAAAAAAATCAATCTTTCCCCGAGCTTCGCTCCTGACAGTAACAATATTGTCTTTAACGCTATTGATCAAAACAACAATTCAGATATTTTTATTATCGATGGTCAGGGGGGAAATCTTCGCAGAATGACTGCTTCCCCCGCCTACGAGGCTAATCCAAGCTGGAAAATCAATGGCGCCAGTGTCCTTTACCAGGAGGTGTCCCAAGAGCAAAGCCGGATCATGAAGATGGATGCCGGCGGCAGCAATGAACTGGAAAAGATTGAACCGGGGTTCGCTTTTTCACCCGCCTGGGGACAAAACGGCGAAAGGTTTGTCTACGGTCTGGCTTTGGCTGGTTCAACGAAAACAGATCTCGTGGTCGCTGACGCCGAGGGCAACACCGTCAGCCGGCTCACCGCTAAAGACGAGATCAGGTCGCACCCCCAGTTGTCCCGTGACGGGAAACAGGTAGCCTTCGAGCAAAATAAAGGGAACCGAAGCGGAATTTTTATCAGCGATCTGACGGGTACGAAGGTCAGGGAGGTTGGCGATGCCAAGAATCACAATTTTTCCCCGTTCTGGGTGAATCTGCCCCGGCTTGGCTCCCCACCCATCCTCAGCCTGATAATTAATGATGACGCGGGCAATATCCTGAAAATTGATAAAGATAACTTACCTGAAAAAATAGTCTCGCTTTCTCCGGCGGTTACCGAAATTATTTTCGCGCTGGGGGAAAATAAAAGATTAAAAGCCGTGACTCTGCGGGCGAATTATCCGGCGGCGGCGAAGCTGATCCCCCAGGCCGGTTCCTACAATAATCCCGACTGGGATAAAATCAAGTTGATTGAGCCCACATACGTGTTTTTAAGCGGCTCGCTACAGGAGAAATATCTCGCTAAAATTAAGGAACTGGGATTTCAGTCTGTAATTTTTAAACCGTCAAATATTGAGGAAGTGTATAGTGCCTTTATCAGGATCAGTTATCTTCTGACGGGTGAAAGTAAAAAAGGCGATAATTTGGCAGCTCAAGTCAAAAAAGATCTTGCGATAATCAGGAAAATTGTTGAGGGCGTTAAGGCTAAAAAACTGGTTTATCTGGAAATTAATCCGCCGCCACACTTGTATTCAGTCGGGAAAAGGTCCTTTATGAATGATCTTATGGAAAGGGCGGGCGTTATCAATGTTTTCGCGGCCCGAGACGAGAGCTATCCCAGACTTGCCAGCGAGGATGTCGTCTCCGCGAATCCGGAAGTGATTCTGATTGACCATCCTCTACAGTTTAAGGCCGGATTGAAGAAAAGGCCGGGCTGGGAAAAAATTCAGGCTGTGCAGGATGATAAGGTTTATGACGCCCAGGATTTTGACACCCTGATTATGGATCGTCCCGGTCCCCGGGTCGCGGAAGCCGTTAAGATAATCGCCCGGCTGGTCTATCCTGAGCTGTTCCGCGGTCAATAATATAAGGCGTGTTGCGAGCAGAGAGATGGTGATGGAAATCAGGGAGGCTCTTTTTAGAAAAAAGACTGCCCCCTATAACCCCCCCCCCCGCAAAAACTTTAGGTCTGCCTGCGGCATAATAAAGTTTGCATCTGTTCGTAAAACGCTCTAGTTGTTCTTGCCGGGCCAGGAAAGATGGTAGTGGCATTTTGAGCTGCCGTATCGTGTTTTGGGATTGATCTGCTCCGGCTTTAGAGAGCTTTCTGGCGCGGCGCAGTGGGTTTCTTCGATATTGGCCAGGCCGTAATGGAAAATTTGTGGTACCGCGGCCAGTAAGCCCTTGATATATTGACAGTTGTCGAAACTAATCCGGTGCGGCGCCACCGGGCCGACCTCAATCTCGGCTGATCTTTTTTCGGTACGCAAGACGTTAAAAAGATAGACTTTGGTATATAAAAAACTTAATATCGCGACCTCATGATAAACAAGAGCCGGGGTTTCGGTGAGGCGAAGTATTTTGCCCCTGAAGCCTTTGGTCTCTTCCAAAACGGAATAAACTCCAAGCTGGTAAAAAAAGTCAGGAACCGGTACCAGTTGAGCCGCCCTGGTCATCAGCTTGTCCAGCGTTAATTTATCGACCCATTTATCATCCTGGGAAAGGTCAGCCGCGGTTATCGTCTGGCCTTCCAAAATCTGGCGTTTGTTAACGCCTTTTTCTTCCAGGTAGTTATACATGTGCTGTAGCATTTTGGTACGAATTTCCTGTTTCATAAAGACTCTCTGTTCCAGCATTTACTTGCTGATTTTATCAAACTGGGGGGATCAAAGCTCTTTTTTAAATCGCGCTCGCAGGATAAACTCAGCGTATTCCAGGTCGTAAGGGGTAGTGATTTTAATGTTCCGCTTCTCTCCTGTCACGATTCTGACCTGGTGCCCGCCACTTTCCAGCAACTGGCTGTCATCCGTAACCTTGTCGCCCCTTTTGTAAGAACGCTCGTAGGCGGATAAAAACAGGTCGAAACGAAAAGCCTGGGGGGTCTGGATCGTGAATATTTTTGCCCGGTCCAGGGTTTGCCCCACGAAGGACTGGGAGTCGGTCGTCTTGACAGTCTCTTCCGCCGGCAGGCCGGGAATTGCGCAACCGTACTGCCGGGCGGCGTTTAGGATCCGGCTGATTAATTCGCTGTCAATGAAGGGGCGCACGCCGTCATGAATCAACACATAATCAGTGTCTTTGTTCGTGTTAAGCAGCCCGTTATATACGGAATCCGCCCGCTCAACGCCGCCGGCAACAATCTTTTTTACCTTGGTGAAATTATTATTTTTGATGATTCGCCGTTGGAGCTCGGGGATCGTCTCTTGAGGGGCCACTAAAATTATTTCTGAAACCATTTGGTGGTTTTGAAAGGGGATTATCGTGTGCGTCAGGAGCGGTTTGTCGCCTAGGGGGAGAAACTGCTTGGGCGTTCCCCCCCCCATGCGTTTACCTTTACCAGCCGCGGTGATGATAGCCGTGACCAGCATATCTCAGGCTCTTTTCATAACTTCGGGCTTTTCATAGGATGTGTCTTCCAACTTGGAAAAAATCATACGCCCCGCGGTTGTTTGCAAGACGCTGGTAACCGTAACCTCCAGGAGTTGACCCAGCTTTTTGCGGCCGTTATCAACAACGACCATCGTGCCGTCATCCAGATAGGCGACGCCCTGGTTGTATTCTTTGCCTTCCTTGACTACACGTACTTTCATCGTTTCGCCCGGCAATACGACCGGCTTTAAAGCGTTAGCCAAATCGTTGATGTTAAGAACCGTAACTCCCTGCAACTCAGCGATTTTATTTAAATTAAAATCGTTGGTGACAACCTTGCCCTTGACTTCCTCGGCGAGTTTAATCAGCTTCGCGTCGACATCCTTGATCTTGGGGAAATCCCGGTCATTTATCTCAACCTGAACATCAGCCAGTTTTTGAATGCGGTGCAGAATCTCAATCCCCCTCCGACCGCGCTTTCGTTTCAAGGAATCAGACGAATCGGCGATCCCCTGGAGTTCCTGCAAAATAAACTGCGGTATCACAATGATACCTTCCAGAAAACTGGTTTCACAAATGTCTGCGATCCGACCATCGATAATGACGCTGGTGTCCAGAATTTTCAGGTCGGCGGTTGATTTACCTTGAAACATGTTCCAGTTTGAGTGGATAAAGAAATTATCTCGGAATTTCAAGGCGACAATAGTGCCTAAATAGGGGAATAAGAGAGTAATGAATACTCTGATAGAATGAGTTACAACATAATTATTTCCAGTGCTGGTAACTGGTAGCAATGGCGAATAGTTTAACAACATGGCGGTTATTAAGCCTAGCGCGAAACCAAGCGTTCCCCACAAAAACGTGTGCAACGGGAGTTCTTTCCATTTTTGCTCCAAAGTGACGATTATTAAAGCGATTATGGTAGTAATCCCGGCTCCAATCAAGGGAGACAGGGTCAGGCCGAGATTCAAAAACATCTCATAGCCGGCCGCGGCGCTGACAAAGATAAAAAGCGTGCGAATAACCATATATTCCATCTTCTTCTCACCTCCTTTCAGTAAAACTAGTAATTATAAACAAGCGTGTAAAAGCTCTTCTATATTGATAGATTATAGACTAACGCCTCAGAAAAGTAAATATAATAATGGTTATCTTCCGGGTCGTTCAATTATCAGCTTCGTAAATCTTCCTGAGGCGGCGGGAAATATTTGGGGCAATCCAGGGAAAGATGTTAATCTTTCAAAGTTTTTGGAAAGGGGGGCGGGGAAGAACCGTTTTTTCAAAAAAGGTTTTTCCCAAGATTTTTAATGTCTTAATTGGAGTTTGGGATTACCCTGACCGAAAAGTAACCCGTCAGTGAAGTGGGGGGAGGGGGTTAAGGTGATGTCCGGGAGCAGTCGATAAGCAGGGTATGGGATTTTGTGAGCCATGTTTCGAGAAGCAGCAGCAGATTGACACGTTGTCCGAAGAAAATCTCAGGCTGAAA
>JAJRWM010000042.1 GCA_024276815.1 bacterium
TATATTTTTTGGAGGGGGCGTGGGGGAACTCTTTTTTGGAATAAAAAAAGGTGCCCCCGCTGCCTTTCATAAGCTTTTAAGTTGCTATAGGTAAATGTTCTAAAGGGTTCAGCCACATGATTATCGCGTCTTCTTGGGTATCGGCGTAATATTGTTTCCTGATAGCCACCCGCTGAAAATTAAGTTTGGTGTAAAGCTCGATTGCCGGTTGATTGCTTTCTCTCACCTCGAGAGTCGCGCTCCGGGCCCCGGCATCATAGGCTAACTTTAATAGCGACTTGATAAGGAGGTAGCCTCCCCCCCTCCTCTTGAATGAAGGATGAATGGCGATTGAGGTCAAATGCGCTTCCTCGGCGATTAACCAGAAACCGGCGTAGCCAATCAGCCGCCCCAGATATTCCAGTACCAGAAAACAGGAAAAATCATGCTCCAGCTCATTCAGGAACAAGCGTCCCGACCAGGGCGAGGTAAACGAAAGGTTCTCTATCTCAATAATTAAAGGAACATCCTCTTTTTTCAAACGACGGATTACGACTTCGCCCGGCTCTATTTTTTTTTGAGGGTTGCCCACTTCAACTCCGCCTCGCTTTTTCGTAAATAATTGGGCTGTAAAACAAAAAGCTCGTCCTCTTCCAGCCTGAGCCATTTCTCCAGACCCAGCCGCGCGACAGTGCGGGCGCTCGGTTCGGCTAACGGCAAAATCGAAGCGGACGAGTCAAATTTATCTTTGATCATTTGAGCGTAAAGTCCGCAGCCGCTTCCCCAGAACAAGACCGGGCCGGTCACGACAAAGCTCTTGACTTCGGCCAAAAAAGACTCAGGGGAGACGACCTGGTCGGGCAGACAGCGTATCAGCTCTAACGCCTGATAGCGAAAAAGAGCCGTGAACACTTCTTTTTTACGGGCATCAATCAATGGACACAGGTACGCTCCGGCATTGGTATATCTCAGGGCCGCGGCTGCCAGCGAGGAGACGCCCACCAGGGGCTTGCCGCTGGCCTGGGCCAGGGCTTTCAGGGTGGCGACACCGATTCGCAGCCCGGTAAACGAGCCGGGACCGACACCGACGGCAAACAGATCAATATCCCGCGGCGTTAGTCCGGCGTATTGAAAAACGGTGTCTATCGTTCTCAGCAGTCGTGATTCGTGAGTCTCGTTAATATTGAGAGTCAGTTCAGCCAGCACATGATTATCCTCAACAATAGCGGCGCTGCCGGTCATGGTCGAGGTATCGACGCCTAAAATTTTCACTTGCCAACCTCCATAACGCTGATTCCCGGGCCATAAAATCCGGCCCAGACACGGTTCTTCTGACTGGCCAAAGAGATGACAAAATTACCGCTCAACCCATCTTCAGCGGTAAAACTGATCCAGCCATGCCGGGGATTATAATGGCTGACGCCGCCGCCCAGGGTGCCGATCCAGACATCATCATCCTGCACCGTAATCGCCGTGACCTCCATATTGGCCAGACCATGCTCGGTGGTATACACTGTCCACTTTTTTTGCTGATCAACATAGTAAACCAGGCCGCCTAAATGGGTGCCGATCCAGACGCCCCCGTTTTCATCGACAGCCAGACTTTTTATTTCATTATCGCTCAGCGAATCTTTGGGCGGTCTGAAGGTCAGCCAGTTAACGCTGTTAAATTTGGCTAATCCATTATAGGTAGCGGCCCAGACCACACCGCCGGGTGCGACCTTTAAATCCCAGATTTCATTCAGCGGCAAGCCCTCGATAACAGCGTAAGGCCGTTTCAACTGCCACTGGCCGCGAAACCAGGCGTATTCGCCCCGGACGGTATATTTATGCCATTTCTCACCGTCGAACATACCGACGCCGCCCAGTGTGCCAAACCATATCTTTTCTTCATGAACGGCGATAGCTCTGACAAAGTTATTGGCCAGGCCATTCAGGGTATTGTAGTTGATCCATTTCTTGCCGTCAAAGAAGCTGACGCCGTCGGTAAAGGTGCCGAACCACATCCCGTCCTTGCTCTGGGCGATAGAGTGAACGACGTTACCCGCCAGACCATTTTTCCTGGTGTAGTTGGTCCAGGTCTTCCCGTCAAAGGAAACGACCCCGGCGCCCTTGGTTCCCACCCACAGCACGTCTTTGTCATCCACGAACAAAGCGAGAGCGTGGGTTCCGGGGTAGCGGCTGTTATACTCATCAAAGGTACGCCATTTTTGCGAAGTGGGCTCAGGCTGCCGATTAATTTCCTGCGCGTTAAGGGTTATCGAGCCGCCAAAGAGCAGGCATACTACCAAGGTTACGTTAATTATCTTCTTCATAGGGACTTGTCCTGTCTTGAGAAGATTAGTTAATTATAAACTATGGTGTGTATAATTCACAACCGCTAAAGGAGTTTTGCCCATCTCCGCCGGAACAGGTGGGCTGAACTGTTAGCTTGGATAATTGTTAAACATCTTGAAAATGGTTGACGATGTATTTTATTATGCGTATATAAAACATCAGTCAATAAAAGAAGAGGAGGAGACAGTATGAGATTTTTTCGGAATGCCTTAGTCGCGTCATTGATGTATGTTTTTATTTTTAGCGGTATCCCTGTTTTTGCCGAGTCTGTTACCTGTTGGTTCCCGCCCGGCTGGGCTAACAAAAAAGATCAGGCCCGGCTGATTACCAATACCTTAAGCAAAAAGACCGGCTTGTTCATTAAACCCAAGATTGCCAAGACTTACCCCTTTATCGTGGCGTCCTTTACCGGCAAAGAAGAAGCCTTGGTCTATGTTGGTTCCTTTGTCCAGGCAATCATCAAAGCCCGGGGTATTGGTGTCCCCCTGGTCCAGGCAGACAATGGCAAAAAAAGTACGGCGCCTGGATGATCCTGCCTGCTGACGCTGATCCTGAGGAGATTCTTAAAAATCAGCCTGAAAAAATAGCCTACGCTATGGGGGCCAGTTCCGGAGAGTCCGGCGCCAAGGCCGCGACTAAGGGAGCTGCTAAAATTCGCACCGCGAACCATGGCGCAACCGTTAAAGCCATACTGGAAGGCAAGGCCGCAGCCGGTTTTGTTAAAAGCTGGTGGTGGCGGGCTAATAAAGATAAGTATCCGACCCTCAAGGCATACCAGTTGCCTGGTATATCTGACGAAAAAAATCCTGATAACGTATTGACAGCGTCTAATGGCCTTTCCGCTGAGGTTCGTGACAAGATCAAGCAGGCGGCGATTGAGTCCGCTGACGCTTTTGGCGTTGAGAAAATGGTCGAGTTCAATTCTGATGACGTTAATTTCTCTCTGGGGTTGATGAAAAAGGGGCAAATTGATCCCAAGACCTATTCCTGGTAGCAGAGCAACTTTTTGAAAAAGGGGGGAGATACTTATCTTCCCCCCTTTTTTTTGTTTATCGGACAAGGTGGCAGGAAGAAGGGTCTGTTTTTTATTATGCCGCCAGATACCTCGCTAGCTAAGCTGGCGGGGTCATTGATTTTGTCTCAGTTGTCGGTCTGGCCGGCTTTAATTTGGTTGATCTCTTTGTTGATCATCTCTGATATCCGGGGACTGGGATTCTTCGCCAGGATTTTTTCAAAAACCTCCATAGCGGCCCGGTTATCATTTTTGTCGTCGCGATAGATAATGCCCATGTGGTAAAGGGAATTAAGGTCATCGGGATCAATTTTCAACGCGGCCCGGTATTTTTCAATAGCCAGGTCATACTGTCCGGTCCTTTGATAAACCACGCCGAGATCGCTCTGCACATGAACGCTCATCGGCTGAAGCTGTTCCGCCCTTTTCAGCAGGCTCATCGCTTCAAACAATTGGTTGCCCTCAACGTATGAGTCCACGATGACCATCAGCGCCTGAAAATCCTCGGGGTTCTCAGCGAGCTTTTCCTGAGCCATGGCGATCTTCTCTGCAAGGGGAATATTACGGGAAGACATGGTCGCCAAATCCTCGCGCGTCATGGTCGCCGTCAGGTTAATTATGGCTAACACAACAATCCCCCCAAGCATTAACCAGGAAAAAAATATGATTACCTTCTCTTTTCTGTTCATTACCTTCTCCACGACGTCCTACCCCTTTTTCTTTAAAAGTTCTTCCAGCATCTCAAGCTTTTGTCCCAGCTTTTTCTGCCGCCCTGAAATAAAGAGCAGGTACAAAAACAAACCGCTCCAAATAAAAAGATAAGCCGCGACTAAAAAATTCAGGTTTTTCATCTCATTTCTCCATTATCCGGTTTTCTAAATGTTTAATTTTCTCCAGTAAAAACCCCCCGCTGGTTCGTATCCGAAACAGCGCAAACCAGAGAGAAAAAAAAGCGAACATCGCCAGCAACAGCGCTAATTTCATCGAAGGCTCCATGGCGATGGAATTTGATTTTACCACGACCGGGTGTATCGACCGCCACAGCCGCGCGGACATGAACACGATGGGAACGTCAACAAAACCGATAATGGCCATCACCGCGCAGAAAGTCGCCCGCTTGCTCTCTTGCTCGATAGACATGCGTAAGATTAAATAGGCGGCGTAAATGAGCCAGAGGATCAAGGACGTCGTTAACCGCGGGTCCCAGGTCCACCAGGTGTTCCAGATCGGCCGCGCCCAGAGAGAGCCGGTGATTAACACCAGAGTGGTCAGGACCACACCGATCTCAACGCTGCCGGCGCTGTAAATATCCCACTTGCTCTCCTTCTTGACTAAATAAAGCAGGCCGCAGACAAAAGCGACCAGGTAGGAGAAAAACGCCGTGAAGGCCAAAGGGAGGTGAAAGTAAAATATCTTCTGGACAATCCCCATCACGCTCTCAACCGGAGCGTAGAAAAAGACCAGGTAAATCGCCGCCAGAAAAAGTCCCGCGCTGATAATTATCAGCTTACGCATAGCTCATCCCTCCTTTATCACGTGTTCAAAAAGCAGATAACTGCTGCCAAAGAAAATAAGATCAAAAGCTCCCGTCAGGTACAGCCACTGGGAATACTTCGCCACCCCGGCCCCCCCCAGCAGTTCCGTTGTCGATTTAACGGTCGCGGCAATCAGCGGTATCAGCACCGGGAAAAGAAGGATGGGAAGCATCATATCGTTCTTCTTGATTCCTGAACTCATCGCCGAAACCAGAGTGCCGACTGAAGAAAATCCCAGGTTCAGGAGCATGACAATAACGATAAGCATGGGCAGACGCCCTGAAATCTCATTATTGTACAGAATAAAAAACAGGGGAATCAGGATGACTTCGGCTATGATCATAAAAATCAAATTTACCGCCATTTTTGCCAGGAAGATGGACTCCGGTTCAATCGGGGACAACAACAGGCCGTCGATACAGCGATTCTCGTTTTCGTGAGCAAAAATCCTGTCCAGTCCAAGAACGGCGGAAAAAATAATCGCCAGCCAGAGGATGCCGCCTGAGACCGAAGAGGCGACCTTACTGCCAATGCCGGTGGCAATATTCAGGATTACCAGCACCAGGAAACCAAAGAAAAGCATCGACATCAAGGCCTCCTTCTTCCTGAATTCGATCATCAGGTCTTTTTTTATGATAAACCAGGCCTGTTTCATTGGAGGTTACCGCTCACGTAGCTGAAATAGGTTTCATCAAATCGGTCGGCGTCCATCTCGTTGCGGTTCCGGAAAAAAGGCATTTCCCCATTAACCAGAATGCCCACCTTCGTGACCTCCCGCATCCCCAGCGCCAAATTATGCGTAACCATTATGATGGTTCTTTTCTGGCTGTGAAGAAGGGCCAACTGTTTCTTTAAAAGCGTTGCCGCGTGCTGGTCAAGACCGCTGTAAGGCTCGTCAAGCAGGATCAGATACGGGTCGTTAATCAGCGCCCGGGCGATACTAAGCCGCTGCTGCATCCCCCGGGAAAATTCCGAAACCTGGGAGTTCCGCCTCTCGTAAAGCCCCACCAGACGCAAGAGTTCCTTTATCTTTTCAGCCCGCTCCCCGATGCCGTAAAGAGCGGCGTAGAATTCCAGGTTCTCCTTTGCTGTCAGGTCATTGTAAAGAAGGGATTGGTGAGAGATAACAGCCACGGACTTGCGGAACTCTTCCGGATGCTCTTCAAGATCGTATTCGAAAATCTTTACCCGCCCCGATGAAGGAGGAAGCAGGGTTGAGATAATCCGTAGCAGGGTGGTCTTGCCGGCGCCATTCGGACCAAAAATCGTCAGGAAATCCCCCTTGTGCAGAGTCAGATTTATTCCTTTCAAAGCGCTGAACCCATTATAGGCTTTCTTTAAATCATCAATTTTCAAAAAAACGGTTTCGCTCACGTAATGCCTTTTTCTTCCTTTTCGTTCTCAATTTCCTCCAGCTCTTTTAAACATTCAGCCGCCTTTAAATTGTAATGTTTTTTCAGTTTTTGGTAGTCCTGCGCACTCATCTTCGCCGAGGCGTATTCAAAATCAATGTCCTTGATGGCCCTGAGCGCCCTGACGTATGATTCTTTTCTTCTCTGTAATTTAACAGCGTATCCCTGCTCCCCGGCCGAGGTCTCCATCTGTACCGACGGCGGTCTGACAAAAGGAAGCAGGATATAAATAACCAGCGACAACAAAATGGCCGCGAAAACAATATTGGCAAACACGGCTACTCCTCCTCATCCAGTTTTTCAATTTCACTATCTATCTTTTTTTGCACCTCGTCACTCAGCAACACTTTATCATCAAGACGGTTTTCCGCCAAAGACTTCTTTTCGCCCGAGGCAACCCACTTCCGGACAAAAAGAAACGCCGCCAGAATACCCAGCAGAAACACCGCGTAAGGAGCGTAATAGGCCACGAGATTAAAACCCCGCTTCGGCGGGATGGTCAGAATCTCTTCCCCGAACTGGGCTTCGAAATAGTCAAGTATCTCCTGTTTGGTCTTTCCTGCCGCGATCATTTGTTTGATGACCGCCCTCATCTTGTCGCCGCCGCCGCAGCGGTCAATATTGAGAGGCTCGCCGGGACAGGCGTAACAGAGCAAGCTCTCCTCCACCTCGCTTACCGCAAGAGCCGAAACCGCTGTCGGCAGATAGAGGAAGAGAAGCAGGGACGCGATAACAACAAAGCGGTTAAAAGGTCTCATCAGGCCAGCCTCTTCTTCTGGTAAGGAATAATCGCCAGAAGACCGCCCAGAACCATGATGAGACTGCCAATCCAGATCCATACCAACAGAGGGTTCACCGTTACGCTGAGGGTGATTTGCCCGTCCCGGCTGACTCCCGGCATGGTGACATAAAGATCCTCAACCAGAGTGCTCCTGATGCTTACTTCCGTCGTCGGCTGTTTCGCGTTGATATAGTATCTTCGCTCAGGGGATATGGTCCCGGCTTCCCGGCCATCCTTGAATACCGCCAGGTTAGCCGTGTATACATACCGGTTCCGGTCCTCGAACTCGCCGAAATTATCATAATGAAGCTCGTAGTTTCCTATTTTCATGCTCTCCCCCTTGAGCAGGGTGGCTTTTTTTTCAATCTTGTAGGCGGACGACCCGGTAATGCCGATGATGATGAGAACAACTCCAAGATGCACAAAATAGCCGCCATATCTCCGCCTCATCTTGTAGATGAGCATGGGTAGCGCCTTAAAAGCGGATTCTCCGGTAAGCTTCATCCTGGCCCTGGTCCCTCCCCTGAACTCGTTGAATATCGTAACCAGAACAAAAAGGGAGAAACCGAAGGAAGTCAGCGGATAGCCTCCGCGCAGGCCAAGCGCGAACAATAAAGCCGTTCCGGCGGCCGCGATCAGGGACGGGGCCAGGAAGTTTTTCCGCAGATTACTGGCCGACGCCTTCCGCCAGCCAATCAGGGGACAGATGCCGGTCAGCAGCAGAAGGAAAAGAAACAGGGGCGTGTTGACCTGGTTGAAAAAGGGCTGGCCGACCGTGATCTTCTTGCCGGTAAACAGCTCCGATATCAGGGGAAAGATCGTGCCAAAAGTGGTGGAAAAAGCGACCGCCAGCAGCACCACGTTGTTGAAAAGAAAGGTGGCCTCTCTGGAGAGAAAGGATTCAATGGTATGATCCGTGCTCAGTTCGCCGTAGCTTTCCACGATAAGGTAAAGACTCGCCAGGAACACAATTATCAGGAAAGCCAGGAAGTAGCCGCCCAGCCCGGTCGCGCCGAAGTCATGAACAGATTGCAAGACCCCGCTTCGCACGAGATAGGTGCCAAAGATACAGAGCAGAAAGGTCAGGACAATGAGGACCATGTTCCAGACCCGCATGATGTTTCTTCTCTCCTGGATTATCGCCGTATGCAGAAACGCGGTGGCGACCAGCCATGGAATAAAAGAGGCGTTTTCAACCGGGTCCCAGGCCCAGTAGCCTCCCCACCCCAGTTCCACGTAAGCCCACTGGCCTCCCAAAATAATCCCGATGGTCAGGAAGATCCAGGAAATAATGGTCCAGGTCCTGGTTTTCTTAAGCCAGGCCGCGTCCAGTTTCCCGGTTATCAAGGCGGCGATCGCGTAGGCGAAGGGCACTGTAAAACCAATATAGCCAAGGAAAAGGGTTGGCGGATGCCAGATCATTCCCGGGTTCTGGAGCATGGGATTAAGCCCCTGGCCGTCCTCGGGAACAAAGCTGAGCAGGTCAAAGGGATTGGAGACCGTGCTGAGCAGAAAAAGGAAAAGAACCAGGGTGCCGGCGAGAACGAGATAAATATATGAAGTCGCCCGGCTTTGTGTTTCTTTTCTGGTCCGGTAAGCCACTATCGAGGCAAAGAGACTGAGTGTCCAGGCCCAGAATAACAGCGAGCCTTTCTGCCCGGCCCAGAAAGAAGTGAGTTTATAAAAGGCCGGCAACGCCCGGTCAGAGTATGACGCCACGTATTCCACCTGGAAGTTGCCGGTGAAAAAGAGATAGACCAAAGCAACCGTGGCCAGGCTGGTGATAACAGCCGCCCCGTGGATGCTTCTTCTGGCGCTTTCGATAAATCTGATATCGTTTTTCATCAACCCGACGAGAATAAAAGCGCAGGCCAGAACCGAAACAACAAACGCGATGAATACCGACAGGTTCCCAATAGTTACCACTTAATCACTCCTTTTGTTCTTCTATTTCCGAGCTGTATTTTGAAGGACATTTGGCCAACAGGGTCGCCGCCTGAAAAAGATTCTTTCCCGGATCGTAAACCCCTTCCAGGACGACCTCGATATCCGGCTTGAAAGCGTCCGGGGCGACCCCGTTGTAGATAACATTGATAGCTTTCGCCTGGTCGTCAGCATCGCGAACCCGGAAGGAAAGAACCAGTTCCCTCCGGTTATAATCGATGCTGCCATCGACAACATCACCGCTGATTCTGACATTCTCGTCTTGCAACGAATCAGCTTTGGCCAGTAATTCAGCGACCGTCATATAATAGACGCCGGTATTGGACACGCCCCGGTAAATCAAAAGGCTGACCCCGATTATGACAAAGGATATGGCGATTAAAGCCTTTTTTTGCTACGCTTTTTCACTTTAAAATCTCCTGCCTGAGGGTGTTTTTAACTGTTAAGTATCCTGGTGGAATTCAATATAGCGATCAACGCCACCCCCACGTCGGCGAACACGGCCTGCCACATGGTTGCCATTCCCAGAGCGCCGATGGTTAAAATTATTCCCTTAACTCCCAGGGCGAAACTGATGTTCTGCCAGACTATCGACCTGGTCTTCCCGGCGACCGCCACCGCGGCCGGCAATCTTGACGGCTCGTCGCTCATCAACACGGTATCCGCCGCTTCAATCGCCGCGTCCGAACCCAAAGCTCCCATGGCGATGCCAATATCAGCGCGCATTAACACCGGGGCGTCGTTTATTCCGTCGCCGACAAAAGCGATAATCTCCCGCCGGTTTCCCTTTTTGCTCAGCAGTTCCTCGATCTTGGCCACCTTTTGCTGGGGCAACAGTTCAGCGTAATACTCATCCAGTCCCAGTTGTGATGAAACCCGCTTCGCGACTTCCTCGCCGTCGCCGGTAAGCATGATCTGCTTTTTCACGCCCATCTTTCTGAGTTTATCTATGGCTGTCCGGCTGTCTTCCTTGATCTCGTCGGCGATCATGAGGTAGCCGGCGTATCTCCGGTCGATTATGACGTGCACCACGGTTCCTTCAATAGCGCAAACGTCATGCTCGACCTTCTCCCGGTGCAGGAGCTTGTCGTTGCCCACGGCAACACAGCGTCCCTCCACTTTCGCCTTCACGCCGTAGCCGGAAATCTCCTCGTATTTTTCTATCGCGTTCTCATCAATCTCGCCGGGAAAAGCTTCCCTGATTGACAGGGCGATCGGATGGCTGGAATGGCTCTCCGCTTTCGCCGCGGCCCCGAGTATTTCTTCCCGGGAAAAACTGTTTTGAGGGCTGATTTCTGTCACCCGGAAGTTTCCTTTGGTCAAAGTGCCCGTTTTGTCCCAGACCACAGTGTGAAGGTTGTTCAAGGCTTCCAGGAAGTTGGAACCTTTTATCAGTATCCCTTTGCGGGAAGCCGCCCCGATACCGCCAAAAAATCCCAAAGGCACCGAGATCACCAGGGCGCAGGGACAGGAAATTACCAGAAATATCAAGGCCCGGTAGATCCATTCGGAAAAAGTTTCCTCGTGAGCGAACATGGCGGTAAAGCCGGGAACGTGATAGAGTATCACTGGCACGATCGCCAGGGCCAGGGCGGCCAGGACGATTGCCGGGGTGTAATATTTGGCGAATTTGGTAATAAATTTTTCCGTGGGAGCTTTTTTCTGGGAGGCGTGTTCCACCAGTTCCAGTATTTTGGATACGGTGGATTCGCTGAATTTTTTGGTTACCTGAACCGTCAACAAGCCGCTTTTGTTTATCATTCCCGAAAGGATTTCATCTTTTTGTTTAATTGTCCTGGGAACCGCTTCGCCGGTCAGGGCCGAGGTGTCAACGAGCGAAGAACCTTCCAGGACGATGCCATCCAGCGGGACTTTTTCTCCCGGCTTTATGATGATTAGTTCGCCGATGTTCACCCCGTTGGGGTCAACTTTTCTGGTTTCCCCGTCGATTTTCAGGTTGGCGTAGTCGGGCCTGATCTCCATTAAGGCCCTGATCGATCCCCGCGAGCGCTTCAACGCCAGCTTCTCAAACAGTTCGCCAACCTTGAAAAAGAGCATGACGGCTACCGCTTCAGGAAATTCTTTGATGGCGAAAGCGCCCGCCGTGGCCAGGGTTAACAGGAAATTCTCATCAAAGACCTGTCCCCGGGAGATGTTCTTGACAGCCTGCCAGACGATGTCTCCGGCGATGATAAAGTAACTCAACAAAAACAGGGAAAGCTCGCCCCAGAAAGGCAGTTTTAACCCTAAGGCCCCGAGATAAACCAGGATGCCAACCCCCAGGGTCAGCATCTCTTTTTTCAGGCCGGTTTCCGCTCCGTGGCAAGCGCAGGTAGGCTCGCCGGCGGCATGACTGTTTTCCGCTGCCTTATCTGACATGTTTTTCTCTTTTCCTCAGCGATTTTCAGGTCCCTTTTTCCGCTAACCATTATACAATATACATAACAGTGATGAGAGAATACTATACTTAAAACATTACACAGGCCTTTCACAGGCATTACACTTTTGAAATGTTTTCCGTGTGAGTTGACATGTTGTCACCCGACACGATATATTGGCAGATACTGAAAAACAGGGAACGCCGCCCGACTCATCGTAGCTGAGATTTTTCGCTCCTTGTGTGCTTCCAAGTTCTTTTCCGGTTGCAAGTTTTGGAAAAGCAAGTATTATCTTTAATCAAGGCGGCGCCGTTGTAATGATGAACCCCGGTCTCCGCCGGGGCGCTCCGGCGACGTGACAGAGGGATTTATTATGCGACTGCTTCTTGTGGAAGACGACCTGGAAATAGCCTCTTTTATTATAAAAGGGCTGAGACAGGAAGGGTTTGCCCTGGATCATGCCGCAAATGGCGAGGACGGTCTGCATCTGGCTCTTACGAAGCCTTATGACGCGGCGATCATCGATATCATGCTGCCCACCAAAATGGACGGGCTGGATATTATCGAAACCCTCCGGCGGAAGCGTATCAATATACCGGTGCTTATCCTGAGCGCCAAGCGTTCAGTGAGCGACCGGGTCAGGGGAATCCAGAAAGGCGGAGACGACTACCTGGTAAAACCGTTTGCTTTCTCGGAACTGCTGGTAAGGATACAGGCTTTAATCCGCAGATCGAGCGGTTTGGTTGAATCTTCCAGCTTGAGCGTCGGCGATCTATCCGTGGATTTATTGAAAAGGGAGGTTCGCCGGGCGGGGGAAAATATCGAATTGCAGCCGCGCGAGTTCGCTTTGCTGGAATACCTGATAAGAAACGCCAACCGGGCGGTTTCCAAGACCATGATCCTGGAACATATCTGGGATTTTCATTTTGACCCCCAGACAAACGTGGTGGATGTTCTGATCTGCCGGTTGAGGAACAAGGTGGACAAAAATTTCCCCA
>JAJRWM010000043.1 GCA_024276815.1 bacterium
AGCCTGAGATTTTCTTCGGACAACGTGTCAATCTGCTGCTGCTTCTCGAAACATGGCTCACAAAATCCCATACCCTGCTTATCGACTGCTCCCGGACATTACCTTAACCCCCTCCCCCCACTTCACTGACGCCTTACGACATGTCTCAAATTTTTGTTGAACATTGGATGAATCTTTGGTAGAATTGCCGCTGGGTTACATATTTGTTATCAATTCCTGTTAAATACTAATAAATAGTGGGCGCACTGAGATGAAGATTATCTGTACGGGCACTGCCATGACCAAGAACACGCCGGTCGAATGTTTAAATTGCACTGACCGGGCTAATTGTCAGAATTGTGAAGTTAGCTGTAAGGCAACCGCTAAAGCGAATTAATAAAACTTGGATGTTGCTGGCTGGTAGTAATATCCCCAGATCGCGGACCTGTCAATGTTCTTCGTGATGCTGTTCTTTCTTTTTTTCCTCAATTATCTTTTGCGCGTTGTGGGCCGGCATTTCCTCGTAGTGAGAGAATTCCATGTGATATGAACCGCGGCCGCTGGTCATGGATTTCAGGTCCGGCGCGTATTGCAACACTTCCGAGAGAGGCACCAAAGCTTCAATCGCCTGATTTTTACCGCGGACAACAGTATCCTGAACCCGACCCCGCCGGGAACTGATATCTCCCATGATCGTTCCCATATAGTCGCCAGGAGCTTCGACATTAACACTCATAATCGGTTCCAGCAAGATAGGATCCGACTGCATGACCCCTTTTTTAAAGCCCATGGAAGCGGCGACTTTAAAAGCCATTTCCGACGAATCGACATCATGATAAGAGCCATCATAGAGAGTTATTTTGAGGTCAACCACCGGAAACCCGGCCAGCGGCCCCTTTTTCATCGCTTCCACCAGACCTTTTTCGACCGCCGGGATGTAACCGCGTGGAATAGCGCCGCCGGTAATTTCATTGACGAACTGAAAACCTGATCCTTTGGGTAATGGTTCCAGCCGCAACCAGGTATCGCCATACTGTCCCCGGCCGCCTGATTGTTTCTTGTATTTCCCCTGGACTTCGACTTTCTTTTTGATCGTTTCCCGGTAAGGGACATGGGGCAAATCAAGTATGACATCGATATTGAACTTGCGTTTCATTTTTTCCAAAGCCACTTCAATATGCTGTTGTCCCATACCGCTTATCAACAGCTCGTGGGTTTCCTCATCCCGATGGATGTGCAGAGTCGGGTCTTCGTCAATGATCCTTGAAAGCGACGAGGTAAGTTTCTCATCATCGGCTTTACTTTTTGGCTTAACAGCGAAAGCTATCGCCGGTTCGGGGAATTCGATCGGTGGGTAAACAAGTGGATTTTTCTTATCTCCCAAGGTGTCCCCGGTAGAGGTTTTGTTCAGCTTGATAATCGCGGCGATATCCCCGGCCGCCACTTTTTTGATTGCGGGATGATCTTTACCCTGCAACAAGACAAGCCCGCCGATACGTTCATCGACATTCCGGGTGACATTATAGACATTTCCTTCAGCGTTCAGACTGCCGGAAAAGACTCTGATAATGGTTATTTTGCCGGCAAAAATATCCACCATGGTTTTAACGACCAATCCTGAGAATGGCTGTGATTCATCGCAGGCGAAGGACAGCTCCTCATCATTTTGGGGATTCCTGCCGGCTTGCGGCGGCAGATCGGTTGGCGGCGGCAAGAAGTCGATGATATGATCCATTAAATTGGCTATCCCGATATTATGATCCGCGGCGCCGCAGAAAATGGGTGTCAGCGTACAGTTGACAATACCGCTTTCAATCCCGTTCAATATTTCTTCTTCCGAGAGATCACCAGTCTCGAAATATTTCTCGATCAGTTTATCATCGCTTTCAGCGACGGCTTCCACCAGCTTTTCGTGATAGCTTTTAACTGTCGCCAGCATTTCTTCGGGGATATCGGTTATTTCGAACTCTCCGGAATCATCCAGTTTATAGACATGGGCTTTCATGCTGATCAGATCAACAATGCCATTGAATTTTTCAGCGGCGCCAAGCGGGATATTGATCAGGGCTTTGCTGGTTTCAGGTAACGTTTCATTGATATTTTCAAGGATTTGTTCGACGGAGGTGTTTTCACGATTTAGTTTATTGATAAAAATAGCGCGTGGTTTCTTTAATTCGTTGAGGAAGCGCCACAGCTTTTCTGTCTGGACTTCGACGCCGCTGGCCGCGTTAATCATCAGCAGGCCGACGTCCATACCTCTCAGTACGGCCCGGGCGTCGGAGATGAAGTCACCATAGCCGGGAGTATCGGCAAGGTTTATTTTGCGGCTTTTCCATTCGGTATAAGCGAAAGAGCTGCTCAGGCTGACTTGCTTCTTGATTTCAATGGGATCAAAATCAGTCACGGTATTCCCGTCCTGAACTTTACCGAGCCGGCTGGTCATCTTGCCGTTGAACAATAAAGCCTCCACCAGGGAAGTTTTGCCGCTACCACCATGTCCAATTACCGCGATATTGCGTATTTCGCTAGGTTTCCACTCCTTCATTATCTCCTCCATGTCGGATTGATTTGATAGACTTTTTTCACAACGTTTATGACACCGCCGGAATATTCCCCGTCCGATAAGCGGGACGGGTTCAGGCTCATAAGTAGAAAATTATCTGTAAATGGAGGTACAACAATTTTATCTTGCCGATAAATCATCTTACCGTAAAACAAATCGAAATGCAACCTGAAATTATTTGGAGTTCCCCGGAAAACAGCTTATTTCATTAATTTTTCCAGACGGGAACCAGCCAGCTTAATAAAACGGGCCTCCTCTTTTTGGCCAGCGGCGATAACAAGGTATTTCCGCCAGGCCAGGATTGCTTTTTTCTTATCAATTTTTTCCATTAACTGGGCGTAATTAAAAGCAGCTTCGGCATAACCGCTGTCCAGATACAACGCTTTCTCAAATTCCGCCTCCGCCGCCAGCCAGTAGCCGTAACGCTTAAAAAGAACTCCCAGGTTGTTATGAATATGCTTTAAGCGGCCGCCTAACCGGCTTAAATTGGCAAAAACACTGCCGGCCTTCTCAACCTGGCCCAGTTCAATGTAAGCTTTTCCCAAGTGATAATAGTAACCTGAAACCACGTCCTGTTCCATATATTCGGTGTACTCAGTCTCATTTTTGCGGAAACGGTAATTAAAATAACGAAAAGGCGTTAAAGGATCCGGTAGCGGCGCTGAGCGGGGGAGAACCGCTGAAAACAAACCATAGGCGTAAACCCGGCCGGCCGGAAACCTTTTCTCTTCGGGTCTGAGCGAAAATAAAACCGAACGATTAAACTTCAGATAATAATTTACCAGGTAATTCTCAATTTTCTCATTGGGAACCGTCAAAGCGCTGCGACTCAGCGCTTTGTAAGCCTGGAAAATATCGTAAAAAAGATTCCGGCTCAGGTCAAAAATAATCAGGTCAGGACGGCGGTTCTCAACAGTGACTACATAACAAAAAGGTGTTACCCGGTTATCCCCGCCAGTAAACAGCGTCGCGTTACCCGGTAAAGAGATTAACATATTGCGGCCGAAATCCAGCCCCAGAGAATAGCGACGGAAATTGTTTTCCGCCACATGCCGGCTGATGGGGAAAAACACGGCTATGAGCAGCGCAAGTAAAACTAAAATCCTGCTAACAGGCACTTTCCTCGCTGAAGCAACTAATCGCTCCAAGATAATACCAATCACTATCGGCAAAGATAAAAAAGCCGGTAAATAATAAGCCCGCATCCGGGAAAGGTTTAATTCCTCAAAGCTGAATTGTAAGAGAAAAACAATGCCGGGACCAACCAACAGGAAAATCAACAGGGCGGGCCAGGACTTTTTGCCGACCCTCTTGATAAAGAAAATACCGGGAAGCAAGAATAATAATAAATAATAATACTGTTTAAAAAACTGCTCAAAAAATTCTCTCAGGAATAATATTTTATCCTGAATCGTCACCGTCTTGCCAAATTCCAGGATCCGGTACTGCTCTCTTTTTAAATGTGAGACCAATAGTTTGAGGTTATGCGGGGAACCCCAATTGACCGGCGGCCCCTCGATCGCCCGGATTGGCAGGTAGACAAAGCAGGTCAGACCTAATAAAAAGGCGAAAATCAAAATAACGTATTGCCTGAACAATGGTTTATTCTGTTTAAAATCAAGCGCGAACTTGATAATTAAAACAGGAATAATAAAAAGAATTAAATAATGCATACCCAGTCCCAGTCCGACCAGAAAAACGCTCAAATAAAAGACCGGTTTGGTCGGACGGGGTATTATGGCGGCATAATAAATCAAGAAAAAGAAAAAGGCGTTGAAAATGTACACTTCGGCGCCTAAAGACTGCTCCAAAAATAAATTACCAGCCAGACAAATCAAGACCGCAACCGCCGCCGCCAAAATATTGCCGGTATTTTCACGCACGATTAAATAGATTAAAATCATGGTCAGCGCGCCAAAAAACAGGGAAGCCAAATTTACCCGCCAGGCGACTGAACCTATCGGTAACAAGGAAAAAATATGGCCAATCAAGCCATACAGCGGATAACCGGGCGGATGGGAGACGCCTAAAACATAATTACTGGCGATAAATTCCGCCGCGTCGCCCAGGTTCATGGTCGCATTCAGCAGCTTCAACAAAAACGCCGTTATCAAAAGAAAAATAATTGGTAAAACGAAAATTTTTACTCTTCTCACTTGATTTGCTCCAAAGCGTTTCGCGCCTTTTCAGTCCACTCGTTTGCCCCTGAAGAATATTTCAAAAATTTTTCCAGGTTAAACCGGGCCTCTCTGATTTTACCCAGTTTTTGAAAAATCAAGCACCGCAAATAGTAGTTGGCGAGATACTGAGGATAAATGGCAATCACCCGGTCCGAGTTAGCGAGAGCCTTGTCAACCTCTCCTCTTGCCAGGTAGAGCGTGGCTAAATTGTAATAACCAATCGCGAAATCATGATTAAGATTGATCGATTTATTGAAGTGTCTTTCGGCTAACCCCGGCTGGCCAAGCTGTTTATAAATTAAGCCCAACTGGTTGTAACGGGAATATGATTCAGACAGTTCGTTAGCCCGCTCGTAAGCGTTTTTAGCTTCCGGATATTTGTTATTATTGAAATAAAACCGCCCTAACTGCTCCATTATATAGGGATAGTTCCAGCCGAGAGCAGAGACCGTCTGCAAATATTTTCGTGGATTTTTCTTTCTTTCAGCCAGATAATAGGCGTAATTGACGTACCTGTCAGACAGTAGCGTTGTTAACATCATCGCTCGTTCTTTTTTTCCGCCACCATTGGCTGAATGAAGATATTTTGGTAAATCAGGAACGCCCTTTTCACGATTTTTTATGAGCTTATAAAGCAGCGGCTGAGCTTTCAGAGGGAGATCCGAGGTATAATTGGTGTAGAAAAGTGGTCGGGACTCACGCCTGATTATTTGGCGTTCAAGGTCTTTAATTTGCGGGACCGATAAATCCCTATAACCAAACTCGTCATTAAAAATATTACCTTCAACCGCCGTTAAAACAAGGTCGGGTCGGCGTTTTTCGACGTATTTCAGGTAAAGAACCGCGAATAAAGGATTGTCCCCGCTAGCCATTAAGCGGGCCTTGGGCGGTAACGAGGTTAATATGTCCAGGCCATAATCACGGTAGATCGTGTTAGCTCTCTCGTTCAGGCTGAAGCCCTGATAGCCGATCAGGCTCATTATTAGCAATAAACTTATTAATACCAGATACTTAACATTTATCCCGGAGATTTTCTCCGGGATAAAGTTAAGACCTGCGCCCATAAACAAGGCTAAAACCAGGTAAACCGGCAGGAAAAATTTAGGTCCCAGATCAAGCGCCAGGGAAGTAACCCGGTAATTGAGCAGACAGGTCGCTAAAACAGTATAGCTCACCAGTATTGACAGCAATAAATACAAGGCTGTTTTGTGCTTTCCGTAAAAATAAATCAGTCCCGGGACAGCCAGCAGCAGAACCGGAAAAAACATTTGTCGCTGGAAAAAAATCGCCGTCAATTTAAACTGCTTCAAGATATCAGCGGGACTTCGCCTGGAGCCTGGTTCCCGATACTCACTTCTGGTTAATTTGTTAATCACGGAATGATAATTAACCGGGTTTCCCCAGTTAAAAGCTGGCTGTCTCGCGGCCCTTAGGGGCAGATAGCCGAAAGCAGTCAGGCCTACAAATACCATCATTATACCAAACAAATACCCGAATTCTCCCTTAGCCCCCCTGAGTATCTCCTTTAAAGCAAAGGGTAAAAAGCCAAGTATAAGCAATAGATAGCCGTAATGAGAGACAATTCCCAGCCCAGTGAACAAGCCCATCAACAAATACTTCCTCTTGTTCGCTCCAAACCAGCTCAGTAACAACAAAATAAACAAAAAAAGTTCCAGATGATAGACTTCGGCGAAAAGTGAATAATAAAAAAAACTGCTGAAACAGAGTAAAAAAAGTGTGGCGAGCAAAGAATAGTTTTTGCTTAAAAAATATCTGGATAACTGATAAAAAAGGGCGGCGCAAATTCCAGCCAAAAAGGCGTTCAGCAGGTTAAAACGCCAAGCGATATTACCCACTGGTAAAAATGAAAACACACGGGCAAAAAGAAGATACAGAGGATAACCGGGCGGGTGCGCGTTTCCCAGAAGATAGGAGGCGCTGATTAGTTCACCTCCGTCTCCGGCGTAAATTGAGGGAGCGACAGCTTTTAGGAGCAGGGCGAAGACAAAGAGACCGGCGAGCGTCGGGAAAAACAAATCATTTTCAGCAAGTTTAATTTTAAACAATTAATGACCAGGTAATCGTTTTATAGCGCCAAAAACAGGAACAGTTTACCAAACCCGCCGCCTGAACTGACAGGAGAAAATCATAACCGTTTATACCGGGAACAAATTCCTCGCTACCCTCAGATGATCGCCTGTTTGATTAATAACCGCTATTGCAATTAATATAACATAATTTCAGCTCGCCATACCTCTACTTTACGGGAGTTTGTGGGGGAAATGTCCTCTGTTATTTATTCTTCTGCTTCGCTTTTAAGCTTTGGTACCTGTTTCGAGCTTGAGCTGCTTCTTCCAGCAGGCCTAATTTTTCATACACCAGAGCCAGCTTCTGATAAGTGCCTGAGTAACCAGGACTTAAGTTTCTGGCCGCTTCCCAAAACCGGCTTGCTCGCCGATAATCTTTTAACTGGTAATAAGCGACGCCCAAATTAAGCAAATCATCGTAATAGTTGTCTCTCGACACATACCTTTTCCGCCGGCTCAACGCCTTTTTGATATTGTCAATTGCTTCGTTATAGCGGTTCAGCTTAAGATAAACTTTCCCTAAATTACTGTAGGGGTTGGGATATAAGGGATCTATCAGGGTGGCCTCCTCAAGCGGGGTAATCGCTTCTTGGTACCGCTCCCGCTCATAATAGGCAAGGCCAAGATTGACCCTGATCCCAACACTGTTGGGATTGCTGGCCAGGGTATCCTGCCAGAGAGCGACCGGATTCCGCCAGACCCGGTTACGCCTGATGGTCAAAACACTCAAAAATAAAATAAAAATAATACCAACAAAATAAAGATACTTGGCGAAATCAAGCTCAAAATATTTACAAATATAATTAACCAGAAGTATTACTCCCGGGATGAGACCCATTAAAGGGAAATAAAGATAACGCTCGGCAAGAATAGCGCCATAGGGAATCAGGTTGGAAGTTGGCAGCAGGAAAATAAAAAACCAACTCAAAAATATCGCGAAACTTTCCTTCTTCCTGAAACCGTAACCAATAATGACGGCAATCAAACCAAGACAAAACAGGGAAGACCACACCGCCACAGCCAAAAAACTCTTATATACCGTAAAGTTATATATCAGCGTTAAAGACAAGGGGAAAATCAACAATTTCAGGTAATAAAGTAATACCACCGAAAATGTCAACAGGGCCGCCAGCAAAGAACCGCCGGGATAGTTCATATATTTAGCGGGATTGGGATTTTTCATCAGGTGAAAATAAATTACCAGAAAAACAGAGGCGACTAATAAATAACCGGAAATATCTATAATTATTTTGCGGCTTCTGTACTCCCGGGCGTCCAGTTCATACCAAGCCAGTATAACAACCAAAACCGGCAAGACGATAAACGTCTCTTTGGTAAAACAAGCAAGGCCGTAAAGAAAAACCGAGGCTACTTTCAGATAATTGTTTTTCCGTAGATAGCAGTGAATTGATAAAAGACAGAACAGGCCCCCAAGAAGATCCTCATTAAAAGAAATTACGTTAATAATTTCCGTATGCACAGTGTGTACGGCAAAAATCAACACCGCCAGCAGTGATTGCCAGTCCGACAAATACCGCCTGATTAAAAGAAAAAGCAGGCAGCAATTAACAAAGTGTATGAATAAATTAAACAGACGCCAGTAAACCGGGGTGTCGCCGTTGACATGCTTCAGCAACATATAAATAAAAGAGGTCACCGGTCGATAGGTGCCCTCGCGAAAATCACGAAAATAACTTTCCCTGGAAAATAAATCCGCGAAATTACCTGTTTTCGATATCCCGGGATTGTCCTTGATGTAATAGTAATCATCATAATAAAAACGGGTTGGTAACGAGTTGAAATAAATAGCCATAATCGCGAATAAAAGAAGGGACGCGATTAAAATGAAGGATAGTTTGCCGGTGTTTGCCGGTGAATTATCTGATCCCAAATCAGTCATTACCTCTGTGGGTTAAAATATAACAGCCAGACAGATCCGATTCCAACCGCTTTCAATATGTCTGGGTAACACGCTCAAAGAAAAGGGCTTATTAATTGGTAAAAAACAGCGGCTAGAATCGAGCCGGAAACGCAAATGGTTAAATACAGGAAAAATACCCGCGGCTTGAAAAATGACCACATCAGAACCAAAGCCGGGATGGCAACCACCGGGCCGCCGACCAGAAAAGCCAGACCAACGCCCGGCGCGACCGCTCCCTTTTCCAGAATACCATAAAGAATCGCCGCCGAAGTGATCTGGTTGATATGAAGCGGAATGCTGACCAGAACTACGCCTACTATGGCCAAAAATGGATTTAAACGGGAAAAAGGCTCAATCATCTCAAAAGGAATATAGCGAATAATAATAACCGAAGCCAGTATGCCCAGGAGCAGATATTTGCCGACCTTCCAGGAGACCTCCGCCATCTTGGCCAGAAAAATGAGCAATTTATTGTCGGTCTTCTTTTCCAGCCGGTTGGAAAACTGCTCCCGGCAAAAACACTTTAACCGCTCATCGCCATATTCAGGGTCATGAGGATCGCCGTCCGGAACAGCTCTCAAAAAGAGTTGGTCTTTTGTAAACCACTTCTTCTCAAACAACAGGGTCAGATAACCGGCGTAAATACCCATAAAAACGGCTGAGACCACCTTGACCACAGCCCAGGTCGTACCTAGTTCCCAGAGAGCCAGAGTGTAGCCGGAAGGACTCATCAGCGGCGAGGCGACCATTAAGGCCATGGCCGTCGAAAGCGGCAAACCAACCAAAACCAGGGAAACGATGATAGGTAATATACCGCAAGCGCAAAGGGGGCTGAAAACGCCTAACAAAGTAGCCAGAAGTATGCCCAGCTTTTGGAAACGGGTCAGGATTTTTCTCAACTGAACATGCCACTTGAAAGTCCTGATCAGAGCCGCCGCCGCCGCGCCGATTAAAAAGTATAACCAGATATCCTTGATTTCATTAATAAAACTCTGGAGAAATAAATAAACTTCCTGCACAAGCCCGCTTTCGTTAAAAACTGTGATTTGTCCGCTAAAGCATGTTACGATCTTTTGTAAGGCTTTTTAGGGGGAGCTCTTTTTAGAAAAAACCGCTCCCCCTAAGACCCCCTCACAAAAACTTTAAATAGCCTGATCGCAAGGCCTTATGTAAACAAAAAGACACGATGATAATCCATATTTCAAGAATTCTTTCAGAGAATGAGGTTGCCCTGGAGCCGCTTGCAATACACTCTAGTCTCGTAAGGCAAATAAATGGTATAATATAATATAAAATAGAATCACGCAAAAGTTTGGAGAAAATATGAAACGCTGGTTGTTAAAATCTAAAATACATCGGGCCTCAATTACCGGAACCGATTTGAATTACGTGGGTAGCCTGACGCTGGACGCTGACCTGATGAGAGCGGCCGGTCTCGCCCCCCATGAAAAGGTGCAGGTCGTAAATATCAATAACGGCGCCAGGTTTGAAACATATTTATTCGAAGGCGAACCAGGCAAAGGCGAAGTCTGCCTGAATGGAGCGGCCGCGAGACTGGGCGAAATCGGCGATGTCGTGGTTATTATTTCCTACGGCCTGCTTGATGACGAAGAACTGAAAACGTTTGAACCACAAGTTATTCACGTGAATGAAAAGAACCAGATTATTCCCTGGCGTCCCTGAGAGGAAAAGCCCGCCCCAGCATCATGAAACCAGCCAGATAATAAGGCATCTTTTCCAGTTGGGCAAGCTCCATAACGCAACCGTTGGCCGGCCGACCGTAATGGTATTCGTCCAGGATACGGTTGAAATTGCGCTCCAAAAAGGGAGCCAGGCGTGATAATGGCGCGAGGTTGGCCGACTTCGACCGAACCGGTGAGTCGTGCCGAATGGATGAGAAATCATCAAACAACGATTTTTGCTTAAGTTTTGCCATAGCAGAAATTCCCCAACAAAAATTACCGGACAACCGACTTTGCCTGTAGAAGAAACCATGGAAGAGGGAAACGATGTTTTGCTCCCCTCTCCCATCCAAGGTTGGTTGAGTGTTCCCCCACTCTCCGTCCTAATTTAACTTCTGCATTAATTATCGACAAGCTATATAATTACTTTAAGTTTTTTTTAATATTTTTTTTCAGAAATTACAAACAAACTTTAACCACAACCGATAACATGCTGATATTAAAGGTAAATTATCATAACAAACAATCTCCGACCTGGTTTAATTTTTTCTGGTAATATTTGCCACGGGCTTTTCAAGCAATATTATAATCAAGGCCAAAGTGAAGTACTCCTTTGCTGCCGCACGGAGCTTCGGCCGGGAAGGAAACGATTGATTTTATTGCTCCCCTTGACCCCGCGCTTTCGCGCGGGAACTTGTCCGGGGAGCGAGCCGGTAACCGGCCAGAAACTCACGCTTGAAATCCAGATAACAGTCCCGCGCCAAAGCGAGACGGACCCGGTCAATAAATTTCTTCAGAAAATACAAGTTATGATAGGTGTTAAGCCTCAGGCCGGAAATCTCATTGGCCTTGAGCAGATGACGCAGATAAGCCCGGCTATAATTACGGCAGACAAAGCAATCGCATTCCGGGTCAGGGGGATAAAAATCGTCGATATAACAAGCCTGCTTCAGCACAACCAACCCGCGATTGGAATACAACGTGCCGTTCCGGGCGATACGGGTCGGCATGACGCAGTCAAACATGTCAACCCCCCGCTCAATCCCTTCCAGCAGATCCTCGGGCGTCCCCACCCCCATTAAATACCGGGGCTTGTCGGACGGTAGCAGCGGCACGGTCACATCCAGCATCTCATACATGAGCGGCTTGGCCTCGCCAACTGACAGCCCGCCGATGGCGTATCCCGGAAAATTAAGAGCCACCAGCTCCCGCGCGCTCTTCCGCCGTAACTCAGGGTAGACGCCGCCCTGCACAATGGCAAACAGGCTCTGATGAACATCCAGGGGTTCATCCAGACACATCCCGGCCCAGCGCGTGGTGTTCTCCAGCGCGGACAGAGTATACTCAAAGCTCGACGGGTAAGGCGCGCACTCATCGAAAGCCATGACAATGTCGGCGCCAATCTCACGCTGGATCCGCATACACTCGGCCGGCCCGATGAAATGGTAGGAACCGTCAATATGCGACTGAAACCGAACGCCGTTCTTCTCGATCTTGTTCAGCCCCTTGAGACTGAAAATCTGGAAGCCGCCACTGTCGGTTAAAATTGAGGCCGGCCAGTTCATGAATTTATGAAGCCCCCCGGCCCGCTTGATTATCCCGGTGCCGGGACGTAAATACAAATGATAACTGTTGGAAAGAATTATCGGGTAGCCGATTTCTGTCAAATCGTCACTGACCAGCGTTTTGACTGTGGCCTGGGTGCCGACCGGCATGAAGACCGGCGTCTTGATCTCGCTACGCCCGGTGGTTAAGGTCCCAAGACGGGCCGCGCATTCAGAGCTTTCAAAATTTACTTTAAAATCCATGCTAATTTAAAAACTTCCGGTAATCAACCGCGGCGGTTACCAGCGCGAAAAGCGTCATCAGCAGAGCACCGATTAACACCAAATACGCTCCCTTGTCCTGGTTGATCGTTAAAACGGTATAGGTTTTGGTGACCACATCCGTAATGGTAACCTTGCTTTTTCCCAAATTCACTGAATTGCGGCCCCTGATTAAATAAGCGGCGCCACTGTTGATCCCACTCGGCGTTGTCAATTCAAAATAAGCCATGCCGAAACCCTGGCCCCGAAAGTCCGACGTCAGAGTCTTCAAGGTCAGTACCCGGCCCCCGCCCAGCATTTTTCGCTCTTTTTCAGCCAGACGAATTAACCGGGGCCGACCCGTACCGTCCTGAACCGTCAATTCCAGTTGGTCCAGTTCCTCGCCAAAGCTGCTCTGGTAAAATCCGGCACCCCGGTAAAACAAAGGATGGTTGATGGAAATAATCTGCTTTTTAAGAGGTTTTTTATGTTCGTCAAAGAGAGTCACCTCGCTGTAAAACTGCCTGGGCATACCGCTTGCAAAGAATTTGGGAGTAAAGTTTTCCAGCCTTAAATAGGCGGCCATATGGGGTACGGGGAGGATTTCACCCGTATAATAAACATTATTTTCGCTTTTAAAACCGCTGGCTGAACTGACCAGATGACCGAGGATAACCAGCAGGAATCCTAAATGGGCCAGATAAGGAGCGAAAACTGTCCAGCGCAGATAGGAGTGCTTGTCCTTTACCCGTGGCCGATTGATCTGCCCTAAGATAAACGGCAACTTGTCCAGACTGCAAATCAGGGTATTCAGGTTTATGATCGCTAACGCCGCCAGGAAGCCATAGAGCCAGAAAGTCGCGGAAAAATTGGCAAAGCCAAGTTTCTTTAACCAAGTGAAGAAAATATCATGGTCCATATCACCGAATACTTCAGGCACCGCGCTAATTAAAATTGACCCCACCGCGCCGAAGGCAATGAAAACCAGCCCCGAGATTAAAAATAACTTCAAAGAAGTAAAAAAACACCAAATACTTTTCATTTTCACCCTCAGAAACTATGTGAACTTCTCAGCATCAAGTTAACGCCAAGGAAAGTGAAGATCATCACCCAAAAACCGATTACCGACAAAGCGTTGGCCCGCTTACCGGCCCAGCGCGGAGTAAAACGGGTGTGGATATAAACGGCATAGTAAACCCAAAGCAGGGCGGACCAGATCTCCTTGGCCGTCCAGATCCAGTAATTGCCCCAGGCGTAATAAGCCCAGATGCCGCCGGTCAGCATGGAAAAAGAGAACCAGAAGAAACCCCAGGCGTTGAGACTACTGGCGTTTTTATCCAAGGCGGCGCAGGCCGGTAAATTTTCATTAAAATACTTCAACTTGTTGTTACGGCGTAAAAAATAGAGTATGGACAGACTGGCTCCCATCGTGAATAGCCCGTAGGAAGCAAAGGCGCTAAGCACATGTATCTCAAACCAGATACTCTGAAGAGCCGGGTACATCTCGGTTATCCGGGACGATATGCGCAAAGTAAACACCGCTGAGACCACCACGACCAAAAGCGGGAAAATCACGGCCAGACCATTATGACGACGCCAGATGTGAATCAGTGAAGCCAGAGCGATAAAGAAAATAAACTGGTTCATCGATTCAAAGAAATTAGCCACCGGAGTATGACTCGCGGCGACTCCCCGTAAAATCATCGCTGACAAATGAAGCAAGACCGCGGCCAGTAAAATAATTTTACCCGCCATTAGCGAGCGTTTGGGGAAAAACATTGAATGACAGATGAAAAAAATGAACGAAAACAAATAACCGATTAAAGCGATTTGAAACCACAAATAGTGAGTGTTTATCACTTACTCAATCAACCTTTCCCTCATTTTCAGAGCTTTCGCGTGATTAGGGTCGTCTTTCAAGACGGCGTTAAACTGCTCCAGGGCCTTGTTTAAATCACCCTGTTTGAAGTAGGCAAACCCCAGGTTAAAACGGGCATCGTTTATTTCCTTGACCTCACGGGGAGTTAATTCAGGCTTTTTAGCCAGGCTGACTACCGCCTGCCGGTAAAACTTGACCGCGTCGTCAACCCGCCGATGCATAAAAGCGATGTTGCCAAGATTGTTCAAAGCCCCGAAGAGTTCAGGGTTTATCCTGACCGCTTCCTCCAGGTTGCTGATAGCTTTGAGCCAGACGCTGTCCTTGGCGTACAGGTTACCCAGCTTAAAATAGTCCCGCGCGCTCATCCCGCCAGCAAGTTTTTTTTCTTCCAATTCCCGGATCAACAACTGGTCCTTGCTTTTTTCCCGGTTAAAGAACTTATCCTGCTTCTTCAAATTCTGGTTGGCCTTGAAAGGACGGATTAAATTGCCGACGTTGAAACCCAGCCACAGGAGCAACAGCAAGACTCCAGCCCACCTGCCCAGATTAATCAGCGGATTAATCCCGGGAACAGCCTTTCTTTTCTGTTTCGCGCCGCCCGCTCCCACGGTCACGGACTGAGCCGTTTCCGACTGGGCGAGAATCGAAGTGAAAGCAACCGACATCCAGAAAAAATAAGCGCTGGAAACAAAACGCATGTCTACGCTGACCAAAGCGTTCAGCATCAAAGCGCCAATCCCGGCAAGTAGCCCCATCAACATGAAACGCTGAGGATGCTCACGATTCAAAACCTTAGCCGAACTCCGGAAAAAGACATATAAAAAACCCAGGAACAACCCCAATCCCAAAAGACCCTGCTCCGCGCCGATCTCCAAAAACTCGTTATGAGCGTGCCGCACAAAGTAAAGGTTCTTGGGGTGATAAATATCCAGCTCAGCCGGCCGGAAATCAGGATAAAGAACCGCGAAAGTGCCAATCCCGCCCCCCAGCAGAGGATGAGCCGACATCATGCGGACAGCTCCCAGCCAGACGTAAACACGGGCCGTTCGCCGATACGCGATTTCAACGGCCTTGGTAAATAATTCCGGCTGGGTTGCCTTAACTACCCCAACCAGGAGGATACAGACCAGGATAAAAACCCCGACAGAAATACCAAACAACCGCGTTTTTTGGGCTAAATCACCCTCCAGCGAGTAGATAAACAGAAAGGCGAAAATAATAAAACCCATGGTCACGGCGATATAGCCGGCCCTGGTCTGGGTCAGCGCCAGGTTAATTAAAATCAGCAGCAGAACCGGGAAATAGAACCAAACCCGAACCGTGTTTTTTAAATACACGCTCTCAGCTAAAAGACCGAACCCCACCAGGGCAACCAACACCAGGTAAGCCGAGTACATATTTGCGTTGCCATAAGTGGAGAAAATTCTTTTGTCAGCAAGTTCCTTGTTGAAAATCGGCCCGAAATGATTGACCAGAATATAATAAGAAACCATGAACAGAAGAAGGAGTGACAGATGATCAACGAGACGGCCGCGATGAAAATACAAGACCACACCCCAGAACAGACCGACACCGAAAATCATCAGGGAAACGTAAAAATCACCGCCAAATACTCCGGCGTTCTGAAACAGGCGTTCCGTCGGACGGAAGAGAAAGAAAAAATCGACCTGATAATACTGGGATATACCATAAATACATAAAACAATCGTTACCCCCAGCCAAAGATCAATCAGCTTGCGGGTTAAACGATGTGATTTCAAACCGTGGCTCAGACTCCAGTAAAGCGATCCGTAAATGAAAAATTTAAACCAGGTCGTCCAGCCGGCGTCCTTGAACTCGCTGCCTAAAAAAAAGTATGAAGTCAAGCCGGCAACCAGGAAAAGAACCAGCAAAAGATCGTAACGATTGAAGAGTCCGACCCAATCATAAGCGTTCGCCGGTTCCCGGAACAACACGCTTACAAGATAGGCGCCAAAAAGACTTAACGCGCTTAACTGCCCTAAAAGAAGCTTGTAGCGGGCTAAATTTATATTGAAGGCGAGGACTACTCCGACAATACCGGCCGCCGCCAGAACAAAAATCAGCGCTTCCCGCCAATTACCGGTTGGCTTAACTGGTTGACTGGTCATGATTTTACAGGTTATAACACTTACCCCCAAGCTTGTCAAGGCGGCGAAGGCAAATCACCAGGGCAATCGCAAACTACGGCATGAATCCTGAAATACACCCCAAGCGGCCCACTGAAGGACCTGTCAGAAACAAAAAATCCCGCCCCCGCCTCAAAAAAAAAGCACCGGCCCATTATAATATAATAATGATTATACCGGTTTGAGCCGAAGTAAAAGATAGTATAAAATGACACGTAACCTTGTTACCTGACTGTGAAAGGAGAGAAATGCGGGTATACCTGGGCAAACAGATTCCTTTTTTTGGCATTAAAGAACTCGAACAGCTCCACAAAGTGGAACTTGATTTATCAGAGTTTTTAAACCCTACCTTTATTTGCGGTTCGGCCCATAGCGGTAAAACCGTTCTGGCAAAGGCCATTATCGAAGATTTTACCCATGCCGAAATTCCGGCCATTATCATTGATAATAAAGGAGATCTAGGCTCGCTAGGCCTGGTGTTCCCCAACTATTCCCCGGAGTCGTTTATTTCCTGGGTTGATTCCGGTGAAGGCAAGGAGGAAATAAAAGCGCAGGCGACCAGCTACTCCAAACGCTATCTGCACCGGTTGAAATTGTTTGACATTAGTCCGGCCACCGTCAAGGCTATGATGGGAACCACCAGAACTACAATTTTTACCCCTAAAAGTAACCACGGCGTTAAAATATCCATCCCGGCCTTACCCGGCGCCCCTTTAAATATTGATGAAATAATAAAAAAAGAACCCGATCTGATAACCCAGTCAGCCAATTCAATCGCCGTTGGCTTGATTGAGAGAGTTTATCCCGGGGAAAATATGGAACTGTATGAAAGAGAGTTTAACTTTCTCAGCAATCTTATCAGTTACGCCTGGCAAAAAAAACAGCGTATCGAAGGGATAGACGGGATAAAAGCCCTGGTTGACCTGATTCAGCGGCCGCCGGCGAAAATGATCGGCGCCTTCCCCATGGACCGCTATATTATGCCCCATAAACGAAAAAACCTGGCTCTCAAACTCAACACCCTGCTCAGAGCAGCGGAGCAGCTCTGGTACAGCGGACTGCCTCTGGACATGCCTACCCTGCTGGGACAACAAGTTTCCCGGCCAAAACCCAGATCAGTATCATAAACATCAGCCATCTCGACAGGGCCGAGGAACAGAGCTTCGTCATTGGCCGGGTTATCCAGACAATTTATCTCTGGATGAAACAGCTTGGCCCAACCAATAAACCACGGCTTTTATTTTATATTGATTAAATCGGCAAGCACGGGGTTCACCGTTCTTTGTTTCCCAAGTCACCCAATTATACCGCCGCCAAGTATATGCTGAACCAGCTTCTCCCAAGCGCGAAAAAATACGGCGTCGCTGTGGTGGTAAGCGCGACAACGCCGGGCAACCTTGACTATAAAGCGATGAACGCCTGCCCGAACTGGCTTATCGGACCGCAGAACAACAACCGGGAATGGCAGAACATGCGCTATGGACTGCTGGACATTAATTTGAAAGTCGAACAGTTGGCTCGCGATAACAACCTGGCCCGAGAAGGCGAGTTTATCCTGAAACTGGGTAATGGCGAGGTCCGCTACCTGCATGAACGCTGGGTCACCAGTTTTCATCGTCCCTTCTCGATGATTGAGATAAAACGCTTTACCAACGAAAACGAGTTCGACCAAACCTCGTCATTCACCAAGGAAATTCCTCCCGATTCCAGCCAGGACAGCAAAACCAGCGTCTATGAAACGGATATCAACGCTCCCTGTTTACTGGAAATTATCAGCGGAGAACTTCAGGGACAAAAAATACCCCTGCAAAGCGGGGAAAACTCCTATGGCCGTAACGAGTTTTGTCCCACTAGCAAACACGTCAGCCGCCGCCATATCAGGATTATTAAAAAGGACGACGATTATTATATCAAAGATACTTCCACGAATGGTACTTATATCGGCGGACGCAAGATAGACATCCGCCGCCTTGAGCCGGGTGATGAAATAACTCTCGGTAAAGGCGAGGTCAAGCTTCGCTTTGTCAAATGACGCGAAATTCCACCGGTGAACCTGTTTTATAGACCCTCAAATACTTTGATCTTTTAATCTATTAATTGCCGGGCGGTGTCCAGCAACTCCCGCACTGTTTCCGGATTATTGGCTTCGGCGTAAATCCTGACCACCGGCTCAGTGCCGGAAAATCTGAACAATACCCAACTGTTGTCGGCTAACATCAGCTTGACGCCGTCGATGGTAATCACATCCGTTACTTTTTTCCCGGCTAAGAAGGCCGGAGGGTTATCCAGACTCTCCCGGAATTTGACTTTTTGCTCATCGGTCAGACGCAGATTAATCCTCTGATTGTAAAAAGCGCCGTAGTAGTCGTAAGCGCCCTGGATAAGCTGCCGGAGCGATTTCTTCTCGTGAGCGACCATCTCGGCTGTCAGCAGGCAGGCCAACAAACCGTCCTTTTCGGGGACATGACCCCTGATTGACAGACCGGCGCTTTCCTCCCCGCCAATGATAATTTTATCCTGCGAGATCAATTCACCGATATATTTGAAACCAACCGGCGTCTCGAATAACTCGATACCCTCTTTTTGAGCGACCGCGTCAATGAAATGAGTGGTCGCGACACTGCGGGCTGCCCCGCCGGTATACTCCCTGTTTTTTACCAGGTAAATCAATAGTAAAGTGATAATAAAATTGGGCGTAATCACTTCGCCATCCCGGTCAACAATGCCGAAGCGGTCAGCGTCGCCGTCAGTGGCCAGCCCCAGGGAAGCGCCCGTTTCTTTCACCTTGTCAATCATATCGCCAATGTTGGCGGTCGCCGGCTCGGGAGGAAAACCGCCGAAATAGACATCGCGCTCGTTGTTGATGACCTCACCCGCGCAACCGTGTTTAATTAAAATTTCATCCAGATACCCCCGGGAGGTTCCGTAAAGCGGATTAACGACCATTTTCAGGCCGGCTTTTCTGATTAAATCAAAATCCACCAGCTCTTGTAGCCTCGGCAAATAGTACTCCGTACCGGACAACTCCCGGTACAGCCCCCGCTCCTTACCCAAATTAACGCTCAACTCACTGATTTCCCCGGAATCTTTAAGCAGAGCTATTTCCTTTTCGATTCGCTGAGTCGATTCCGGCAGCGCCGGCCCGCCCCAGGCCTGGGAAAACTTTATCCCATTATAATTATAAGGATTATGCGAGGCCGTGAAATTAATGGCGCCACCAGCCTTGAGCCGCAGAATTTCATAGGAGATTGCCGGCGTGGGGATATCACGATCGCTGAAAAACACCTTGATATCATTGCCCATCATGACGGCCGCGGTCGCCTCGGCGAATTTCTCGGACAAAAAACGGGTGTCGTAACCGATGACAATCCCTTTTTGGGCCTCTCCGGTTTGCTTAAGATAATTGGCAATCGCCTGCGAGACCAGCCTGACATTGTCAAAAGTAAATTCATCACTGATAACGGCGCGCCAGCCCGACGTGCCAAATTTAATATCGCTCATTCATTGTCTCCCGTTTTCCGTCCGTAAAAGGCCGCGCCAATAAGCCCGGCGTCCTCTCCCAGTTGTGACACCATAATCTTGCGGGTGTCAAAATCAAATATTTTAATGGTCTGTTTTAACACTACCCGCAATTAATCCACTAATCCCGGCAAACCGGCCACTACTCCGCCGCCCAGGATCAAGGCCTGAGGATTAAAGATAACCACGATATTATTGATCCCCAAGGCCAGGTAATGAATAAACCGATCCCATAAATTAACCGCCAGGGAATCTTTTTGTTTGCTGGCTTGATAAATTGTCGCTATCTTTATCTCATCCTCATTACCGCCGGCCAAGGTTTTGAGCAAAGAATCAGGATATTGCTGCAAACCGCTCCTGGCCGCGCGCTGCAAATGTGAACCGGAAACAATCGTCTCCCAGCAACCGCGGTTGCCACAGCCGCAGGCGGCGCCGTTAGGCTCCACGATCATATGACCAACTTCCACACCTGACTCAGCTTTACTGGAAAGAACCTTGCCGTCCAGAATAAAACCGCCGCCAACCCCGGTTCCCAAGGCGACAAAAACCAAATCCTTAAATTTTTGGCCGCCGCCAAAAGTATATTCGCCCCAGACCGCCATCGTGATATCGTTGGCCAGGCAAACCGGGAAGGAATACTCTTTTCTCAGCTTTCCGATTAAATCAACCTTTTCCCAGCCCAGATTGGGAGCCTTGACAACAATGCCCGTTTTGCTGTCAACACTGCCGGGAACGCCGATTCCCAATGACTGAACTGA
>JAJRWM010000044.1 GCA_024276815.1 bacterium
AATGAAAAACGGATAAAACAGGCGTTGCGTAATATCCGCCGTGTGTTTAAGCAGAATAACAGAAATGATGATGGCGGCGAGTGACATATGAGTGAAAATAAAATAATTAACCTGGCCCTGGTGTGCTGCGGCACTGTCGGCGGCGGTGTGATTAATATATTGACTAAAAACCACGCCTTGATCAAAAAAAGGCTGGGGCTGGAGCTGACGCTGAAATATGTGGTTGATGTAAAACGGCCTGATGAGCTGGATGAGAAATTATTTCCCGGCATGAAGTTTTGCGACCGAATCGAGCCGGTTATCAACGATCCGCAAGTTGATATCGTTATTCACCTGGTCGGGGGCGAGGCTCTTGAGAGGGAGTTTATTTTAAGTTCCCTGAAAAAAGGCAAACACGTGGTGACGGCCAATAAAGCGCTGCTGGCCAAACATGGGGCGGCAATATTCAGAGAAGCGCTGGCTCATAAATGTCATGTCGGGTTTGAGGCCAGCGTCGCCGGGGGAATACCGGTTATCAAGGCGCTCAAAGAGGGACTGGCGGCCAACCATATTAAAGCGATTTACGGCATTATTAACGGTACCGCCAATTACATCCTGACCAGTATGCAGCGTGCTGGGTGTTCGTTTGAAGACGCTTTGGCGACCGCCCAGGCCAAAGGCTACGCCGAGGCGGACCCTTCTTTCGATGTCGAGGGGATCGATTCGGCTCATAAGATTACGATACTAGCTGAATTGGCCTACGGGGGGCTGGTTGACTTTAATAGTGTGTATGCTGAAGGGATTGAGAGAATCACTCTCAATGATCTGCGTTACGCCGAAGAGTTTGGCTACACGGTTAAGCTGCTGGGGATTGCCCAGATGAATCAAAAGCTGGATGTCAGGGTGCATCCGGCGATGATACCGACACAACACCTGCTGGCTAAAGTCGATGGCGTTTACAACGCGGTCTATATCGAAGGGGACATGGTGGGCCCGACCATATATTACGGGCAGGGCGCCGGAAGAGAGCCGACCGCCAGCGCGGTTATGGCCGACGTGATCGAGATCGCTCAGCGCTTGATTTCGAATCGGGATAAAAATGCCGGCGATTATAATGTTCTGAATTATTTCAGCAAAAATTCCCTGGAATTACTGGGACCGGAAAATATTAATACCGGATACTATATCCGTTTTATGACCATTGATCAGCCGGGTGTGCTGGCGCAGATTTCCGGCGTGCTGGGCGCTCACAAGATAAGTATCTCGGCGGTGACCCAGAAAGAGCGGCACGCCGGGGATATCGTGCCGATTATTTTAATGACCCATACCGCTCCGGAACAGGCCGTAGCCGCCGCGTTAACCGAAGTTGAGCGGTTATCAGTTGTCAAGGAGCCGCCCCTGAAGATAAGAGTGATGAACGAATTGAGCGGAGAGGAGAAATAATGGCTTATCAGGGCCTGATCGAAAAATACCGGGAGTTTTTGCCGGTTAGCGACAAGACGCCGGTAATTACCTTGCTGGAAGGAAACACGCCTCTGATTCCGGCGCCTCGGATAAGTCGGCTGATTGAGGGCAACCCCCAAATATTTCTGAAGTATGAAGGGCTGAACCCTACCGCTTCGTTCAAAGACCGAGGCATGACCATGGCTGTCTCAAAAGCCGTTGAAGAAGGTTCCAGGGCCGTGATGTGCGCCTCAACCGGAAATACCTCGGCTTCCGCCGCCGCCTACGCCGCCCGTGCCGGGATCGACGCTATCGTTCTGATTCCCAAGGGCGCTATCGCTTTGGGGAAACTGGCGCAGGCGTTAATGCACGGGGCTAAGGTCGTGGCCGTGGACGGTAATTTTGATGACGCTTTGCGTCTGGTCAAGGAAATAACCAGTAAATATCCGATAACCCTGGTCAATTCCCTGAATCCCTACCGGATCGAAGGGCAGAAGAGCGGAGCCTTCGAAATCTGCGAACAACTGGGTGGCTCGCCGGACTTTCAGGCCATGCCGGTTGGCAACGCCGGCAATATTACCGCCTACTGGAAAGGTTATCAGGAGTTCAGGGAAGCCGGGAAGATTGTCAGGTTGCCTGAAATGCTGGGATTCCAGGCTGAAGGCGCCGCGCCTATCGTGCGGGGCGAGGTTGTTGAGAAACCTGAGACTATCGCCACGGCGATTCGGATTGGTAACCCGGCAAGCTGGCGGCAGGCTGAGCTTGCCCGGGATGAGTCGGGCGGTTTGATTGACTTTGTCTCGGATGTGGAAATTCTGGAAGCTTACCAGTTGTTGGCCAGCGGCGAAGGCGTTTTTGTCGAGCCGGCCTCGGCGGCGGGCGTCGCTGGTTTGATTAAAGTGGCCAGAACCGGCATGTTTAAAGAGACTGACAAGATCGTCTGCATTTTAACCGGCCATGGTCTCAAGGATCCTGACCGGGCGATCAACAGTTCGGTCGAACCACCGGTAGTCGCCGCTACCGTGGAAGCCGTAGTTAAAGAAATAGGATACTAAAACGTTTAACAATCTCGCGGGATAACGTTAAATGTCATTAAAAGGAGCAGTAAAGTAATGAAGGAACGTATAGCGATATTGAAACTACTTGAATGCGGAGATTTATCCGTTGAAGAAGCGGAACAGATACTGAAGGAGTTTGATACCAAGAACCAAAAATCATTTTGCGCTAATTGTCTGTATTATCATGATGAAGTTGACCTGAATGACAAGAACGATATCGCGTTAAACTAAAGCTGATTTAGGGATGAAGCCGTGAAATATATTATTCTGGTGCCTGACGGTATGTCCGACCGCCCGCTTGCTGAACTGGACGGGCAAACGCCGTTGGCTAAAGCGAATACCGCGAATATGGACAAGCTGGCCGCAAGAAGCGAAGTGGGGCTGGCCTTAACCATACCGAAGGGGTTCACTCCCGGAAGCGATGTGGCTAACCTGGCCGTGATGGGCTATGATCCCAGTCGGTACTACTCCGGGCGGGGGCCTCTGGAAGCGGCCAGCATGGGGATTAAGCTCTCGGCGGAACAGGTCGCCTGGCGCTGTAACCTGGTTACGGTTACTGACAGCGTAATGACCGACTTCACCGCTTCCCATATCAGCAGCGGCGACGCCAAGGGAATAATGGCTTCCCTGCAAGCTGAACTGGGAACCGGTGAAACTCGTTTTTATCCCGGTATCAGTTATCGCCACCTTTGCGTAACGGGAGAGTTGGGGGAGGGACTTAAAACAACTCCGCCGCATGACATTGTCGGACAAACTATTGATGATTATCTGCCGAATGGAAGCGGCGCGGAGACCTTGCTGGATTTGATGGAGAGGGCCAAGCCAATTCTGGCCGATCATCAGGTTAATCAAAAGCGACGCGAAGAAGGTAAGAACGAAGCGAACTCGATCTGGATCTGGGGCGGAGGCAAAGCGCTACCTATGCCGACAATCAAGGATAAATATTCCCTGAGCGGAGCGGTTATCAGCGCGGTCGATTTAATCCAGGGGATTGGCGTCCGGGCCGGGATGGAAGTCGTTAAGGTGCCGGGGGCGACCGGTTTTTTTGATACGGACTACGAGGCTAAGGCCAAATATGGTTTGAACGCCTTAAAGGATCATGATATATTATATTTACATGTTGAAGCGCCTGACGAAGCCGGTCATATGGGCGATATCGATGAGAAAATAAAGGCTCTTGAGAATTTTGATAATCTGGTTGTTGGGACATTGCTGGCTGGATTGGAAAAAGGGGATGAGGATTTCAAGATATTGTGTCTTCCTGACCACGCCACTCCGGTCGCTTTGAAAACTCATAGTTCGGAACCGGTGCCCTATTTTTTATTCCGGAGGTCCGGGGCGGTCGAAGGAGTATCAAGTTTTACCGAGGCTAAGGTCGCTGAGGTTGCCGATCAAGTTGTTCCAGCCTGGGGGTTGCTTGATTTAATGGTCGGGCGAATCTCAATTTAATGAGAAATTGTCATAGATAAAGTTGATTGCTGAAAGATGAATATGGGATTGATCGTACAGAAATACGGCGGCAGTTCGATCGCCAACGCTGAAAGGATTAAACGGGTTGCCCGTCATATTTGCGATACCAGGGAAACCGGCTGTCAGCTAATAGTCGTCGTTTCAGCTATGGGGGACACTACCGATCACCTGATTGAACTGGCTGGTCAGGTGACGACCAGATCTCCCTCAAAACGTGAGTATGATATGCTGTTATCCACCGGGGAACAGATTTCTATCGCCTTGTTGGCAATGGCGATTCATGATTTGGGTTTTGAGGCTATTTCTCTGACCGGACGGCAGGTGGGTATCAGGACTGACGCTCAGCATACCCGGGCCAAGATCGTCAAGGTCGGGGCTGAACGTATTGAAAACGCTTTGAGCGCCGGACAGATTGTCATTGTCGCCGGGTTTCAGGGCGTTAACGAGCAGGATGAGATAACCACCCTCGGACGGGGGGGGTCGGATACGACCGCGGTCGCTATCGCCGCTGTTTTGAAAGCTGAAATTTGTGAAATATTCACCGATGTTGAAGGAGTCTATACCGCTGATCCGCGGGTTGTGCCAAAGGCCCGCAAGCTGGATGTGGTTTCCTATGAGGAAATGTTGGAACTGTCCAGTCTGGGCGCCGGGGTGCTGGTGAACCGGGCGGTGGAGTTCGCGAAAAAATACCAGGTGCCGGTAAGCGTGCGTTCCAGTTTTACTTTTAGTGAGGGAACCCTGGTGATTGAGGAGACGGAGAAAATGGAATCAGAAGTTATCCGCGGGGTGACCTGCGATAAATCGGAAGCGAAAATGTCAATCCTTGACGTTCCCAATAAACCGGGGGTGGCCGGCAAGATCTTCGGCGCCCTGGCTGAGGTTAACATTAATGTCGATATGATTATCCAAGGCGCCCGGGAAGGGGGCAGAAGCGATATTTCTTTCACCATCGCCAAGAGCGACCTGATTAAAGCCGCCGAAGTAACCGAAAGAGTCAAGGAAGAACTGGGGGCGAATCAGGTTTTGGTGGGACGAGATATCGCTAAAGTCTCTGTTGTGGGCATCGGGATGCGCAGTCACTGCGGCGTCGCCGCTAAGATGTTCACGTCGCTGGCGGACCAGGGCGTCAACATCCAGATGATCAGCACCTCGGAAATAAAAATATCCTGCGTGGTCAGTGAAAAAGACGCTGAGACAGCCGTCCGGCTGTTACATGAAGTATTTGAACTGGGAGATGTAAACGTGGCTTCCGTGGAAGCGAAATCAGGCTGATCCTGAGTTATAACGAGAGTCTGGAGTAACTAACACATGCTGGAACTTTATGACACAACGTTAAGAGATGGCGCGCAATCCGAAAATATCTCTTTCTCCGTTGAAGATAAAATAAAAATTATTAAAGCGCTGGATGAGCTGGGAGTCCACTTCGCCGAAGGCGGCTGGCCCGGAGCGAACCCGGCGGCGGACGCGTTCTTTCGGCGGGCGCATGATATAAAACTGGAAAATATCAAGCTGACGGCTTTCAGCAGCACCCACAGGTTAAATAAAAAACCTGATGAGGATAAAATTTTGCGGGCTGTGCTGGATACCGGTGTTGAAATTGTCACAATCTTTGGCAAAAGCTGGGACCTGCACGTAACCGACGCTTTGGGAACTACCCTGGAACGAAATCTGGAATTAATTAATGACTCAATCGTCTTTTTTCGGGATAAAGGACTAAGAGTGTTCTATGACGCCTAACACTTTTTCGACGGCTATAATCATAATAGCGAGTACGCCTTGAAAACCATTCAAGCGGCCTCGGACGCTGGAGCCGAAATAATCGTCTTTTGTGATACCAATGGCGGTACGCTGACAGAACGCTTGCAGGAAATCATCAAAAATGTTAAAGATGAGATAAGCACGCCCTTTGGTATTCACGCCCATAATGATTCGGGCGTAGCGGTGGCCAATTCTTTGGCGGCCGTCAATCTGGGGGCGAAACAGGTCCAGGGAACGATTAATGGCCTGGGGGAACGCTGCGGCAACGCTGATCTGTGTACCGTTATCGCCAATCTGAAGCTTAAGTATGATAGTGATTGTGTCAGCGACAGCCAGTTGAAAAAAATAACCCGTGTTGCACGCTACGTCAGCGAACTGGCCAATCAGCCGCATCGGGATAATTTACCCTTTGTCGGCCAAAGCTCCTTCGCCCATAAAGGCGGGATCCATGTTTCGGCGGTTCAGAAAAACGCTCTCTGCTATGAGCATGTTGAGCCGGAAAAAGTCGGCAACCGCAGACGTGTTTTAATCTCTGAACAATCAGGACGCAGTAATATAGCGGCCAAGCTGGCTGAATACGATATCGACGTCAAGGACGATCCCGGCGTCCTGGAGTTGATTGTCAAGGAAGTCAAAAACAAAGAACATCTGGGCTACCATTTTGAGGGAGCAGACGGCTCCTTGCGAATCATCATTGAAAAAGCCCGGCAAAAACACCGACCGTTTTTCTCTTTGAGCGGTTTCCGGGTGATAATTGAGCGGGGAGCGCGCAAAGATAATTTGACCACGGAGGCGACGATAAAAGTTAGCGTCAATGGCCGGGAAGAACATACGGCGGCCAATGGCGACGGGCCGGTAAACGCCATGGATAACGCCCTGAGAAAGGCCTTATATATGTTCTATCCTGTCTTAACCGATATGCATCTTGTTGATTACAAGGTGAGGATTATCGACAGTCGTGAAGGAACGGCGGCCAAAGTGCGGGTTTTGATCGAGTCAACCGACGGCCAGGAAAACTGGGGCACTGTCGGCGTTTCCGAGAATATTATCGAAGCCAGTTGGGAAGCTTTGGTGGACGCTGTCGAGTACAAGTTGCTAAAATCACAATAAGGGGTTCTGCATAATGGTGAGAGAATATGACAAGATTCGCAGCACCAAGATCAGCATGTCAGAAACGGAAATCCCTAAACTGCGAAAAGAGTCCAGCCTGGTCGTGCTTTCAGGTAAGGAAATCGGTAAGGAAATTCGGCTTACTCAGGAAAAAAGTATCCTGGGACGGCACGGTCTGGACATTCAGATAGATGACGAAAAAGCTTCCCGGCAACACGTGAAAATTATTACCACGGACTTTGAAAATTATGAGTTGATAGACCTTAACAGCACTAATCATACCTATTTGAATAACAAGAAAGTCACTGAATCGAAGCTGGCCAATGGCGACAAGATACGTATTGGCGACACTATCCTGAAATTTGTTCAGAAAGATGAGATTGATGTCGAATATATCAGACAATTGAATTTCAACACCATAAAAGCGTTGGCCCTGGCTGTCGACGCCAAGGATCCATATACCAGGGGACACGCTGAAAGAGTTACTCATTATGCTGACATCATCGCGGTCGAGATGGCGCTTGATAATACCCGGGCCGGCGCTATTAAATATGCCGCCCTGTTGCATGATATTGGCAAGATCGGGGTCAGCGAGCATATCCTGGAAAAGAAAAAGAAACTCTCCGAGGAAGAGTGGGAAGCGATAAAAAATCATGTGGAGATTGGCGAAAGCATTATCGAACCGATTGATTTTCTACAGACTTCAAGTATGATAGTCAGGCATCACCATGAACATTTCGACGGGTCCGGTTATCCCGACGGCTTAAAAGGAGACTCTATTCCTCTGGAGGCAAGGATACTGGGAGTCGCGGACGCTTTTGACGCCCTGACTACTGATCGTCCTTACCGTAAGCATAAAACGATAGCAGAAGCCTTGGTTGAAATATCCAGTAACAGCGGCCGGCAGTTTGACCCGGAAGTTGTCAAAGCTTTTAAGTCAGCGCTGAAAAAAGAGACGGAGAACACTCCGCGGGCGGAATGATAATTTGCGTAAAAAAATATACCTGAATATTCAAAAAGAGCTTTTCCTGTTTTTTATCTCGTTGGCGATGGTTGGCGTATTGTTAATCTCTTTGCCGGTTCAGGCCGCCGAGTGGCCAACCTTCCAGGGCGGAACGGCTCATAACGGAGTGACGCCCTACGCTATTTTGCCGCCGCTCAAACTGGTGTGGCGTTTCTCAACGGACGGCGATATCAGCGCCTCGCCAATCTATGTCAAAAATAAAATATTCCTGGCTTCGGAAGACGCCAATCTTTACGCGATAAATCCGGATAATGGCAAACTGGTGTGGCGTTTCAAGGTCAACAAGCCGCTTCGCTCGACTCCTACCTTTGTTGACGACAGCCTGGTTTTTGGCTGTGATGATGAATTTCTCTATAAAATAAGCGGGGCTGACGGTTCCCTCCTGTGGAAAATCAACCTGGGCGGAAAAATAAGCGCCTCGCCGTTGATTGCTTAAAACAAGATATTTGTGGGCACTGAAGCCGGCGACTTTTACGCTGTTGGCCTGCGGAAAGGCCGGATGGTCTGGAAAAAACACGGTTTTGGTAAAATTCAGTCCTCCGCTACTTATTACGGGGGCACGGTGATCTTTGGCAGCCAAAATCTTAAAATAAGCGCTTTAAACCTTGAAGATGGCGTTGTTAAATGGGAGTTCAAGACTAACGGCGCCGTTTATTCCACGCCCGTTCTCTATGACAATAAAATATATGTTGGCTGTGACGACACCAAACTGTATGTCCTGAAAGCCAAAAATGGTTCCCTGGTGCGTTCGATAAACCTGACCGATAAAATACGTTCCACGCCGGCGGTAAACAAAGACAGGATTGTCGTCGGCTGCGAAGACGGTTATATCTACGCTCTGGACGCGAAATCGGGCAACGTGGTCTGGCGCCACTATACCTCGAAACCGGTCGTCTCCTCACCGGTGATCGCCGCCGAACAAGTCGTCTACGTCGGTTCAAGCGATCATTATTTTTATGTGCTCGATTATGAGACCGGAAAAGTCTTGTGGGATTACAGTTCTCTCGGCTCAATTACCAGTTCGCCGATTGTCGTTAACGAAATGGTACTTTTCGCTTCCAATGAAAATCGGCTATACGCTTATAAAGCGGAGAAATCAACCGCCGCCCATCAATATGATCTGGGTAAAAAACAAATAAAAGAGGGGAAATTTTCCGAGGCGATTAAAAACCTGGAACTGGTGTTAAAGCTTAACCCCAAAAATAAAGCGGCCCGCAATCAAATCAAGATCGCTAAAAGCAGGCAGGGGGAAAGCTATCTTAAACAGGGGAATTTTTCCCGGGGGCGGAAACTGATTGAAGAAGCCTTGATCCTTGACGCCGGCGAAGATGAAATCAAAGACCAGGCCATGGGACAACTGCTGGCCTATGTGAGAAAATTGATCAAGGCTAATCAGTTGGATAACGCTGAAGAAGTGGTTAGTTCCATCCTGAAACTGGATGACCGTTATCAGCCGACTCTGGAAATACAGTCCGAGATCACTTTTATCCGGGGTGAAAAATTATTTAAAGCAGGGAAGTACCAAGAGGCTTTGCCCTTTCTGGAACAAGCCCGGGAGCAAGGGTTTGATACGGAGGAACTGGATAAGTTAATTATGGAAAGCAAGTGGCGGACCAACATGATACCAATCATCATCGGAGCCTCTGTTGGTTTGATCGTGCTGTTTGCATTGCTGTATATTCTGTATCGCAGGATGTACTTTAAAAAACGCTTGCGGCTGGCGGATATGCTGATGCAGGAACGAAAGTTTGCCGAAGCCGCCCAGGAATATGCCAAGGCGGCAAAAATAAATAAAAAGTCAAGGCCGGTCAAACTACAGTTGGCCCGTGCCCGGATTGAGTCGGGGGACCCGAGCGCGATCATGCTGTTGAAAGATATTCTCAAAATGCCGGGCGGTGAAGACGAAGTATATGCTGAAATGGCGAAATTCTATATGAAAAGAAAAGAATTGAGTACGGAAGCGATTGACGCCTATACCAAAGCCCTGGAGAAAGACAGCTATAATATCAAGTTGCTGACCATCCTGGCCCAGGCCCATATCCACCACAAACAGGTGCGCTCAGCCCTTCAGATATTCGAAAAGATCGCTAAAATATATCCGCAAAATATTAAATTAGTTATTACGGAGGTGGCTAAACTCTGTAAGCTCCATCCCAAAAACACCATGTTGTTGCTTAGCCTCGGGAAGTTCCGGGTGATGTACGGCGAGATGAAGGAAGCTGTCCAGAATTTCCGCCGGGTTAGAAGCCTGGAGCCTGGTAAAAAAGACATACTGATCGCGGCGTACGCCCAGATCGTTGAAAAAGACAGCAAAAACATAGAGGCGCTGATCGATATCGGCCAGCTTACTTTTGAAAACAATGATTTTAAAACAGCCGCTCAGTATCTGATGAAAGCCTATGAACTGGCTCCTGAACGGCCGGATCTCCAGTCTTTGATAGAAAAAGCCTTTCCTGAGATCATGAAACTCGAACCCAAAAATATAGAGGTCGGCGAATGGTTGGGAGATTACTACCATAAAAGCCGTCGGCATACTGACGCTATCGGGCTGTACCAGAGACTGGCTCCTCTATCCCAGGATAAAGGACGTTTTTATCGTAAACTGGGCGATTGCTTCCTGGCCAAGAACATGCTCGATTCCGCCTATAGCTATTATCAGAAACTACCGCCTAACGAAGAAACCAAGCGCATCCTTTACGACCTGGCTATGGTCTATGAAAGTACGGAGTTGCCGGACAAGGCGATCGAAGTGCTGGAATCAATTATGGCGGTGGATGTGAACTACCAGGACGTGACGGCGAAACAGGACCTGAATACCAAAATGGAAGACCTCAAACGCAAGAGCATGATGATGTCCAAGATGGAGAGTAATAAAAGCTCGGCTCCGCTGGGGAAACCGGGGATGGCGCCCAAGACCCAGTTGTCCGGTCTGGGCAGTCAGATCGAGGAGAGGTATGAAGTCGTGCGCGAACTCGGCAAAGGAGGGATGGGAGTAGTCTACTGCGCCCGGGACACTGTTCTTGACCGCCTGGTGGCGATGAAAGTCCTGGCCGAGAGCCTGACCAGTAATGAGCAGGCCCGCAAACGGTTTTTGAGAGAAGCGCGGGCTACAGCCAAATTGCAGCATCCCAATATTGTTCATATCTATGATCTGGGCGAGGTGAACAATACCAGTTTTATCGCGATGGAGTATATCGAAGGTTCCAATCTTTATGATCTGCTGAAAACGAAAAAGAAAATGCCCCTGAAAGATATTGTCCACTATGGCATTCAGATTGCCCAGGCCCTGGGTGTGGCCCACGAGCAGGGAATCGTGCATCGGGATATCAAGCCGGACAACATCATGATCAATAAGTACGGCGGAGTGAAAATTACGGATTTTGGTATCGCTCATTTGATGGAAGCCAAGATGACGATGACCGGAGCGAAACTGGGAACTCCTTTATATATGTCGCCGGAACAGGTCGAGGGAAGGAAAATTGACGGCCGGGCCGATATTTATTCTATGGGCATTATGCTTTACGAACTGGCCGCCGGGAGACCGCCGTTTATTCGCGGGGATATCGCTTATCATCAAGTCCATACACCGCCTCCGCCGCTCAGCCAATTAAACGCTGCGGTTCCGCCTGAGTTCGAAAAATTGATTATGAAGGCTATCGCTAAAAAACCCGATGAGCGATATCAAAACACCAAGGAATTAATCAAGGATTTGGAGAAGATTAAAGTCGAAGACACGGCGGAATAAACGGCTGGTTATCAGGGCGAGTTGCAAATTTACAAAGGTTTTTGCCGAAGGCCAACTTGTATTTTTAGTGCTTGGACGGCTCGCACGATAGATATGGATGGGGTGTGGGGGAACCTTGTAATTGCCTGTTAAATAAAACAGGCTCACCGTGCTCTGTCCCCACATCGCTGTTTAGAAGGTTTTAATTTGGAGGAATAATGCCGGAGTTAGGAAAACGTTACGAACCCCATACCGTTGAAGATAAATGGTACAGTTACTGGTTTAAGAAGAATTATTTCCATGCCGCTTTAGATACATCGCGTCCCTTTTATTCGATTGTTATTCCACCGCCCAATGTGACCGGTTCTCTTCACATGGGGCACGCGTTTAATAATACTTTGCAGGATATCCTGATCCGCTGGCGCCGTATGCATGGTGATAACGCGCTCTGGATGCCGGGAACCGATCACGCCGGAATCGCTACCCAAAACGTGGTGGAACGCCAGTTGAAAAAGGAAGGGTTGTTCCGGGATGATTTGGGCCGTGGGAAATTTATCGAGCGGGTCTGGAACTGGCGCGAAGAGTCCGGCGGAGTGATTATCGACCAACTGAAACGGTTGGGCGCTTCCTGTGACTGGGAACGGGAACGTTTCACCATGGATAAAGGTCTTTCCCGGGCCGTAAAAGAAGTGTTCGTCCGTCTTTATCAGGAAAAACTGATCTACCGGGGAAATTACATCATTAACTGGTGTCCCCGCTGCCGCACCGCTCTGAGCGATATTGAAGTGGAATATCAGGACTTGCCGGGGCATTTTTATCATATCAAATATCCCTATCCTGGAGGACAGGTGGTTGTCGCCACCACCCGCCCGGAAACCATGCTGGGAGACACAGCCGTGGCTGTTCATCCTGATGATGAGCGCTATGCCGACCTCGTTGGCAAGGAGTTGACCCTCCCGGTAATCGGCCGCAAGCTGAAAGTTATCGCTGATACTTATGTTGATCCGGAGTTCGGGACCGGGGTGGTCAAGATTACCCCGGCGCATGATCCGAACGACTTTTTGGTGGGCAAGAGGCATAACCTGGAAGCGGTAAATGTTATGAACGAAGACGGGACCATGAACGAAAACGCCGGGCCTTACGCCGGGCAGGATCGTTTTGAGTGCCGTGAAAATCTGCTGGAACAATTAAAACGGGAAGACCTCCTGGAAAAAGTCGAGCCGCACGATCATTCGGTTGGTCATTGTTATCGCTGCCATACAGTTATTGAACCGTATCTCTCCAAACAATGGTTTGTGGCTATGGAAAGTCTGGCTCGTCCGGCGATTGACGCGGTTAAAGAGGGGAAGGTCAAGTTTTTCCCTCAGTCCTGGGAAAAAACCTATTATGACTGGCTGGAAAACATTCGTGACTGGTGTATTTCCCGGCAGATATGGTGGGGACACCGGATCCCGGCCTGGCATTGTCAGGATTGCGTCCATATTTCCGTGAGCGTGGACGAGGTTGTCGCGTGTGAAAAATGTCAAAGTAAAAACATCGAGCAGGAAACCGATGTGCTTGATACCTGGTTCAGTTCGGCTCTGTGGCCTTTTTCAACCCTGGGCTGGCCGGCGTCAACGCCGGAGCTGGCGAATTATTATCCGACCAGCGTTCTGGTTACCGGGTTCGATATCCTGTTTTTCTGGGTTGCCCGGATGATTATGATGGGCTTGAAGTTCATGGGTGAGATACCGTTCAAGGAAGTCTATATCCATGCTTTAGTTCGTGATGAGCAGGGTCGCAAAATGAGTAAGTCGCTGGGTAATGCTATCGATCCCTTGTTGATGATCGAAAAGTTTGGCACCGACGCCTTTCGTTTTACCCTGACCGCTTTTGCCGCTCAGGGGCGGGATGTCTCCCTGAGCGAACAGAGAATCGAGGGGTACCGTAATTTCTGCAATAAAATCTGGAACGCCACCCGTTTCGTCTTGATGAACGTGGGCGATTTTAACTGGCTGGAATACCGGTTGGACGAAAGCAAGCTGGAGTTGGCTGACCGCTGGATTCTGAGCCGGGCGAACCGGGTCGTGGGTGAGGTCGATTCAGCTTTTACTGAATATCGCTTCAATGAGGCAGCCCATTTTTTGTATGATTTTATCTGGCATGAGTTCTGTGACTGGTATATTGAGATGGTCAAGGGCAGACTGCAGGGCGAGGAAACCGCCGCCCGGGAAAGAGCGCTCTATGTCCTCTCCTACGTGATTGAAAAAAGTATGAGAGCCTTGCACCCCATTATGCCGTTTATTACCGAGGAAATCTGGCAACTCTTCAGTCGGGGCGGCGAGAGCGTTATGGTTAGTCCTTATCCTCAAGCCGAAGAGAGATTCATCAACGAAGAGGCGGAGAAACAGATGGCCCTCGCGCGTGAGTTGATTGTCAAGGTCAGGAATTTACGGGCGGAGATGAGGGTGCCGTTGAAATCAAAAGTCGAACTTCAGGTGAAAAACGCAGATGAAACACGGCGGGCGATAATTGAAGACGCTCTCCAGTATATTAAGGATTTGGCGAAAGTGAGTGATATTGTTTTCCTTGAAGCCGATAGCGGGAAACCGGTCCAGTCCGCCGCGATTGTCGTGGAAACACTGGAAATATATATTCCCCTGGGTGATGTTATCGATTTTGAGGTGGAACGGGAACGGCAGCTAAAGGAAATCAGTAAATTAAACGAAGTAATTGAACGATCCGCGAAAAAACTGGCCAATCAGAATTTTCTGGACCACGCTCCGTCGCAAGTGGTTGATAAAGAGCGTGAGAAAGTAGAGAAACATCAGGAAATTCTGAGTAAATTACAGGAAAACCTGGTTCAACTTCAATAGGAGGGGGAAATGCCCCTTTTCAGCGGCGGCGAAGATTTGGCTGATCGGGATTTACAGGAGACCCTTCTTCTTATCAGCCGGCTTGATGTGCGTGATATCAGGCTGATCCAGGGTATTAAACGGGCGCTCATAAAAAAAGGGCGCAAGGCTTTGCCCGGATTGATCCGCTCCCTCAACAGCCCTAACGGTATGGTCAGGGAGGCCTGTGTCGAAATCCTGGGGGAGATCAGTTCGCCCAAGGCGGTCGCTCCTCTCTTAAACCTGCTTTATGATTATCGCGATGACATCCCCTCCAAAACCGAGAGAACCCTGCGCAAGATAATCAACCGGCACCTTCGGGAATATGAATCAGCCGAAAAAATAACCGAGGAATTGGCCGTCCAGAGAAAGCGGATTGTCGAGCCTCTGGTCAACACCCTGAGCAACCCTTCCGAACTGTTGCGTATGGGCTAAGTTATCCGTTTACTGGTTGACCTCAAAAATGAAGCTACCAGGGCGCTGCTGAAGATTTATTCGGAGACCGGGTACGCGACCAGAGAATTCATCAAAAGCGAAATCCTCAAAATTACCGAAGCTAAAAAGCTGGAATTGATTCCCTTCGCCGGGAGCTTCAAAAATAAAGATATTCAGCAACTGGTGATCGAACTTTTAAACAGCCTGGCCGACCAAAACAACCTGAGGATGATGGTGGAGACTTTAATCGAACGTGGTAACTGTACGCTGGAATTAAAGGTGTTCTGCCGCTTAAAAGGGATAAACAAAGCCTTGATCCGGGAGTTGGAAGCGCTGCGAAGCGATGTTCGCTGGAAGGCGTTGTGCTACCTGGAAAATTTTACCGGCGATGAGCAGGTGATTAAAGCTATTTATAAGCGGCTCAAGGACCCGGAGAAGAGAATCAGGCAAAGAGCCTTGCTTGTGCTGGGGAATCTCGAAGAGGGATACAGCCATGAACCGCTGCTTCAGGCTTTGGATGATTCCGACGAGGATGTCCAGATCTGCGCCCTGAGGATGCTGGTGAGACGGAACTATCCCGATATTGTGTCGATGTTGATAAAAATGTCGGCCAAGTCCAAAACTTTAAAGGCGATCGCTCTTTCTGAACTGGCCCAGATAAGTCCGCATGATTATACGAATGTTATTAAGCGTATGAGTCCGGCGCAGCAAAGAGAACTGCGCGCGAAACTGGAAGAATTCAACCTCGATATTATTACTACCCTGAAAGAGGAACTGCGGGATATTGATGTTAACAAACGATTGAAAGCGGCTCAGGCCATAAAGGTTATCGGACTCCCGGTTAATATTGACGATGAATATATTTCCTCTTTGACTGACCCGGACGAAAGAGTGCGGGCGACCTTGGTTAAAACTATCGGGGTCGCCGGAAATACGATGGCTATGAGCGCGATCCTGGAATCGCTGCTGGACCCCGACCGGAGGGTCAGGGCCAACGCTATTGAGACATACGCTGAAATGAAGGATTCTCATATCTTTAAACACCTGGCGTCATTTTTACATGATCCTGACAACCGGGTTCGGGGTAACGCTGTTAAAGTGCTCATGGAGATGGGGTATGAGCCGGCTTTCGCGGCGCTACTGGATATGCTCAAAAGCGACCAGGAGTTGATGCGGTTAAGCGCTCTTTGGGTTATCGAGGAAATCAAGGAAGTCAGGGTGAAAGATCTGGTCGCGAAAATTTCTTTGCTTGACCACAGCTCAACAGTACGGGAGCGCGCGCTGAAGACGCTTGAGGTGTTAGGGGTGACGGTGAGGAAATGAACGGCAATGACCAGATATTCCCACTTCTGAAGCAAACCGCCGATACCAGCGACTATTCAGGATATATTTATTATTTAAAACTAATCTTTTGGGTGATCAGCGTCTTGATAGCCCTGAGAGTTATCTATTATTTAATCAGGCGTCACCTGATTCCCGTTTACCGGATGCAGCGGGAAGAAGAACAGTTTTTCCTGGCTATGGCCCGCGCCTTTAGCCTGAACGATGACGACGTCAATCTCGTCAGGAGGATAATTGAAAGGGAAAAACTGGATGACCCCTTTTTAATTTTTTGTTCATCGAGGGTTTTCGATCCCTGTTTCTCCAATGAAATACAGAGGATCCAGGAGAAACGGTTTCTGCCGGACTGGAAAAAAGGTCAGGAGATAAACCAGATCTATCAAATCCGTCGGAAAATTTTTTAGGGGCTAGGGCAAATTAAAACCTTATGTGAGGCAAAATAAGAACCTTGGAAACCCCTTTTTAGACTTTGCTGAAGGGAATGCTCGTCGATAAATATCGAAAAAAAGCAGGTTTCCAAACCTTCCCCCAAAAACTTTAAACCAGGGATGGCAGGCCAGGCTAAAGTTTTAGTGCTTGGGCTACGCACACGATAGATACGCTGGGGAGGGGGGATTTAGAGGGGCGGTGTTTTCCCCTCCTATACTTGCTTGAGGGGGCTTAAATGTGGGATAAAATGCTGGCGCAATGGCGGCAAATTCTGGAACTGCAAAACACGGAAGTCTTTTTTTACCAAAAATGGGTCCTGATTATCCTGGCTTTGGCCTTGCTGGCTGTTTTTAAACGCCGCTGGCTTTTAAGCCTGGTTATTGTTGCTGCCATATTTGTTTTGCAGGTTATTATCACTATGGCGTCAACGCTTGGCTGGAATCCCGTAACGGCTTATAACAGCCTGATTATCGGAATTGTTTCCGTGATCCTGATCATAACCTTGCTGCACGAATTGTTTTCAAGCGAAAGATCGTAATCATGTTCAAAAAGCTTTTCCCCGTTTCGTTGTTTTTTTTTTGTTGGTTTATCGGTTCTCGTTTGCGCGGAGCCGGTAATCAATAAGGCGGAATTGAAATACGTCGGCGCTGAGCGCTGCGGCGTGTGTCATTCAGGCAGAGAGCAGAAATATATCTATGAACGCTGGAGCCTGTCGCCTCACGCCCAGGCCTATAGCGATCTCAGTTGGGAAGAAAGACGTCTGGTTAAATGTCTCGGCTGCCATACCACCGGCTATTGGGAACGGGACAAATGGTTCCGTGGTCTGACTATGGCGGAGTTGCAGGGAGTCCAGTGTGAAGCCTGCCACGGGCCGGGCAGCCGCTATCGGAAACCTGATGTCATGAATCTGAAATTTACAGAAGAAAACCCGCTGAAACAGCGCAATAAAAAAATAGCCAGCGGGCTTAAGTATCCAACTCTTGATGACTGTAAAAAATGTCACAATGAAAAATGTCCCAAGTATAAACCCTTAGTCATTGAAAAACCTCTAATAGATATTGCGCACCCTCAGCCCAGGGGAGATATTTTCCTGGAGAATGAGCCATGATACTGGTCGCCGGCGGGACCGGATTTGTTGGCCGGCAGGTTGTCAAACGGTTGAGTGATGATAATCGTAAAACGCGCGTTCTGGCGAGAACATACGTTGGGTTCGCTGAACTGAATCCGCCGGATGCCGAACTGGCTCTTGGCGATATCACCTCCCCGGAAACCCTGCCCGCCGCTTTCGCCGGCGTGGCTACCCTGGTTCATCTGGTCGGGATCATACAGGAGGTTGATGACGCCACTTTTGAAACAATACATGTTGAAGGCACTCTAAACCTGATTAATGCCGCTCAGAAAAGCAACGTCAGAAAAATTATCTACGTCAGCGCGCTGGGTGTCAGGGAACATGCCGCGAGCCGTTACCATCAGAGTAAATACAAGGCGGAGCAAATTGTTAAAAACAGCGGTATCGCCTACGTGATATTTCGGCCCAGCGTGATGTATGGTCAGGGCGGGGAGTTTATAAATATGCTGCTGAATATGATGAAATCGCCGTTAATTCCGCTCATTGGCGGCGGGGGCAATAAAATGCAGCCGTTGTTTGTCGGCGATCTGGCGTTATGTCTCGCGAAATCGGTCAGCATGGCTGAAACCAATAATAAAATATTCGAAATAGCCGGGCCTGAGCCAATGACTTACAAAGAGATGATCAGGCTGATTATCAAGGTCAAAAAGATACGTCGCTGTTTGTTTAACCTGCCATTTTTTTTGGTGAAACCGTTGGTCGCTATGATGGAAATGGTTGTCAGCCAGCCGCCTTTAACTTCAGATCAGCTGATTATGCTACGGGAAGATAATGTCGCCGGGACAGACTTGGTAACCGAAACCTTTGGCGTTGAATTGGTGAGAATGGTTAGTTGGTTAACGGAAAACGTTTGAATTTTAACGCGATTATTGAGGGAATTATGGATAAATTGGATGTTCTGGTTGTCGATGATGAAGCGTATGTCTGTCTGATGCTTGAGAGGATGATGCAAAATCTCAACTTCAGGGTTGAAACGGTCAATGATGGCTATTCCGCCATTGAAAAAGCCGACGCCCGGGATTTCGACGTGGTGCTGTGCGACATTAACATGCCGGATCTGGACGGCCTGACTATTCTGAAAAGGATAAAAAGGATACAACCCTACGCTGTGTTTATCATGATCAGCGGGTATTCATCGCTTGAGTCGGCTTTAAAGGCTACTGAACTGGGAGCTTATGACTACTTGGTAAAACCGTTCAGTTTCGATCAGGTGCGTCTCAGCATTCACCGGGGGATTGAAAATAAAAAACTGCTCCTGGCAAACCGACGGCTTCTGGAGGATGTTCAGGATATGAATAAATGTCTGGAGCGAAAGGTTGAGGAAAGGACTGCCGAGTTAAGGAAAGCGTATGAGCAGCTCAAGGAATTGGATGCTCTGAAATCCAATTTCCTGGATCTGATTTCTCATGAAGTTAATTCCCCGATTACCCTGATATCGGGCTACCTGGATTTACTAAAGCGTGATATTGATAATATCAGTAAAGAGGAATTATGTCGGTTGCTGGAAGGGGCTAACCAGGGAACCATCAGGTTGAAAAAAATTATTAACGACGTCATGGAATTAATTACCCTGGAAGCCGGCAAACCTTTCAGGAATCTCCATAAAATTGATTTGAGGAAAGTCCTGGAACAAAATATCCTGAGAATTAAAGATACCATCAGAGAAAGGAGTCTGAAGTTAATCGTTGAGCGGCCGGATGAACCCTTACTGGTAATGGGTGACGCCTCGCGGCTGCAACAGGCGTTCCATAATGTGATCAATAACGCCATAAAATATACTCCTGATGACAAGAGTATCTTCATTGCCTTGAAAAAAGCTAATCGTAACCAGGCGGAACTGATGATTGCGGATGAGGGAATCGGCGTGCCCAGGCATCTCCAGGATAAAATATTCCATCCGTTTTATGAAGCTCTTGATATTAAACATCATTCCTCCGGCGAAACTAAATTTATGGGGGGCGGCATGGGGCTGGGGTTGCCGATAAGTCATAAGATAATTGCCGGGCATGGCGGGGAAATATCTTTGAAAAGCAAAGGGTATGATAAAGGCAGTACTTTTATTATCCGTTTACCTTTAGTTAAGAAAACAGCGAAGGGGAAATAATCCTTGAAAGTGGTTAGCTCTGCGCAAATGCGCGATATCGAAGAAAAAGCTGCCCGCGAGTTTGGCGTCGGTACGCTGATCATGATGGAAAACGCCGGGGCCCAGTCCGCCCGCCTGATTAACGAAAGCTATCCGGCTCAACATCTGAAAGTTATTGTTGTCTGCGGCTCCGGCAATAACGGGGGGGATGGCTTTGTTGTCGCCCGTCACCTGATTAATTCCGGTAAGAAGGTTGTTACTTACTATATCGGTGAACCGAAAAAAATAAAAGGTGACGCCCTGATTAACTGGAAAATCCTTCAGGCCATGGGTAAACCGGTTGCCATCATCAGCCGGGAAACGGAAATCGCTGGTTTGGCTGGTGAGCTTGGCGGCGGCGATTTAATCGTGGACGCGTTGCTGGGTACCGGGATACGGGGAAAGGTGGTCGGAATATATCAAAAAATTATAGAAATTCTGAACTCGGCCGAAAAAACAATTATCGCTATCGATACGCCCTCAGGTTTACCGGTTGACCGAGGCGTGATCGACGGCTCCGTCATTAAAGCTGAGATGACGGTCACCATGGCTTTACCTAAAATCGGTTTTTTTCATCCGCATTCGATTGCCCATATCGGTGCACTGAAAATCGCCGATATTGGTATACCTCGCTCCTTGTTTGACGAGTTGACGCCAAAGGTTAATCTAGTCGAAATAAATGATTTGCCGAAGCCGCCCGGGAGACCTCTTAACGCCCATAAAGGAAAGGGCGGACGGCTGCTCGTGATAGCCGGTTGCTCCCGATACAGCGGAGCTGCCGTTTTGGCCGGGCAGGCAGCACTGAACAGCGGCGCTTCCTATGTCAACCTTGCCGTGCCAGAAAATATCGCCTCGGTTATCAATACCCATCTGGTCGAAGCGGTTGTGGAACCGTTAACGGATAGCGGGGGCGGCCGCGTCGCTTATTCTAACAAGGAACGTCTGCTGGAATTAGCCGGCCGGGTGGATGCCGTCGTGCTGGGGCCGGGACTGGGGCAGGATGATGATCTTGTCAGGCTGGTCAAAGAGTTGGTTGCCGAAATTGATCGGCCCCTGATTATTGACGCTGACGGCCTGAATATCCTGGCCAAAGATATCGGTATCCTGAAAAAACGCCGGCCAGCGACTTTGTTGACGCCCCACGCCGGCGAATTGGCGAGATTAACCGGGCGGTCAACCGCGGAAATAAGCGGGGAACGATTCCAGGTCGTCTGTGAGTTTGCCACCCAATATCAGGTCAACCTTTTATTGAAGGGGCCTCGGAGCTTAATCGCCAATCAGGGCGGCGAACTGAGTATCATCCCTGTCGGGGGACCTGAACTGGCGACCGCCGGCAGCGGCGATGTCCTGGCCGGATTATTGGGCGGTGTTTGCGCCCGTGGCCTGGATTTGTACGAGGCAGCTAAATTTGGCTGTTACTGTCATGGATTGAGTGGTAAAATAGCGTTACGGGAATTAGGGATTGTTAAGGCCGGGGATATCGCCTCGTATTTGCCAAAAGCTTTTGGTGCGCTAAGTCAGAAATGAATGGAGTAAAGGAGAGGAACTAATGCTCGCGAAAGATATAATGACCAAAGATGTTTTATCTGTAAATCCGCAAATGTCAGTGAAAGAATTGGCTGACTTTTTTCTCCAACATAAAATAAGCGGCGCTCCCGTGATGGCTGATAGCCGCCTGGTTGGTATGGTCACTGAGGAAGATGTTATCTTCCATGATAAACAGGTGCATTTACCGACGGTTGTGGCCATCTTTGACGCGGTCATTTATCTTGACAGTCCCAGGAATTTCGAACAGGAAATGGGGAAGGTGCTGGGGAAAAAAGTGGAGTCCATTATGAACACCCAGGTGGCCACGGTCAGTGAGGATACCCCGGTCAGTGAGATCGCCACTATGATGGTCAAAGACAACCATTATTTGATACCGGTTATGAGCGGAGACGAATTGTTGGGTATTATTGGTAAGGCTGATATTCTGAAGGCTATTACCTCTGAAATGGAGCAATGATATCGTTTCGGGATGGCGAACACAAGGGATTACTGGTTACTCTTTTAGATATTTTTATCCTGGCGCTCTTTATTTTCTTTGTAAAAGGCTATTACAGTTTTACTCCCATAACCGCCCGGAAAATCGACGATGTAATGTATCGGTTGATGGCAACTGACAAGGGGACGTTCCTTAATTTCAACCTGAAGGTGAAAAACTTATCAAGTTCGCCCAAAGTTCTTTTAAGTGAAAGCGGGCGTTTTTTTGAAATGGAAATAAGTAAAAATAATGAAAGAACCTGGACCTGGAGCAAAGACAAGTTTTTTCCGAGACGGGATGCCAAAATTATTTTAGTCCCGCAAAAGAATCGTGAATTTAACTTTAGGTGGGACAAGATCGATGACTGGGGTAAAGATGTCGGACCAGGCGAATATCTGGTTAAATGCAGCCTGTTGTTTCTGGCGAATCATCCGGAGATTACCATGACGCTGAAAATAAAGGAGCCGGTCAATTGAAATTTTTTATCTCGCTCCTGCTAGCCATAACTCTGCTGTGCGGTTCTGTTTATAGCCAGGGGGTGACGGTCGGCGTTTTGGACTTTAAAATAAGCAGTTCTGAAGACCATCTGGATTACCTGGCCGACGGGATTCCTGAGATGCTGATAACTGACCTGACCTTCCAAAGCGGGATTACAGTCGTGGAACGGGATCGACTGGCAGAAATCATGGCCGAACAAGGGCTGTCAATTTCCGGCGCCGTTGATAATGAACAAGCCGCCGAGATTGGCAAGCTCCTGGGGGTTGACGTGATGATCCTGGGCAGTCTTAGCCAGGTCAGGGAGCAAATACGTCTGGACAGCCATCTGGTGAAGGTTGAAACCGGCAGTGTTTATGAGGGACGGAAGGTGAGGGGAGTCGGCGAGGCTAATATCTTTGATCTGGTGGACAGGCTGTCCGAAGAAATAGTCGTTTCCCTGC
>JAJRWM010000045.1 GCA_024276815.1 bacterium
AAAATGAGGTTTAAAACGGTTGAAATGAGTAACCTGGGAGATAAATTGAGATAGAAACGACCACTTCTCGGACTTTTTGCCAACCATAACCCACCTTTGACCGTAGATTTCACCAAAACCTCCCGTTTTGCAACAGCCCCCAGATAAGCCGAGTGCCTTTACGAGGCGCAGGACTTCGTCCTGTTTTAGCTACCTTTGGTACATCAAATCCGTTCGCAAGCTGTGTTGCTCGCTTGATATTACCGAAAACATAGCCGAGTACCTTTACGAGGCGGAATTAAAAGTCGCGAAGCGATCTATCCTCAAACCGTAGGTTTGTTATTGGAAGAGGAAGAGTTTGGGCGGAAACTCAGTGGAGACGCTGGACTGGGCCGGGAAGGCTTTCAGGTTGAACTCAAAGCCGATCTCACGAGTGCGGCGAGGGGAGAACTCGTCGGGCCTGGTCGCGTAAAAGAACCTGATCTCCCAGCAATGCAAGTCGCGCGTTAAGGTGAACTCTTCTTCAAAGAGACGAAAATCCTCTAAAAGATAACGTTTGCGGATATGGGGGTTGCGGTATTCGAACTGGCTGTTCAACTGCCACTTGCGGGTCAGGGGGTAGGTCAGGTTCGCTTTCAGGTTGGCGTAGTTGGTGTTAAGGGCCAGTTCCTGAGCCGGCCAGTCCGAATAATACCGCAGGAGAAAATGACGGCGCTGTTTGTACTCGAACGAGGCGTAGGCGTTCAGCCGGAGCTTCGCGTCCAGTTCGAATTCTTTTAAAATCATGGTCTGACCACGAAGGGCTTTACGATGGTAAAAGTCGTTTTTGCCGCCGTAAGGATCGTAGATCAGCCGGGAATCTATCGCCATCCGCTTAAAGGGATAGGTCTCTAATTCCGTAACCAGGTCGCTTAATTTTTCCGGCCAGTAAACGCCGGCCGCGGCATCCTTTCTCCGCAGATCATAATTAAGGGCGCTGGTAAGCCGGGTTCGCCACCAGGGTTCTTTGAAGGTGAGTTTTTCCGCCAGCCGGTTCCGTTCAAAGCCTTGGTATCGTTCATAAATAGTGTCAGCTGTCTCAGTATAACGGCGGGTAGTCAAATGACTGAGATCATTGGTGAAAAATTGTCCCAGCCGACTGCGTAAACGGATGTCGGTCAGTATCCTCGCGATATAGATATCATCAGTATCCCTGATACTGCGGTGGTCCCGCCATTCCTCCCTGAGAGTTACCGAGCCGGACAAGGTATTTCGCCGGCTGACCCGGGCGCTGCTGGAGAGGGCGGCTGAGACATCCGCCCGCTGTTCGTAATAATCTTTTTTTTCCGACCGGTAATTGCTTTTACGTTCCCGAAACAGTCTTTGATTTAAAAAGTGGAATTGATATTGATGATAAAAACGGCTCTGACCGATTTGGAACAGCGAGAGACGGTTGGTGGCGAAGCTCAGCTTGGGCAGTTCCGTGGAATAAAGATAGTATTTCCGATCAAGCTCATGATAGCTGTCGATTTTTTCCAGGTAAATTTCCAGGTTGTAGCGGCTGGTTGTCCGTTCCAGCATAACACTCGAAGTCCGGTTGGGTATCAGGCTCACGCTCTCTTCGGTCAACTCGTATTCAATCGACTGATCGGTCGCGAGGTCAAGATTGACCCGAAGTTCATTTAGTGGTGAATAGAGTTTTGTCTGGTAGCGGCCGGCGAACTTAGCGCGCTCCGTCGTCTCGGGAAAATGTTCATTAAAGTAAGCGTCCAGTTCGTTGTCATAGAATACTTCCTTTTCCTTGATGCAGTAATAGTACAAGCTTCCCTGACCGCTTTCCCCGGTTTTAAAATAATGCTTGATCCCCTTGCCCAGCCCCCGACGTTCCCACCAGTCCAGGTACAAAGCGCCGTAATGATTTTTCGTCAGATCATAATTATAGCCGCTCCTGGCCCAGACGCCGTATTTCTCGTCATAGCCGACATTGACAAAATAATTACGGTGTTTCAGAGCGTAGGTGAACGAGGGCAGAGTCAAGACGGGAACATTGCCAAAATAGATAGTTACCTTGCGGGCGACTACCCGTTCGTCCTGATAAACCAGGACTTCTTCCGCCTCAAGCCGGTAATGAGGCAACGGTTTTTGGTCGCAGGTGGTGATGGAGGTTTTGGGGCTGGCGTAAAAAGTTTTTGGTTTTATCTGTTCAATTTTTTCCGTCCGGAAAACCCAGGGATCACGCTCGGTGAAGACATTATGAGCGCTGCCTTTCCCGCTCAGACCGCTGTATACTATTTCTTCGCCGCAAACGATCTGCTCGCCATTGAAAAAGCTGCCCCGGCCGTGCACAACAATCTTTTTTTCCTCAATCTGATAGACAACATTATCCCCCTTAACCCAGTTTTTCCCCTGGGGGATAAAAACGTTGCCACGGCCGATGATTGTTTGGGTCTCCTGCTGAAACTCCAGGTAATCCGCTCTTACTTTTATTACTTCGTCAGGATTAAAAGCGAAGAGAGCAACAGTCGCGAGGGAAAGGGCGCAGGCAAAGAGTAAAAGAACGGCAAGACGCTTGGAATACCGAAAAGTATTTGAAGTCAAAACCTACAGTTACTCCTTCCAGGTCCGCGACCTGTTTTAATGGCCTTCGGCAGGTCCGCGACCTGTTTTAGCTGCCTTCGGCAGGTCTGCGACCTGTTTTAGCTGCCTTCGGCACATCAATTCCGCTCGCAAAGAGTTACTCGCTTAGTGTTACCTGATACGTAGCCGAAGTACCCTTACGAGGCGGTGTTAAATAGCGCCGAAGGCCATTAGGCAGGGCCACCGGCCTGGGAAGCTTTCCAGTCAGCCAGGAACTTGTCGATTCCCTTGCCGGTTAACGGGTGTTCCGGCAAGAGCCGCAAGATGTTCATCGGTATGGTAGCGATGTGCGCGCCGGCCAGGGCTGTCATTTCTACGTGCAGCGGATTCCTGACGCTGGCGACGATAATTTCAGTCAGGTAGCCATAATTGCTGAAGGCGATTACCAGTTTCTCGATTAAATCACGGCCGTTGTGTGAGATGTCGTCCAGCCGGCCGACAAAGGGGCTGACAAACGACGCCCCGGCTTTGGCGGCCAGTACGGCCTGGTTGACGCTGAAAATCAGGGTCACATTGGTGCTGATTTTCATGGAAGTTAAAATTTTAACCGCTTTTAATCCTTCGATTGTCATCGGAATCTTGACCACCACGTTTGGATGAATGGCGGCCAGCCCCTTCGCTTCCTCAACCATGGCGTCAGTGGTCAGGCTCAAACACTCGGCGCTGATCGGCCCGTCGACAATCCGGCAGATTTCTTCGACGACTTCCCGGTAATCCCGTCCTTCACGGGCAACCAGGCTGGGATTGGTCGTAACGCCGTCAATAATCCCCCAACTGTTGGCTTCCCTGATGTCCGCGATGTTAGCTGTGTCGATAAATATTTTCATTCACTTCCTCCTTAAAAATCAGCGGGATATTGATAACGGCCGCCGCTGTTCCAGTAATTCTCCTGCCAGGTATAGTGAACCGCAAATTAAAATCAAATCAGCGGCGTCAGCGATGCTTCGGGCGTAATTGAGAGCGGCTACTGAAGATCTCTTGATGGTTACTTCAACGCCTTCACTGTTGACCATTGCCGCTAAGGTGTCAGCCGGTAACGCCCTCTTGGAATTCCCCACTTCGGTAACGATTACTTCTGCCGCTGTTGATAAGATAGATCGTAAAACATCGCTCACGTTTTTGTCCGCGAGAAACGCCAGGACCACAATTAACCGCTGATGCGGGAAATTCTGTTTTATCGTGTGTTTGAGTTTCTCCATGCTGTCGGTGTTATGCGCCCCGTCAATGATGATCAGCGGATTCTCGCCGATGATCATGATCCGCCCGGGCCAGAAAGTCCGGGCCAGTCCTTTTTTGACCTGCTCTTCGCTAACGCCGCCAAGATAATCAGCCACATTAACCGCCAGCAGGGCGTTATCGGCCTGGTGCGGGCCGGGTAGCGGAATGAACAGGTCGTCATAGCGGCGTCGCCGGGTTTCCAGGCTAACCAGTTGACCATTTTTTGCCGGCTGGTTTTTAATTATTTTGCCAAGCTTGTCGCCGGAGATCAGCGGGGCGTTTTTCCGGCGGCAGGTTTCCATGATGACCTCAAGCGCTTCACCGGCGGCGCGCGTAAAGACCGGTACGTTTTGTTTGATCGTCCCGGCTTTCTCATATGCGATATCCCTGATATTATCACCGAGATAGCGCTGGTGATCCAGTGAAATATTGGTGATAATCACGGCCCTTGGGGTGACGGCGCTGGTGGCGTCCAGCCGACCGCCCATCCCGACTTCCAATAGGGACCAGTCGGTCTTCTCCTGGTGAAAATAAAGGAGCGCCATCGCGGTATTCACTTCAAAATAGGTCGGATGGGCTAAGCCCGGCTCCCCGGCTATTTGGTTTATCCCGGGCAGTAAATACCCGGTCAGTTCGCCGATTTTATCCCGGGGTATGTTTTTTTGATTTATTCTTATTCTTTCAGCAAAGTCGACGAGGTGCGGGGACGTGAACAAGCCGACCCGGTACCCGGCGCTTTGAAGGATGGTTTCCAGCATCGCGGCGACTGAGCCTTTGCCGTTGGTGCCGGCGATCTGGATAATCTTCTGATTATTCTGCGGATTGCCGCACAACTCCAACAAGCGGTTAATATTGGCCAGACCAAGCTTGACGCCAAAAAACTCCAGTGAGAACAGATAGTCAATGGCGGTCTGATAATCCATGTTATTCCTGGAAAAATTCCAGTAGTTTGCTGATGGTTTTTTTCATTTCCCGACGATCCACGATTTTGTCGATAAAACCGTTTTTCAGCAGGCTTTCCGCGCACTGAGCGCCCTCGGGAACGGTTTCCCGAATGGTTTTCTCAATGACCCGGGGACCGGTCAGTGCGATTAAAGCTTTTGGTTCAGCGATGTTGATGTCGCCCAGGGAAGCGAAAGATGCGGTGACGCCGCCGGTGGTCGGGTTGCTGAGGATCGAGATGTAAGGCAAACGATGTTCGCCCAGCTTGGCGATCGCGGCGCTGGTTTTCGCCATCTGCATCAGGGAGAACATCCCTTCCTGCATCCGGGCGCCGCCGCTGGCGGATATGATTATCAGCGGGAACCGTTTTTCAATCGCCATTTCAACAGCCCTGAGGATTTTTTCACCGCTGACCGAGCCCAGACTGCCGCCCATAAAGCCGAAGTCGAAGATGGCTATGACCACGGAATGGCCGTTGAGTTGGCCGCTGCCGGTCACCACACCGTCAGCCCGGCCGGTCTTGGTCTGAGCCCTCTTCAAGCGGTCTTTGTATTTTTCCGAATCGACAAACTTCAAAGGATCGGCCGCTTGAAGGTGCTTGTCCCACTCTTTGAAGGTTCCTTCATCAAACATAATGTCAACCCATTCATCCGCGCTCAGCGGGAAATGATAGGAACAGTGGGGGCAGACCTGACTGTTTTTTAGCAGTTCCTTGCGGTAAATGATCTCGGAACAGCTTTTGCATTTCAGCCAGACGCCGTCGGGTATACCCTTCTTTTTTTCCGTGTTTAACTTTAAGGTGTTTTGTAAATTTTTAAACCAGGCCATTTCTCGGACTACGCTCCCCTTATGGCAAACCCTCGTGGCATTCATCATTGTCGCCAACAAATTTCAAGGTGAATTCCCAAGGAATTATACCAGAAAAGCACGCCTGTTAACAGCGAAGAAAATCCCGGGAGGGAATCAGGGCAACAGGCAAACTTAACTGAAGGTGCTAATAAAAAACAACTGTCTTGGGAAAACGAAAACCCGCGCGCGGTTTTTTTAGACTTCGCGGCAAAACAACTCGTCGATAAACAGGCATAACCGCACCCTCAGAATTTTCACACAAGCAGCTTGACATCACCGAAAAATTCCGGCAGTTGACAAAAATACCTGTAGATATTAGAATGTTCTAACTTCTTTTAGTCGGTTAGCTGAAATGCTCTGCTTGATTATGTTATATATATCAACCAGTTGGCTGAAGTTGAGCCGGTCGTGCGAGGCGGAGATTGCCTGCTGGTCGCCGGTTATGAGATAATATATACAGAAAATCTTGTTCAGGCGTTGATCTTTTATCTCCTGATCAAGCTAAAATTGAGAAAAAAGATTTTTAAAGGGAGGTGAGTTCTACTGAAAACTTACGAA
>JAJRWM010000046.1 GCA_024276815.1 bacterium
CCGCGTCGGAAATTCCGTATAATAAAGTGATTTTCTGTTCGATGACGGCGTTGGCTGTAACTTCAATTTTCTGGCGGTGGTTGTCATAGTTGTTACGGCTGATCTCAAGGTTATATCCGCCAGCCGGGATTTCCAGTCGCAGAGGGGTTTCCCCCATCAATTCACCATTGAGAAAAACCTTCCCCCCGGACGGTTCGGTCTCAAGGTTAATCACGCCAAGCTCTTCAATCAGTTCGCCTATGATAATCTTTTTTTCTCCGCCGGCCAAATGAAAAGCCTTGTGCCATTCCTCGAAACCGGCCAGGGATAGCTTTACATTATGCTCGCCGGCTTTGACTTTAGCCAGCTTAAGAGGCGTTTTGCCGACCATTTCATCATCGAGGAAAACAACGGCGGCTCGCGGACGGGAATCAATCTCCAGGTCGCCTTCCGTTAAGATTATTTTGGGTTCAGGTTTAAAAGGCGTGATTAACAATTCATCAATCCGATCATATAAAAATTCCAGGAACTCGTCTTCCTGGCCGGCCGTTTCTCCGTTATACTCAATTTTCTTCCCGTTGGAATCGACGCTGACGATCTTTAGCTGGTATAACGGCACAACCCCTTCAACCTCCACGATAGTCAGTTCGCCGCTGATTATCCGATCCAGTCGCAGAAGTTTGATCATTTTTTCCAAACATGCCACCTCGTGGCAACCGAGATCAATGTTTGCCTGTTCCCCGAGGTTTCTCAGCAGGGCTTCACCCTTTACCAGTTCATACAACCCTGATTCGGTCAGGCTTTCGCCGATGAGCGAGGCCAGGGTTACCCCGCCGCCGACTTTAAGGGACTGGTTCATAGCCAGAGGCAGCACGGCGGCTCTGCTCTTCACCGGGGGCGGCTCGTCCTGAGCTGAGCTTGGGCTGATAACAAAACAATTGATTAAGCAAAGAAGCAGGAAACAACGAAGGATTGGCATTTTTTTTCTAATTGGCACTGTGTATTCTCAAAAGAAGATTATAGTATCTATTAATCAGAACTTGTCCATAGCGGGGAAAGCCGCAGAACCGCCACGGCAACCTCTTTTGGCGACAAAGACAACAGGTCGCGCCTTGGTTAAGGCCCGCTGGCAACGATATGTTCGATTATTTAATAAATCTTAGACAGTTAACCGGGCTTTGTCAATAAAAATCTCAGGAAGCGCGTAAGGGGGATGGGAGGTAGCCCCTATTAACGGATCTGTTCTGCCTGTCATATTAATAGTATAATTGCGGCATGAATATAAAACGCCTGAGTCACGCTGTTTACGATACGAAATACCACCTTGTCTGGGCGCCGCAATATCACAAGTGGATATTGAAGGACAAGGTGCGCGAAGCAGCCGGAGAATTTTTCTGTGAGATCTTGACTGTCCGAGACTGCGAAGTTGAAGAGCTGAAAGATCATATCTAGGCACTATTTCCCGGACTGAGCATTAGAGCGTTTTTCTATCACCTGTAACGGTTTTTGTGCCGTAGCGACAAAAGAAAGATTGCATCTCGCTCGCAAGCAGCTTTATCTGTTCAGTCTTCAAGATATGTAAATATGAAAAAGTTGCAAGATGAGGCGAAATAAAGAATAATAAGACCATGATTGTCTTTTTTCTTCTGACCTTCGCCGTTTATCTGAAATTTCTGTTCCCGACCTTCGCCCTAGGCGACGGCGGGCTGTTCAGTACGGCGGCGGTTAACTTGGGAATTGTTCACCCGCCAGGATATCCCCTGTACGCTCTGCTTGGTAAAATCGCCAATATCCTTATCCCCCTTGCCAGCCCGGCCTGGCGCCTAAATCTTTTAACCGCTCTTTTTATGGCGATAGCGGTAACTTTACTGGTGTTATGTTTGCAAAAAATGGCTATGGGGAACTCGCTCAGCTATATTGTTGGGACGTGGCTGGCCCTGACGCCGGCGATAATCGGTAATGCCGCTTTTGGTGAAGTATACAGCCTGAACTTACTTTTCCTGAGCCTGGTGTTTTACCTTTTCCTCTGGCGGAGGTGGTCTTTGGCCGCTCTGGTTTACGGTTTGAGCGTTGCCAATCACTACCTGATGTTTATGTACTTCCCGGCCTTTATCCTGCTGGGCATTATCAAGGATCGACGTTTGCTGAAAAAAACACCTGCTTTCCTGATGTTTTTCCTGCTGGGCTGGGCGCTCTATCTCTATCTGCCGTTACGGGCGGTTAAATCTCCGGCCCTGAATTGGGGCAAGCCCTATAATCTGTTTTATTTCACCCAGCATCTTAAACGGAGCCACTTCCAGTTGCTTGAGTTTGGCGACAAAATCCCGGGAATGGAAAAGTTACGCTTCAGTGAACATTTTCTGCTTCAAAGTATTGGCGTTTTCCCCTTCGGCTTTGGTCTCCTGGCTGTTATTGGTCTTTTGCTGGGCCTGTTTTATCTGAAGAAGGCTGAGTTCTTTTTGCCGGCCTATGTTTTCCTGGTAACCGGCCCCGGCTTAATCTGGGGACTTAATTTCGGCTTCACCTATGTTAACCGTTACCGCTTCGAGCCATACCTTCTGCCCTGCTGGTGGAGCCTGGCCATTGGACTGGCTGTTTTCCTCTCCCTGATCAGACATTATAAAAACCAGTTGCCGAAGAAAACAATGTTATATCTTTTCTCACTAATCTTACTGGCGCTTCCCCCGGGTGCTCTCGCCTTAGCCGACTCTTTGGTTGCCGACAGTTACTACGCCTATGATCTGGGAACCAATATTATGCGCTCTCTGCCCGAAAATTCCATCCTGTTTACCAAGGGCAGCAGTTCCGCCTTTTCACTGTATCATTTAAAAGAAGTCGAGAGCAGACGTCCTGACCTGAATATCTATGACCGGGGGGGCGTGGTCTTCAGCGGGTTTCTGACCGCCCCGCTGTTTCAGATCTCGGCTCAGGACTGGCGGAGACAGCGCGATCTGAAAGAGCTGTCGGTAATACGAAGCGGAGAACGGTCGGTATACTACATTGAGAATCCTCAGTTTAAGACCTCCGGCGGCCGGAACCTGATCTCCCGGGGTCTGGTTTATCAGGCCGGCCCGGCCCAAGAATCCCGGCCGTTACCCCGATTCGTTTTACGGGATCAGCATATCACGACCAAGGACTTCTGGCTTGATTATGAGAGGGCGCGTTTCAATTTCAGGCTGGCCGAATATGCCGGTCAGACCAGAGGGAATAAAAAAGCGGCGCGGGAATATCTGGTGAGAGCGCAAAGCGTGGGAGAGGATATCGATTCCATCCAGGACCTGGTGGGCCGCTCGGCGCTCAAATTAAAAGATTATCCCTTGGCGGTTAAAGCCTGCCGGGAACTGGTCAGGATAAATCCCTCGTCCGTCTCCGCCCATTCAAAGCTGGCCTACACCCTGGAACTAAACGGACAACGGGCGGAGGCGTTAAGGGAAGCTGAAATCGTTCAGGAACTTGATCCGGGGAATAAAGCGGTTCAGAAAATCAGACGGAAATCCCGCTAAAGCAAACTTACAGTTTGTGTGATTTCGTCAGTGGGGCTGTTGCGGAACAGGGGGGTTTGGGGGGAATTTACGGTCAGAGGTGGGTTCGGGTTGGCAAAACAGCTCGTCGATAGATAGATTCTGGGACTACGCGAATGATAGATATGGGGAAGATGCCGGAAAGAAGCGTGCCGCTTCACCCAATTCGCCTTCGGCGTAAAAGTCGGGCTTTCCAGGCTTTTGATTTTTGCCTTACACCTGAACGTTAAACGCTTTAGTAGAAAGAAGTTATCAAACAATGCTACTGAAAATCAAGCGGGACCTGTCAGGTTACTTGAATTCCAGAATCAAGCGGCGGCCTTTTTTCGCGGTCTTTCGAATCACTCGCCGTTGTGATCTGCGCTGCCGGATGTGCCGGGTCTGGAAGACCGGCTCCGCCAGGGAAGAAATGAGCCTGGAACAGGTCGCGCGGGTCGCTGAAATCCTTAAACGATTGCGTATCCCCTATGTCATCATTACCGGCGGGGAACCCTTTTTACATCCTCACCTTTTTGAAATACTTGACATCTTCTACCGTTCAGGCTTCGCGATTCGCCTGGAGACCAACGCCGGCAAGCTGGTGACGCCAAACAAACTTGACCAGGCTGTGCAGAGCGGCGCGACTGATTTCAGCGTCTCGCTGGACGCGGTTACGCCGGCAATCCAGTCTTTTATTTGTAATAGTGAGGGAATCTGGGAAACCATTACCGGCAATTTGGAATACGCCATCAAGATTTTTCCCGGCGATCTGCCCCTGGTCAATACGGTGGTAACCAGGTTGAATTTTCGGGAATTACCCCAACTGGTAAAATATGTTCATCAGAAGAACGCGTATATCATGATCGTGCCGGTAGTGTTAAGTTCTAATACTCAGGATAACAAATTATTTCGGGGAGCTTGTGAGGAGTTCGAGTTTACAGAGGCTGATTACCCTGAGCTGACAGAGGTTTACCGGGAATTGATAAACATGCGGAAATCAGGGTTCAATATTCTTAACTCAACCAGATTCCTTAAGGATAGCTTAAAAGCTATAATTAGCAAACGGGCAAAGTGGGAATGCGACGCCGGCGAATTCTATATCGAGATCTTGCCTGACGGCCAGTTGGGGATCTGCAACGATATTCCCGGTCAGCTAAACGTTCTGGACAAGGATTTTTTTGAGACTTTTCATTCCCGGGCCTTTCGAAGGAAAGTGAAAGAACTAAGAAAATCGTGCTCAGGCTGTACCTACGGAATTTATCGGGAGGTTTCTTACCATATGAATGATTATGTCGTACTGGGTGAAAGAATGAGCGATTTAACCAAAGAAATAGCCAAACGTATGATTGGCGGCGGGATTCGTCCCAACAAGGCCCGGCGGAGGAATCATTGATGTTAACCGCCGGCGTGGATATTGGTTCAAGATGCTCGAAAGCGGTCATTCTTCGCGAGCAACAAATAATAGGAACAACAATCATCGACACCGAAGTGCGAACCAGCCAATCCGGTCATGAGGAGTTAGCCGCGGCGCTTGAGGACGCCCGTCGTTCCCGGGCGGAACTGGATAAAATCGTCGCTACCGGTTATGGACGGATCTCGGCTCCTTTCGCCGATAAAGTGATCACGGAAATCACCTGCCACGCCCGGGGGGCTTACCATCTCAATCCCAAGGCGAAAACGATCATCGATATCGGCGGTCAGGACAGCAAGGTGATCAGGGTCGGGGAGATGGGTATGGTTGACGACTTCGCCATGAATGACCGCTGCGCCGCTGGCACCGGCCGTTTTATCGAAGTTATGGCTCGTATTTTAAAAGTGGACCTGACGACCTTCGGCAAATTTTATTTCAAGTCAAAAAAACCCTGTCAGATCAGCAGCGTCTGTACTGTTTTCGCTGAAAGCGAGGTTATTTCCCTGATGGCCGAGGGGCAAAAAGCCCGGGATATCGCCAAGGGTCTGATGAACTCGATCGCTGGCCGGGTTGGCGGCATGGTGAAGCGGGTTGGTATCGCCGAAGAAGTGGTTTTCAGCGGCGGAGTGGCTAAAAATGAAGGGATTATGCGAGCGCTCAGCGATGAGTTGGAAGTAAAAATTGTCCCCTTCAAGAAATTTGATCCTCAGTTAATCGGCGCTTTGGGAGCCGCCTTGCTAGCCCAAAATTCTTGAAAAAGGTTCTTGATGGGATTTAATCTGGAAGCGGGACTACAACAAGCTCTGGCTGAAAGACCACAGGCGATTAGTCGGCTAAAAGAGGCTGGCCGGAAAGTTATCGGTTATTTTTGCTGTTATGTTCCCGGTGAGATAATTTCCGCTTTTGACGTGATTCCCGTGCGTTTGTTCAGGGGCGGCTCCGAAAAAGCCACCGCCGCCGGGTATAATTACACGACGCCGCACGCCTGTCCTTTTACGGCGGGCTGTATTGGCTTTCGGGAATCCGGCGAAGCCCCCTACTACCAGTTGGTTGATTATTTAGCGGACGCGCCTGTTTGTTTGCAGGTTAAGAGGATGCTGGAAGTTTGGCATAAATACTTTGGCACGCGGTTAATCCAGATAGAGTTTCCCCTCAAATACTATGGTGAAAAGGCCCTGGATCGTTATCTTTTAGGTTTACGCAGCCTGGTGGAAGAACTGGAAAAAATTACCGGCAGACCGTTGAACATGGAAAAACTGGGCTTTGAAATTGACATATCGAACCAGGTACGGCGTCATTTTATTTATTTTTACGAACTGTTGAAAGAAGACAAGCCGGTGATCCAGTGGCGGGATCTGAACCGGGCGGTCAAGGCTTCATTTCTTCTGGATAAGCAAGAGACTCTGTCCATATTAAAGGAATGGAAAAGTTCCCTGGATGGAGCGGTGGGCTTGGGGACTGAATATCGCGGCCGAATTCTTCTTACCGGCGGCATGTACGCTTACCGGGATGAAAAGCTAAACAAGATTATGGCTGAGCTTGGCGGAGATTTTATTGTGGATGAAATATGCGTTGGCTCACGAGGCGTTTGGGGTGAAATCGGATCGCCGGATTTGCCGGGCATAGCGGAGAAGTATTTAAACAATGTTCCCTGCGGTTCTTTGCCACACCCTGATTTACAGACTGACCCTAGGATTAAACATTTAAGAAAACTTTTTGAAGAATACAGGGTTAACGGAGTTATCTACTACACATTACGTTTTTGTGACAGCTATTCTTTCAAAGTGAAAGAGCTGAGGAAAATCTTGTCAGAGTACAGGATTCCCCTGCTGCATATCCATTCCGATTACAGCGTTTCCGATCAGGGACAGATGCGAACCAGGGTGGAAGCTTTTCTGGAGTCGATCGGCTCGTGAGGCTGTTTGACAGGCTGTTAAAAACAATCAGAGGGCCGAGTCGTCTTTCTTTCGCGATATCGCTCGCCAAAAGTCCCTTGACCATGTTCAAAATCAAGTCGTTACCTTCAATCACGGGGCGTAAAATTCCCGCTTTGCGGATCTTTTACTTTCTGACGCTGGCTTTGAAAAAATCTCCCGGCCTTTTCCAATTCCGGCTTGATCCAACCATCGGCGGTTTCTCGGAATTAACCTTTTTATTGTTGAGCCTTGATCTGCGTCTGGACAAGATGAGAAAAAAAGGTTTTCGCGTTGTCGGCAAGTGGCCGGCTAATCCCACCGATATTTATTTCGCCGCCGGCTGTATCGCGCTCGATCCTTTTTTATTCGCCTACTGCCGCATGATTGCCACGGGTGAAAACATGTTGGCGACCCGGGGCCGGGGTGAATTAGCGGTAGACGCTTGTCCCGCCCAGGCCGCCGGCTACACGGCTGTCACGCAGGGCATTATCACGCTGGACACCTTTTATCCCTTTATCGGCCCCTGGTGTTATGACTCGCAGTATTGCTTTGAGGCCATGCGTTATCTGGTCGAAGGCCATTTCGGCGAGCAGCCGATTGATTTTAGCGGGAAAAACAGCGAAGAGGCTTTCAGCTATATGTTGACGGAAGTAAAGAAGTGTGTGGAAACTCTGGGCCGGCTAAGCGGGCGTCAGGTTACGGCGGAGCATTTAAAGGCGGAGTTCGCCCTGGAAAACAAGCTGAGAGGTTATCTGCGTGAGCTAATGGATTTGATGCAGCGGAAAACAGTTCCTCTGGGAAGTCTGGAGTTCATCATGGCGATTTTTATCGCCAGTGACTGGCTGGCCGATCCGCCGGCCATGGAAAAGACCCTGTCCATCCTGGTTGATTCGGCCAGGAAACGGGTATCGCGGGGTGTTCAGGGCAAGGGAGTCAGCGAAAATCCGATTCGTTTATTAATAACCGGAATTGCCTGGGGCGACCTGGGTCTTTATAATATTATTGATGATCTGGGGGCTGTTATTGTTGGTTCAGAGTGTGTCCAGAATTTGTTTTATGAGGATATTTCCCTGGCCGGCGATCCCTTTGAGGTTTTGGCCCGCCGTTTTCTGGAGGTCCCCTACACTTTGACGGCGGAAGCCCGCGGGAGGTGGACGGTGGAAAATATTCGAAAAATGAAATATATCGACGGAGTTTTGTTTAACTGTAATTTTGGCTGTAACTATCAGACCACGGAGGCCCGGATCGTTACTGACATCATCAAAAAAGAGACCGGTTTGCCCTGTTTGGTTACTAACACGGACTTGCCTAATGAGGGACGGGGGCAAATGCGGACCCGGCTGGAAGCTTTCATAGAAATGATCCGCTCTAAAGCAAAGTGCAATCAAGGGACTGTTGCGAAATGCAAATAAAGTATTCAATATATCGGGGGCCGGTCACTCCCGTTTTGCAACAGCCCCAATGTTGACAGACACCCCAAAACCACCTTTTTCAGGCACGACTACCTATAAAAAAAGCTTATGAACAATTATTGGAGAGGAAAGGATTCGAAGACGGTGACCCGGTTCTCCAAGACCTCAGCAACGTAAAGGCGGCCACCACGATAATCCAGGGACATACAGGTGCCTATCGGTAAAACGCCGCCAGTATCACTCTTTAATTGATATAAATAATTGCCACCCGCGTCAAAAACATTTATCCAGCCAAAGAAATCACCACCATACACTCGACCCGCTTCATCAATACAAATCGCCATTGGACGAAAAAAAGTGCCGGGACCCGTACCATATCCAGCAAACACCTTGACCGGACTGTCAGTAGCGTCAAACTTGACAATAAGACAATCCAGCGCATCAATGACATATAGCTCATCCTGATCGTTAAAGGCAATATCTTTGACCTGGCGGAAACTTACCCTGCTGCCAGTGTCAGGATGATCGAAATAATGCATCTGTTTCTTGAAATTACCGCCACGATCAAAAATTAATATATCGTTATAGGTGGAAACATAAATATCACCGTTACTCTTAACCGCTATCCCGTCGCCATAGAAAGGATGGTAATCTTTATTGGGAACCGGAACCTGATACTTTTCCTCAGAATAATTCTGCTGGTAAAACCATTGGCCACTATTCAGAAAGCCTCGATAATAGACACTGGGAAGCGTTATCTGCATTAAGGGCTGGCCGGACATGCTGTACTTTTTAATATAACCACCGTCAAGAACGCCAAAATAAAGGTTGCCCTCCTGATCAAGATCAATAGCGTCAGGATGAGCCGTGTCATATATCGACTCAACCTTATCATAATTCCCCAAGCCATAATAATTCATATGCTGTAAATTTTTGTCATACAAATGAACCTTGGAGCCAGTGCCCTCAGAAACAACAAAATTGCCCAAGGCGTCAGCTCTGACTCCACGTGGGCCATTCATCCCGGGAACCTCACCAACATATAACATCTCTCCTTCAGAGAAGGTAAAACTGGCAAGCAGCAGTAAGATAACCAGAAAAGCTGGTAAACGTAACTTTTTTAATGGAAGCATATTATTTCCCTTGATCCTGATTTTGAGCCGCGCCGCTGACATAGTACCTGACACCGCCGTATTTGGTGATAACCTTGAGGCCGTTTATTTCCGTGCGGGCAACGTCCAGAATATCAATGCTGACAATATCCTCTTTAATCAATGAGGGATCATCGATGATAACTGGCAGGGAAGCCCCGAAGCTGAGTTGACCATTAACAATTTCAGCCAGATATACTTTTAGTTCGCCATTGCCGTTTAAGGTCAAAAGATCGGGTAAGTCATCATCGTTAGCCTCCACGACAAAGGGCTTGACGTAACCACCTGGGTCATAGATACTGAAACCGGCAATGTCTTTGAGGTGCCGCCCCTTGTTTAAGACCGGCTGGCGGTCACTTCCCTGGTTCAGATAAAGGTTGATATAGCCATCCCTGTTACCCACCAGGAGGTCCTTCTTGCCGTCGCCATTCCAGTCCCAGACCAGCGGATTAGCTTCCCCGCCAACGTTAAGCTTCAATCTCCGGCCGGCATCGGCTACTGAACCTTTCCCCATCACTTTGCGGGGATTATGGACACTCACATTGCCAAAGGAATCACCAGCAACCAAATCAAGCTGGCCGTTATCATCCCAGTCAACCCAGTTATAGCCGCCGACTTTATTTAATTTGCCAAATTTCTGCCTGTCTGCCTGCTTAGGCCTACGGCGGTGATCCGCAATATATTTCACGCTCCTTGAATCCGGGCCGGCGTTAAGCGGCACGTAGCGAGTAGCGATTCGAGGCGGCAGGAAGGCGGTGATCTCGGTATCGGTAGTAATATCAACGGTAGCTTTATAAACACCGCAGGTCGGCATCATAACTTCAATCTTGTGCTGACCAAGCGGCACCCCTTCATAGACCAAGGGAGTTTCCCCCACCTTGCTAACTTGCCAGCGGGGATCGATCTCGCCACCATCAAAGTATACTTTGACCAGGTTGGTGTTGGTGTTAATGGTCAGTTTGCCGGGATCAGGCTCTTTCACAGGTACGTTCTTCCCTGAGCCGCCACCAGCCGCGTTAGCCATCTGCTTTCCTTGAGCTAACGGTTGTGAGCCATAGACAGTAACTTTGTTATCCCAGTAGTGAGAAACGATTAATTTTGTACCGTCCGGAGTAAAGGC
>JAJRWM010000047.1 GCA_024276815.1 bacterium
AAAAAATACCCGGTGACTCCGGTTCCGTGGCAGCACCCTGATAACAGCTGCCGCCGGATTGAGATGCCCGCCGCTGCCGCCGGCCGCGATCAAGACCCGCATCCTAGGTCGCCGCCTCGTTATGGGCTGAAATATTCAGGAGAATGCCGACAGCGATCAGGTTTATTAACAAAGACGAACCACCGTAACTGATAAAGGGCAGCGTTATTCCCTTGGTTGGCAGAAGGCGGGTTACCACTCCGATATTCACCATAGCCTGAAAAGTTATCGCCATGACAATCCCCCCGGCCAACAGCGCCCCGAACAGGTTGTCACATTTTAAGGCTATTTTCGCCCCCCGATAAATTACGATAAAAAACAGCGATATTACCAGGAAAGTCCCGACAAAACCAAACTCTTCTCCAATTATGGCAAAAATGAAATCCGTATGCGCTTCCGGCAAATAGAACATTTTCTGGGTGCTTTCACCCAGGCCCACGCCGACCGGCCCGCCGGACCCCAAGGCGATCAGCGACTGAATGATATGGTAACCAAGGCCGTTCGGATCAGTCCCGGGATTTAAAAAAATCAGCAATCGCCTGAGCATATAAGGCTTGGAACGGACGATAAAGACGCTTAAAGGGGCGACCAGCACCGCCGGAAGAGCGAGATACGAGAAGGGCATCTTGCCAACAAAAAACAAAAAGTAGGAAACGGCCAGGACGATCATCGCCGTACCAAAATCAGGCTCCAGCAAAATCAAAGTGAAACACAGCCAAACCACAAAAACCAGCGGTAAAACCCCCCGCTTAAAATTCTTTAAATCTTTCTGTTTCCTGGACAATGCGCTGGCCAGGTAGATAATCAGCACCAGCTTGGCCAGTTCGGATACCTGAAAAGTAAAGCCGCCGATTTTAAACCAGCGGCGGGCGCCGTTGATAGTGATACCGATGCCCGGCAAAAAGACCATTGACAACAAAACGATACAGGCCAGCAATATCCGCGGGGCCGGCTTCTCATAATGGCGATAATCAATCTTCATAGCGATTAACGAGGCGGTAATCCCGATTAACAACCAGAGCGACTGCCTTTTCAAAAAGAAATATTTATCGTTAAATTTCTCCAGGGCCATTATGCCGCTGGTTGAGAAAATCATAATGATGCCGATACCGGCTAAAATCATTATAACCGTAAAGAGAAAGTAATCCGGCGCGTTTCGTTCATCCATGGCAGACCTTCCCTCCATATTCACTGACAGCTTTTTTAAACAAGTCGCCCCGTTCCTGATAGTCGCGGAACATGTACCAACTGGTGCACCCCGGGCTTAACAGCACGATATCACCGGACCGGGCGGTGACGACAGCCGTTTTGACCCCTTCAGCCAACGAGGAAACAAGCGTTATCCCGCAACATCCTTTGAATGTTTCCGCCAATTTTGGCGCCGCCTCACCCAGAAGCACCAGGGATTTAACCCTCTCTTTAATCAAAGGTTTCAGCGCGCCGAAATCACCGCCCTTGTCACGACCGCCCATGATTAAGATAACCGGAGCGCCCTCAAAACTGAGCAGTGATTTCCGCACCGCGTCGATATTGGTCCCTTTCGAGTCATTGATAAAACGCACGCCCTTGATAGTCGCGACCGTTTCCAGCCGGTGCGCAAGCCCTTTAAACGCTCCCGCCACCTGCCGAATCGCGGAACGATCAACTCCCATGATAGTCACCGCCAGGCTGGCCGCCAGGAAGTTTTCCAGATTGTGAAGACCCTCCAGAGCGATTTCACTTCGCCGGATAATCTTCTTTTCGCCGGCTTCGTCTTTAAACACCAGCCAGCCGTTTTCCAGGAACATACCCTTTTCGACTTTTTCGGAGCGGCTGAAATAATATACGGTTCCCGGGCACTTCTCCGCCAGGGAACGGCATAACTGATCGTCAAAATTGAGAACCGTCCAGTCCGTTTCAGCCTGATTTTCAAATATCTTCGCTTTGGCCGCCAGGTAATCCGCCATGGTCGGATGGCGGTCCTGGTGATCCGGGGTTACATTAAGTATGAGAGCGCCCCGGGAGTGAAACTCCCGGCAGCCGGCCAGTTGGAAACTGCTTGTTTCCAGAATCCCCAACTCCGAGCGGTTGATATTGTCTACTTCCAGCGAAACCGCCCGCCCGATATTCCCGGCGACCACACATTGGCCGCCGTTGCTTGTGAGCATTTCCCCAATCAGCGTCGTGGTAGTGGTCTTCCCGTTGGTTCCGGTCACGGCGATCAGGGGTTTATCAATATACCCGGCCGCCAGTTCCAGTTCGCTGATAACCGGTATTCTGTTCTCTATAGCCTTTTTGACAAAAGGAATCCGCTCGTTAACTCCCGGGCTTATGACCAGGAGGTGCGCCCCGGCAAGTATTTCATCAGGATGCCCCCCTAAATAAAGTTCCAGATTAGCGGAACGTTCAATTCCACTCAGGCCCTTAATTTCAGTCATTTTTTTCATATCCGTCGCCCGGACCAGCGCTCCCATTCCCAGCAGGAACCTGACCGCGGCCAAGCCGCTTCGGGCCAGGCCCAGGACAATAACCTTTTTTCCTTCAAGCCGGTTTAACATTTTAACGCACCTTCAGGGTCATCAGGCTGAAAAGAGAAAGAATAATCGCCACGATCCAGAAACGGATCACGATTTTGGATTCTTCAATCCCACCCAATTCGAAATGATGATGCAAGGGAGCCATGCGGAATATCCGCTTCCGGTCGCGGTAGCGGTAGCTGGCAACCTGCAGGATAACGCTTAAAGCCTCCATGACAAAAATGCCGCCGATAAAAAGGAGCCAGACTTCTTTCTTGATCAGCACCGAGACCACCCCGAGAGCGCCGCCCAAGGCCAGCGACCCGGTGTCCCCCATAAATATCTGGGCCGGGAAAGCGTTGAACCACAGAAAGCCCAAACAGGCTCCCATAATCGCGGCGCAAAAAACGGTTAACTCGCCGCTACCCTCAACAAAGAAAATATTAAGGTACTGGCTGAACCGCCAGTTCCCGATCAAATAGCAAAATACGGTCAGCGTCCCGGCGGCGAACATTACACAACCGACAGCCAGGCCGTCCAGGCCGTCTGTCAGGTTCACGGCGTTCGAGGTGCCGACAATGACTATGATAACCAGAGGTATATATAAAACACCTAACTCCACCAAAAGATACTTGAAAAAAGGGAAACTCAGTTTGGTCATAAAGTCCGTCGTCACGAAGGGAGTGTAATCGTTTCCGGTCGCGTAGCGCCATAACTGCCCGATATGCAGTGGATTCAAATAAAGATAGACGGCGACCGCCAGCCCCAGGGCGACCTGTCCCCAGAGTTTGACTTTAACCGACAAACCCTTGTTGTCGCTCCGTATCAGTTTTAAATAATCGTCGATAAACCCCAGTATCCCCAGAAAAATGGTTGATAAAATGCAAATCCAGATCAGGCGGTTGCCCAGATTGCCCCACAAAAAAGTGGGCACTAAAATCGAAATCAGGATTAAAAGCCCGCCCATGGTCGGCGTGCCTTTTTTTTTCAGGTGTTCCTTAGGCCCGTCCTGATAAATATTTTCCCGGAAGGACAACGAGTTCAACTGGTTTATCACCAGTTTGCCAAAGAGCAGCGAAGTCACAAAAGCGGTTATCGCCGCGAGAACGGCCCGAACCGTGATATAACGAAATATCCGCAGAAACGACAGGGAACCGCCTTCCTGAAACAGCAGGCTGTAAAGATAGTAGAACATGGCCAATATCCCTTTTCAGCTGGCGCAAAGCGCGTCAGCCACAGTCTCCAGGGTCATCCCCCGGGAACCTTTGATTAAAATAATATCCGAACTTTTTATCTCTTTTTTAAGCTGGCTTATCAGCTTTTGCTTACTGGTAAAATGGCGGACGTTTTATTCCTTCATCCCCTTATCCGCGGCGGCCCGGCTGATTAATTCCGCCTGCTCGCCAAGAGTATACAGCAGGTCTATTTTTTGCCGGGCGACAATTTCGCCGATCCGGGAATGAGCTTTACCGCTGATCTCGCCCAGTTCCTTCATATCGCCCAGGATCGCGAGTTTACGCCGCGAGGGGTCCAAGCAGCCGAGGAAATCAAGAGCGGCCAGCATTGATTCAGGATTCGCGTTATAGGTGTCATTGATAATGGTCAAGCCTCTCTTGACCAGGATTTCCTGGCGTTGTTTAATCATTTTGATTTTGCGAAACGCCCGCAGTATCTGCTCTTCAGTCAAGCCCATAACCCGGGCCGCCGCCACAGCCGCCAGGCAATTGTAGATATTGTGCCAGCCGGATAAAGGCAGGCTGACCTCGTGAACCTTGCCGGTTCCCAGGTCAAGCTGGAACCTGGTCTGGAATAAAAACGTTTCGATATTTTTCGCGTTGACTTCGGCTTTTTACCTGATGCCAAACGAGACCACGCCGGCCCGGGATTTCTTAGCCATCATGCGGACCCGGGCGTCGTCGTAATTGAGAATCGCGAACCCGCCCGGAGGAAGATATTTTACCAGTTCCGCTTTTTCATCCGTTATATTTTGCAGGGTTTTGAAATAGCGCAGGTGTCCATGACCGATATTGGTAACGATACCATGCTGCGGCGCCACCAGTTCCGTCAACAACGTGATATCGCCTTTTTTATGCGCCCCCAACTCCAGGACGCCGACCTGATGACCTTTACTCAGTTTCATCAGGGTCAGCGGGCAACCGATTTCGGTATTGAAATTGCCTTCTGTTTTCAAAACAACGTATTTTTCCTTCAGTAAAGTTCCGAGGATTTCTTTCGTGGTAGTTTTACCGGTCGTTCCGGTTATGCCGATGCAGGGAACCTTGAATTTCTGGCGGTAGAATTTGGCCAGGTCAAACAGAGCCTGTTCGGTTGTCTTCACTTTAACCACAGCCGGATGGCTGAGTATTCGGGCCTGCAGATACTTGGGGTTGGCCACCACGGCCGCCGCGCCGCGCCGCAAGACCTGCTCAACAAACTGGTGACCATTGACCCGGTCGCCCACCAGAGCGAAAAAAAGGTCGCCGCTTTTAATTTTACGGCTGTCAGTCTAGGCGCCACTTAACTGGATACCCTTATCTTCCACGCTGAACTGATTGTTAAAAAATTCTTTCAAGTCAGCCCTGGTAAAATTTTCCATTCTTCATCCTCAGGAGTTTGAAAACTTAACTGTCGATACCGATCCGGGGGAAATCTGGCTGCCAGCCGCCGGTATTTGCTCACAGACTACGCCGCTACCCTGAAATTTGACCTCAAGCTCCAGAGGCCGAAGGCGTTTAAAGACCTCCCGCATGGAGAGACCGGTGAGATCAGGCATAAGGAAATTATCTCCTGGATAAAGAGAATTCCCGCTGTTTTTACCGCCGGACGAATGAACGGCGGCTGCTTTCATCAGGTCTTTTGAATCCCGGGCCGCACCCCGCCCCAGCTTGACGTCGAGAGGAACCTCCAGGTAAGCCATAACCTGTTTGGTTATCCGGGCGAAGAGCGGCGCCGCGGTATTAGCGGCCCACTTCTTTCGGGACGGACTGTCGAGACAGATCGCCACAGCTATCCGCGGATTTTCCAGCGGCGCGAATCCTATGAAGGTCATAATGTATTTGTCCTTAAAATAACCGCCATTGCTCGGATCGACCTTTTGCGCGGTGCCGGTTTTGCCGGCTACCCGGTAACCGGGAATCCGGGCCAAATGACCGGTGCCGTTATTAACGGCGCCTTCCAGGAACTGTTTCAGCAGGGCGGCTGTTTCTTCCGAAATCACCTTACGCACCACCCGGGGCTTATCACGACGGATCGGAACGCCGCCGGCGGCGATAATCTCTTTGACAACATAGGGACGAACCAGCCGCCCGCCATTCGCGACCACGGAAATAGCCGCGGCCATCTGTAAAGTTGTCACCGCGACTTCCTGACCAATGGGAACGGCTCCCAGGGACATTCCCGACCATTTTTCCGGTTCGCGTAAGATCCCCTTGCTTTCACCGGCCAGAGCGATATTGGTTTTTTCGCCAAAACCAAATTTTCTGGCGTATTCATAAACTTTATTTTCTCCCAGTATCCGGGCGATTCTGACCATGCCGACGTTGCTTGATACTTCGACGACCCTCTGAAAGGTAATTTTACCGTGCGCCCTGAAATCATCAATCACGTGATTATTAAGCACCATGTACCCCTGGCCGCAGTCAACCAGTTCATCGGGAGCCACGATGCCTTCTTCCAGAGCCGCCGCCGCCGTGACAATTTTAAAAGAGGAGCCTGGCTCATAAATATCCGTGATGGCGCGGTTACGAAAATCCGATATTGGGAAACGCTGGTAGGCGTTGGGATTGAAGGTCGGCCGCACAGCCATAGCCAGGACTTCTCCGTTATCAGGATTCAAAACCACCACCTGGCCGCTCAACGCGTCAAATTCCCGGACCGCCCAGGCCAGCTCCTTCTCGCAAAGATACTGAATATTTTCATCTATGGTAAGGGTGATATCAGCTCCGGTTGACGAAGTCGCGAAGATATAGTCCGGAGGGAGGATAGACCGCCCCTTGGCGTCTCTTTTGCCTAAAAACCTCTGGCCTTTACCTTTGATATATTTATTGAAAGCGTATTCAACCCCCTCCAGCCCGTCGTTATCAAGACCGGTAAAACCCAACAAATTGCTGGCCAGTTCTTTTTTAGGGTAGAACCTCTTTGGTTCTTCCAGGTAGCTGACATTCTTGATCTTTAAAGCGAGCACCCGGTTACAGACCTCGCGGCTGACCTGACGCTTCAACCAGAGAAACCCCCTGGCGGAGCTTAGCGCTTGATATAATTCATCGGGGTCTTTAGCCAAAATCCGGCCAAGCTGTCGGGACACCGCGCGAGGATTATCGATCTTTTTGCTGGCGTAAAGGGAGTATTGCTCAACGGTAACGGCAAGCTGGTGACCTTTACGGTCGGTTATCTGACCGCGACGGGGTAGCAAGCGGATGATTGAGGAATGGACTTTTTTCGCCTTTTTCCGATAAGCGTCACCTTGAAGGATTTGCAGGGAGAATAACCGAACACCTAAAACAAAACAGAGAACGTAGAGCAGGAAGAAAGCAACCCTGAGCCTGATTTTATGCGAGTCTGAGTACAAAAAGCATCACCCCGTTCCGTGGTTTTATCAGTCGAAACAAAAAAACGCTGAAGTTTACTCTGATAAGGGAACCGGCCCGTAGACCTTGCCCGGGATCATCCCCAGCTCTTTTTTCGCGATTTCTTCTATTCGTTCAACTGAACAAAGCATTTCATACTCAACCAAAAGTTCACTATTTAATTTACTTGACTCCAGCAGCTCTTTTTCCAGGCGCGCCACCCGGTACCCCAGATCAACGCAATACAAGTTCTTCCAGAGAAAGGCCAGCACTACCAGCACGACAAAAAAAGTCGCCATGATAATTACCAGGGATTGAGGCAACCGCCTTACCCTGGAAGATCTTCTGACCTTGCCTTTCACCCTTTGCTTACTAACTATTGTCGAGTGACGGCGCGCTATCGCCTGCGTCATTTAAGCTCCTCTTTATACTTTGACCGCGACCCGCATCTTGGCGCTTCTGCTTCTGGGGTTCAAGCCCGTTTCATCTGTTGACGGCAAGACCGGTTTACGGGTTAAAATCCTCAGTTTCTGCTGATCCAAGCCCCCTTGGGACCACCGTTTCAAAGACCGTTTGACAATCCGGTCTTCCAAGGAATGAAAAGTGATAATAACCATTTTGCCCCCCTGTTTTAAATGGTTAAACGCCGCCTCCAACCCCTCTTCGAGCGCTTCCAGCTCGTCGTTGACCGCTATCCGCAAAGCCTGGAATGTTCTGGTGGCGAAATGTAATTTATTACCGTGGCGCACCTTGCTGGGAATCGCCCTCCGCATTGTATCCACCAAATCAGCAGTCGTCGCGAACGGTCTGTCCGCCCGTTCCTTAACAATAAACCGGGCAATTCGTTTAGCCCAGCGTTCTTCGCCAAAATTTTTTATAATGCTTGCTAATTCTTCCTCGCTGTAACAGTTGACGATATCAGCGGCCGTAAGCCCCTGGCTGAGATCCATCCTCATGTCCAAAGGACCGGGTTTCGAAAAGCTGAAACCCCGCTCCGCGTTATCGAGCTGGAAGGAGGAAACCCCCAAGTCGAACAGGATACCGTCGACCTCCTCCATACCAAGCTCATTCACCACCCCTCCCATACAGCGAAAACTTTTTTCCACAATATCCAAACGGGCTTCATAACCCACCAGCCTTTTACGACAATATTCGGCGGCTGTTTGGTCCTGGTCGATGCCAACCAGCCAGCTTCCTTCAGGCAAAAGCTCTAAAAGGCGTTCTGAATGACCGCCAAACCCCAAGGTGGCGTCAATAAAGTTACCGCCCTTTTCCGGCTCCAGATAATGAATCGCCTCTTCAGCCATAACCGGCAAATGAATTGAATTTTTCAGGTTAAATGTTCAGCCCCTCCAGGCCTTCAAGAAAATTTTCATTGCTCTCGTCATATTCCTCGAAGATCGTCTTGTCCCAGATCTCAAGCCGGTTGCCCAGCCCCAGGATGACCGCTTCTTTTTCGATGCCGGCCTTTTTCAACAGGACGGCCGGGATGTTGATCCGGCCCTGCTCGTTAATCACGCAGGCCGTAGCCGCTCCCAAAAGGCGTCGGCTCAGGTATTGCCCATTTTTATTTGAGAGCGGAACCTTCTGAAGTTTTTCCTTGACCTCGCTCCATTGTTCAGGTATATAAACAAACAGACATTTTTCCGTACCACGGGTTACGGTTAACTGATTTATCCCTTGTGCCGATAATAAATCACGAAACCGTGACGGAATACTGAGACGTCCTTTACTGTCAACGTTGTATTCATACATACCTGTGAACATTACGGCTCCTTCAAGGCCACTTTCCCCCGGGCGGCCGCTGTACACTTTGTTGCACTAATGTACACGATGGTACACTTCATACCCTCGGCATGTCAAGCACTTTTTTTAAGTATTTTTATTTTTTTTATTCCGGACAAAAACCAGAGAAAGCTGGTTGTTAGCAGAGATTACTTAAAGTAATTTCTCACCATCAATTATGTATTACGCTGTAAACCTTGGGATGAACCAGATCTCGCCAACTTGGGAGTAGGGCGATTCAGAGGTCAGGGTGTGTTTCAATTAATGTCTGATGGCATTGCCGAAGAAAGGGAGGAAGGGGATTTTATTTATGCCAAGCGGGCAACACCGTATTTGATGCGCCAAGGACAAAATTCCTCAAACCGCAAGCTTGAAAAAGGAGTGGTCCTGTAAGCCGAGTTCTGTACTCTCGTCACAAAGTGACAAAAGCAGTAGTCATCAATCTGGGATGAATATTACTATCCACCTCATGCGGCCTACCCGTAAGCCTGAAAACGGGCCGCTTTCACACGCTTACCTATTTGGCCTTGCACCGGATGGGGTTTACCTGGACCGGCCCTGTCACCAGGACCGCGGTGAGCTCTTACCTCGCCATTTCACCCTTACCGATATAAACCGGCGGTATATTTTCTGTGGCACTTTCCGTAGGATCGCTCCCCCTGGACGTTATCCAGCATCCTGCCCTGTGGTGCTCGGACTTTCCTCGGCTACCCGAAAAGGGTAACCGCGACTACCCGGACCACTCCTCTTGGTGTTATTATAACATTTATTCATAGGAGAAAAGACCGTAAAAGGTTTGGAGTTCCCCCGGAAATTTTGTGGGGCAAACCTCTTGTCTTAAAAGGTTTCTTCCCCACGCCCCTTTCCTGGCACGTCGTGGATGTCGTTCAAGCGCTGAAAACTTTAACTTGGAGAAACCTGATAGTAAGAACATTACACGCTCTAAAACTTCAGTTGGCCGGCGGCGAAAAGATTACATCTGGTTGCACTTTGCTCTGGTTATCACCTTTAAGACATAGCCGAATACTTTTATGAGGAGGCGTTAAAAGTCGCGAAGCGCGTTACAACATTCACCAGCCGGCTTTGAATATTCTGACCCGGTTGGCGAGCATTTCCACCACGAAAAGCTTGCGGCTTTCCACGTCAAAATAAATTCCCATCGGAGTGGTGAACTTAAGAGCCTTGCCCTGCTTGTTGCCGATAATCCCCAGAAACTCGCCGCTATTGGAAAACACCTGGATATTACCAAATTTGACGTAGGAGCCGGCCACATAAATCCGATTATTGTCGTCAGCCGTTATCCCTTTCGGCCGGTAAAAAGTCCCCGGCGTTACTCCCCAGCCGCCGATTTGCCTGATAAACTCACCCTTCAGGTTAAAAACCTGGACCCTGGAATTGATCACGTCAACAATACAGAGATTGCGCTCGCTGTCCATGGTGATCGAATAGGGATAACGGAACTCGCCCTTACGCCGGCCCTTGAAGCCCCAGGAGAAATTAAATTTACCGTCTGTCGAGTAGACCAGGATCCGATGATTATCGTTATCAACGATGTAGCAGTTATTGGTATCCCCGTCAATTACCAGATCGGTCGGATCGGAAGGAACCAGTGGTTTTTCCCAGGCCAGCTTGAACGAACTCCGGAATTTCCCGTTTCCGTCATAGATATTTATCCGGTGGTTCCCTGAATCGGCGACAAAAACGTTCCCCCGACGGTCAACGGTCAAACCCACCGGGTACCACAACCGCCCCTCTTCCCGGCCTTTCTTGCCGAATTGAGTTATATAGTCGAAACTGGAGCTAAAGACTATCACCCGGTTATTGACGCCGTCGAGCAAATAGATTCTCCCGTTGGGACCGACTTCGACATCGCTGGGCTGGTTTAAAGGCAAGCCTTTGGATATCCTGATAGAGGCTATTTCCGTGGTTGGGATGACGTTGATAGCAGCCGATACCAACGCTGAGCAGAGCAAAAGACTGATAATTACCAGATGAAAACGTAAAGCTTTGTGCAATTTTTACCTCCTGTAAGATGGCGCGGCTATTTTAACCCTTCCGTTCCCGCCTGGCCGGAATGGCAGGCGATACAAATAAATTTTAACCGCAGACGGTTTTCCTCGTCCGCTCCGTAGGAATCAGCCTTGTCCTGGAGCGCGCCGCGTTCGTGGGGATTGTGGCAGGTCACGCAAGTAACGTTGCCGGCTTCGTCCAGAGGCAGGGAAATGCTGTTCTCAATTTCATAAATAGCGAGATTTTTACGGATATTGTCCGGCGGCGTTGTCACGTGAAAGAAGCTGGCGGGATGCGGGGAATCCTGGTGGCAACGCGTGCAGAGATAAGTCATTTTCGTGGTATATAAAGTTTTCTGCTGCCAACTGGTCGCCTCATCAGTCAGGGTGGGATCGGAGGTATGGCAGTAGAGGCAGGTTTTCATAACCAGTTCACCTTCATCGTTTATCTGATCATGGGCATCAAAACGAGGATTTTTGGGATGACATTTGTAACACATTTCCGAACGGTTAGCATAAGGCCCTCCGCGCAGGAACTTGGGATTCAACGTGCGGGCGTCTTCAGTGATATCTTTGGTTTGACAGCGGTGGTCATGGCAGGTAATACAGCTTATTTTCCCGTTTTGCAAGGGGAACATTTTTTCATTGACCTTGATCTTGTCCGGCCGGATATTAACCGGATGGATGTCAGCCGTTAAATCCGCCGTTGCATGACACCACTTGCAGACTTTAACGAAATTACCATCAAATCTGTAAGTTATCTGAGGGGTCGTCCTCGGATCGATATTATGACAACTCAAACAGTAACTGCCGCTGTCGTGAGGGTTTATCTTGCGGGACTTTTCGGCGAAAACGACAAAACCTTTGCGTAAAAAGTGCGGTTCCTTGCTTTCGCCGTGAGGAGCGTGGCAGGTAATGCAAGTCGTTTTACCTTCGTCCAGAGGCAACGTCAGGCTGGGGATCAATTCCCGCAGTTTTTCATCGGCAAAAGGATTTACTTGCTGATAATGTCGCGGATCGGTTTTCTCATGACAGAAAAGACAAAGTTTGAGAAAATCAGACCGAACAGCCGATTTCTCCTCAGTGATAAGCGTCGGGTCGGTTAAATGACAATACTGACAGTTTTTATCACTCTGGTTATGGGGGTTTTTCTCCGCCAAGGCTTCCCCGTGACAGGCTTTACACATATCGAGACGGACCTTGAACCGGCTTGACTGCCCTGGCTGACCGGGCAAACCCCGCAACAACAGGTTAGCCGCTCCTTCCTGATGCACGTCATGGCAGGTGATACAAACAATTTTACCCTTCGCCCGCCCCCGGGAACCTAGCGGGAAAACCGCGGGAATCAACATTTCCGGGGCAACGACGGCCGGGCTAAACATTACCGGATGCAAGTTGAAGTCGCTGTGGCACTGGTTACAAAGCTGCGCCGAGTTATCGACTCCCTGGATCAACAGCGCGTCCTCCGGCCTGGTCGCGGAACCAGGCTCTTCCGGGTGGCAGGTATCGCAGCCCAGTTGCAAATGGGTGTTGGGCCGATCAAGCCGCGCCGCCGCCCCTTGTCCCGAAGCGGGCTTGTTTTCGGCCAACACAGCTACGACAACGATCAGACAGATCAGCAGAAAAAAAACAGTTAACAATAATTTGTTTTTCGCCATATTATTATTCACGTGAACCTTGATTCCGCCAACAAAGCAGCAATTTTATCAGCGCCGCGTAATCATTACCTTGTATTTATAATTCCTATAGCGACTTTTGTCAAGATTTATTATGCGCGCGCGGAGGCTGCCGTCGCCCCGGAACAGCCCCCGGCGAACTGACGCGGTCGGGTTTATTTATTAACGATTAATGGAGTTTTTTAATTTTTTATCCTTGCAAAGGGTATACAGATTCTTATAGAATGTAATAAGATACGGGGGAAGGCAAAAATAATTCCAAGGAGACCAAAGCTACTTGTGCGAATAAGCAGGGTCGTTTCTCGTCTTAAACAGATATTTTATTTAGCTTTCTTCCTGCTCCTGATCTTATCTTCCATCACTTTATCTTTGCCCGGCAAGGCGTTAGCTGGCAACGTCTCGGTCGCCGCCAGGGGGAAATACGCCCAGGCCATCAAAGCTCTTGAGGACAAAGACCAGGCCAAGGCCCGGGAACTGTTGCGTCAGGCGATCAAGGACTCTCCTGAATACGCTCAAGCCCACCTGAAACTGGGACAGCTCTACAGTGAACGCATTACGATGTTTGACAAAGCGCCGATTGAGTTGATGACCGTAATTGAGCTTAGCGACAACCCGGCGAGCAATCTGGCCCTGGTCGCCAGGTATAATTTAGGCATCATCTTCCTGAAGATCGGCGACTATGACAAGGCGCAGACGGCTTTTCAGAAAATAATCGAGTTGGACAGCGATTTCGACAAAATTCCGGAAATTTACAATTACCTGGGAGTTACCTACTACCACAAGGATATGTACAAGGAGTCTATCAAGCAGTTCAAACGGTCGATCCAGCTCAATCCTTCTGAAGACAAGGTGGTAAAGTTCAATCTCAAAAGCGTATACAAGAGAATGGAGCATTACAACCTGGGGATGACCTACTTTTTTATGAAGGATTATAACGCGGCGATTGAGGAAATGTTGATAGCGGTCGAGGTTGACAGCAATTACTTTGAAGCCTTGTTTCACCTGGGCGATATTTATCTGGCCAAGGGTATGCCGGGAGAGGCTTTGCGTTTCTACCAGCGGGCGGTCAGGGTGAATCCCAACCACCGCGACATTCCCCAGGTTTACAATGGCCTGGGCGTCACCCTTTATAAAAAGGGCCAAACCATGAAAGCCATTGGCTTGTTGCGGAAAGCGCTGACGTTGCGTCCCAAATACGGACAGGCCAGAAAGAACCTGCGCAATATCTTTAACAGCATCGACCAGAAAAAACTGTTGACCGCTGACCCGGGAAAAGACAAGGAAAAATATATTGAGGAGGCGACCAGCCTGGCCAAGGATTATGTGCTGGTCGGTCTTTATGAGCGCGGAATTACCTTGCTGGAACAAATTATACAGCTCGACTATGAAGCGGAAGGCGTTTTTGATCATCTGATTGACGCTTTAACCCAAATGGGCGATGATTATCTGGCCAAGGAGAACTATAAACACGCCGTCAACACCTACAAGAGGATTATCGAACTTAAAGGAGAAACTCCGGAGCTTAACTACAAACTGGGGATTTGTTATTACAAACAGGGCAAATACTGGTTCAACGACGCCATCGAGGCCTTCGGCAAGGCGCTGGAAGTAAAGGACGCCCGCTATTATCTTGGCTTAACCTATCTTGAGCGCCGGGAGTATGTCGAGGCGGCCTTTCAAATCGAGGAGGTGTTAAAGAGAAACGAGGAGAACAGCAAAGCCCATTTTTTACTGGCTAAAATATACCGGGCGCAGGGGCGTAACGGTTATGCCCTGGATGAAGTGAAGAGGGCCATTGAGCTGGAGCCTGACAACGTGGAATACCAGACCTTCATGAGCACGATTTCCGGCTCGTCGACCGACGAGTTTTCCGGCGCGGACGGCTTTCGTGACATCAGCGGAGCCGAGCAAACACCAAGATTGGTGAATCTTTTGGACTCGCCTGATGTTCTAAACAATAAAGGAGTCAGCTACGCCAAGAACAACATGCTGGAACGGGCCGCAGCAAATTTTGAGGAAGGTCTGCGGAAAGAACCGGGTTCGGTGGAACTTCGCAATAATCACGCGTTGCTGCTTTTAATGCAGGGCGACCTGGAAGAAGTTGAAAAGTAACTGCTTACCGCGGCGCTGTTGAATCCGGTTGAACCGCGGGTTTTTGTAAACCTGGCGATTCTTTACCATAAGAAGAAGATGTTTTCCCTGGCCAAGGAAAACCTGGCCAAGGCCAAGAAGATAGAAAAGAACCTGAGTAGTATCTATGATATCCTGGGAGAACCGGACGCAGATATTTCAAGTATCTCGCCGATCTGGATAGTTATCAGGAAGTAGGTCTTTATGAGACGTTTAGTTATGAAACCACCTTTTAATAAGCGGCGAAGTGGCCTGCTGATATTGATAATAGCTGTTTGCTTGTTTGTTAATGTCGTCAGCGTGTTGGCGGAAAACAGCGATGAAGAAACCAGTTCGATAAAAGATTTCGCTGCCCGGAAAAGCGACGAACCCAACCCTCACCTGGAGTTTGAGTGCACTGAATGTCATGAGCACAAACCTGACCGGAATTATGACACCAGGGAGACCGTTGATTTCAAGGGCGGGGATATTATAACCACCTGTTACGGCTGCCACGACAAGCAGGCGAACCTGCACCCGGCCGGCGTCGTGCCCTCGATGAAAACTCCTGATCATCTGCCTTTGGATATCGAGGGTAAAATCACCTGCGCCACCTGCCATAATATGCATTTAAAAACTGTCGGCAATTATATTCTGCGTGGATTCACCAAAGAAGAGGGCAACCTCTACGAATGGCGCACTGATTTATGTTTTGACTGTCATGGCGAGAATTTCAATGAAAAGAATCCCCATCGTTTGCAGTTGGAAAAGCAAAGCTGTAATTTTTGCCACTCTTCCAAGCCAACCGAGAAAGACACCGCCCAGACAGTTCAGTTACGCAAGGACATCATTTTAATCTGCTCCTTTTGCCATAATAACGTTCGTAAGAAAAACCACCCCTTGAACGTTGACCCAACCATCAAAGTGCCGAAAGAATTGCCACGGGACGCTTCCGGGCGGATCACCTGCGGCACCTGCCATAATCCACATGGCACCGCCCGGACAATCCACTTTTTGCGTGAGGCCTACATCATGTCGCTGGAGGAGAAAAAATATGTCAAGCCGCACTACGACAAGGACAAATGCACCGCCTGTCATATTACCCGCCCGAGTCCTGATGACACGGTGGAAACGGTCGATTTCCGCTATAACGGTAATTTCATCGCTTTATGCAACAGTTGTCACGGCCTGGACGCTGACATCCACCCCGTGAACATCAAGCCGCCGCCAACGATGACCGTGCCCCCCGAACTGCCCCTGGACAAGGACGGCAAGTTGACCTGTGTCACCTGTCATGAACCACAGGGCGTCAAACCGGGCACCAAGCTCCTACGGGGCAAATACAAAAAACGAAACGATCTCTGCTTCCGCTGTCATGACCGCGAGGAATTTAACCGCATGAATCCCCATAAAGATCAGGAACGGCAGCGTAAATGTATGTATTGTCACATCGTGCCTCCTGATCGCGACATTGACGATCATGAATCTATATTAACCAATATCAAAGGCACTATTATCATGCTTTGTATCCGCTGTCATCCCGATAAACCTCATCCGTCTAACTTCAACCATCTGGTTCGTCAGACCATGATTGTTCCCAAGCAGTTTCCCCTGGATCAGGAGGGCGGTATCACCTGCACCACCTGTCATAATCCTCACCTCGATCCGTCAAAAGAGAAAAAGTTGATGCGTAAAGGGCTTGACTGTAATTCCTGTCATGTTCTTTAAATGTTGAAAACAATTGGAGGTAGCGTTTGCGAGCGATAATTCTAGTCGGTGGTAAAGGTATGCGTCTGCGGCCTTTAACGCTTAATACGCCAAAACCGGTCGTGCCGGTGCTGAACCAGCCGTTGTTGCTCTACCAGATAAAACTGTTAAAGAACTTTGGCATTACAGATATCAGCCTTAGTTCGTTTTATCTTCCGAAAAAACTTCACGCCACCCTGAAAGATGGCGGAGACTGGGGTGTGAAGCTGTCTTACGTCCTGGAAGACGTTCCCCTGGGCACGGCTGGAGCGGCCAATAACGCTTATCTGCGGGGAGCGAAAGAAACGACCGTTGTTTTCAACGGCGATATCCTGACTTGCCTGGACCTGGAAAAAGTCCTGACCTTTCACAGGCAAAAAAAATCCCAGGCGACCCTGGTCCTGACGCCGGTTGAGGACCCCAGCGCCTATGGCCTGGTTGAAACGAACCGACAAGCCCGGATAACAAGCTTCCTGGAGAAACCTTCCGAGGAAGAAATTACCACCTTTAATATCAGCGCCGGCGCCTATATCCTGGAGCCGGAGGTTTTTGAACTTATCCCGCCCCGGGAAAATGTCTCTTTCGAGCGGGGAACTTTCCCGGCGATGCTGCGAAAAGGGTTTTCCTTCTATGGCTATACTTCCGACAGCTACTGGCTGGATATCGGCACGCCGGAAAAATACTTGCAGGCGAACCTGGATATGATCGATCAGGCCGCTTCCTGGGAGTGGGCGCTTGGGCAAGGCAACCGGCCGGGAACAACCAACCTGCTGGTTTCCGGGAGCGCGAGCGAAATCGGGAGTAAAGCGGTCTATCGCTCCGTAGTGGGAGCCGGAGTCAGGATCTCCGCCGGGGCCTCGGTGCGTGACAGCGTGTTGTGGGACGATGTTATTATTGGCAAAAACTGCCTTGTTAAACATTCGATCATCGGCAAAGGGTGTGTGGTTGAGGAGAAGTGCCGGTTGCGCAACGTGGTTCTAGCTGATGGTTCCCATATTAAAAAAGGCAGCCTGCTGTCTTGAGTGGCGCCTGGCTGGTGATCGGAGCGACGGGAGTAAAAAATGATCAAATTTGGCACTGATGGCTGGCGGGCGGTAATCGCCGCTGACTTCAACACCACGAACGCGAAAATTGTTTTTCAGGCGATAGCGGATTATTTACTGGATACGCCCATTGCGGAGGGCGGGATCGCGATTGGTTACGATACCCGCTTTTTGTCCGATTATTACGCTGAACTGGCGGCTTCCGTTATGGCCGCTAATCAGCTAAAAGTGGAGTTCAGCGAGTCCTACGTCTCGGTACCCAATGTTTCCTGGCAAGTATTCGAGCGGAAACTGGCCGGCGGTATTATGATTTCAGCCAGCCATAATCCCCCGCGGTACAACGGCGTTAAATTCAAAGCCAGCTACGCCGGCTCCGCCTCCCCGGAAATCACCTCCCGCATTGAAGCCAAGCTGGGTAAAAACCCGCCCCGAGTTTTGGATTTTCAGGCCGGGATTGACGACAAGCTTATCGAGATCAGGGACTTTCGCCAGGCCTATCTGGAAAAAGTAAAATCTTATGTGGATTTCAAGCGCTTGGGCGCTTCCGGGTTAAGGGTTGTTTTTGATTCAATGGGCGGGGCGGGTCAGGGTTACCTGGAAACTCTTTTTCAGGATACCGACCTCGAAATCATACCCTTGCGGAAAAAGCCCGACCCCCTGTTCTATCGGGTCAATCCTGAACCGCTGGCGGACAACCTCAGGGAATTGGCGAAGCGGGTAGTTGAAACCAGGGCCGACCTGGGATTGGCCTTTGACGGTGACGCCGACCGGATCGGCGGCCTGGACGGAAGCGGAGAGTTTGTTTCATCCCACCAGATTTTCGCTTTGCTTCTGAAGCACCTGGTTGAAAATCACCAACTGGAGGGCCGGGTAATCAAAACCGTTTCCGTGTCAGCCATGGTTGAGAAATTGTCCCGCGCGTACGGGTTAGAGCTTCATGAGACGCCGGTCGGCTTCAAGTACATTTGCGCCGAGATGTTGAAGGGCGGCGTGTTGATCGGCGGGGAGGAGAGCGGCGGGATTGGTGTTATGAACCATATCCCGGAAAGAGACGCTTTGTTAAACGCTCTTCTCTTGCTGGAGTTAATCGCTCTCAGCGGTAAAAGCCTCAAGGAGCTTTGGGCTGAACTGGTTGAAAAGTATGGCCCGCATTATTATCAAAGAGTAGACAAGACCTTTAAACAAGCTGAGTTCCGGAAGCTCAAACATCAGTTGAATTCCGTATCCGAAGCTGAGGATATGCAGGTCGCCGATTACCCGGTCCGGGAAATCAACCGCCGCGACGGTTACAAGTTTATTTTAGAGGACAACAAGGGCTGGGTAATGGTTCGTATTTCCGGTACGGAACCGGTGTTGCGTCTTTACTGCGAAGCGCGGTCGAAAGAGGAAACGGATAAAATCCTCAAAGCGGTTCAGAAGCGTTTTTTCACCTAAAGCGTGCGAGCGCGATCAGATGTAATCTTTCTTTTGCCGCCCGGCAACGGAAGTTTTAGCGCCGGACTACAGACGTGGACAACATATCGCACGATAGATATGTGTGGGGGTGCCGAGGGGGAGCGGTTTTGGCAATTAAAAAGAGTCCCCCTGACAAAAATTATACTTGATTGCGCTTTGCTCTAAAATTGCCCCGCTTCTGGTTGATTTTTGCGCCGGTTCTTTTGGTCTCCTTTCAGCTTACCGCTTCTTTGATTACTTTCAATTGCTTGCCTATCACATCAAGCGCTGATAACACCTGTTCATTACTTTTATTGTTTTTAATTTCACAGACCTCGAAGTGCATACCGTCCTTCCTGGGGAAATTACCGCCCCAGTAAAAACCATGC
>JAJRWM010000048.1 GCA_024276815.1 bacterium
AAGAGGCTCTGGGCACTCCCAGCGCGACCCCGGAAATGCTCAGGGAAAAGATGGCCGGCAAGGGAGGGAAAAGGGAAAAGGATTCCGGGTTGATTAACAACCTGGACAGCCTTCTAACCTCGGTGATAGAAAACAAGGCCCGGGAAAAAGGCGTGACCTATCCTGAGCTGAGCGATACCAAAAGGCATGGTGTGCGAAAAACAATCCTGGCCAAAGTATTGGTGAAAAACCGGATGCGGGAAATCTGGATTGAGACCTTTGAGCCGGACATCGCCTATCAGTTCAAGCGGCTTGGGGAAAAACGGGCGACTGTCTGGCTGGGGGGGCAGGTCATTCCTGATAAATCCAGGGTCAATGGTTTCTATTTTCATCCGGCGACCATTCTGATCTATAATAACAGGAACGAGCCGGCCGGCCTGGTCCAGGTCACCGTTGAGAAGATTTCACGGGATGTGGAGTATTATAATAAGTATGGGCTGATGACTCCTAACCGCTGGTTTATCAGGGGGAAAATAATTGATTATCGCAGCGGTACGTAAAATTAAAAAAAAAGAATCGAAAACCTTGAATTTTGCGTCAAAATATTAAAAACGGGAGGTGAAGCGAAATGAAAAGATTTATGGTCCCTCGTATCAGCCATTGTTCTGAAGGCTGCATAATATGGTCCTGAGCATGACTCGAAAAGGCTCGCTTCGAACACTAATTCAGATTAAGAGAAGGGGGCTTTGTCTGTCCCCTTCTTTGATCGCAGATAGTCTTCCGCTTCCTTGATAGTGTCTTTGGTCGTGATAAACTGGTCGATGCCCATGATGCGTAATGTTCTTTTGATGTTTCGGGGGGGATTTACCAAAACCAGGTCGCCTTCATGATATGGTTCATGGCAGGTTTTCAGAGCGCCGACAATTACCCCGACGCCCGAACTGTTGATGAGGTTGCCTTTACTGACATCCAGGATTACCTTATAGGTCTTTTTGCGCCAGGCCTCCTGAAAGGCGTTTTTCAGTTCGGAAGTCGTGACAGCGAAGATATCGCCCTCGACATATATGTAAAACACATGATGTTTTATTTCGAATGAAACCACTCGCGACTTTACCTCTTCTCTAATTTTATATCGGTCTGGGGAATTCGTCAATAAAAAATATGTCAATATCTATGGTTATAATTCAGGTAATCAAGATTTACAGCTTTGTGAAAGCAAGAGCAGGTCGGCGTTTAGCTCAACATTAACGCTCGAAGCGACCGCCTGACATTTAGCTTTAAACAAAAAGGCGATTTTTTCAGGGCGACCCCACAAAGCTTCAAAATTACCCATTCCCTTGGATATGATTATGTCAACAGAGCGCCAGACAGCTAAAAACCGCTCATCACATTCAGCCAGATTCAAGCCCATCGCCGGCGAAACCGCGATAACCTCGGCAACGAATTGATCCAGGCCATGGTTAATGATATCAGCTCTCGTGGCGTCATTGCAAATAGCTTCACTTTTAGGGCTGAGATAAATATCTTTGCCCTGTCCGCGCAACCATTCGAGCAGCAATCGGTCAAAAATTATCTCGCCGCAATTATCAGTAAGATAAAGGATTTTTTTCGAGCTGTCAATTAATGTCCTGAAATCGTCCAGGTCAGCCAAAACCAGGTTGGCTTTTGATAGAACACTCTCAATATCCAGTAGTTCTTCGGCGGAACGGTAAAGCGCTGAATCGATAACATTACCAATTATAGCTAATTTGACCAAATCAGAAAAAGATAGTTCTGACCTGGGCAGCGAAGCGACGATCTTTTCCGCCACCCGATTGTCTTTTTCCTTGACCGCGGCGAAAAGATCAAGCTTGATCTCCTTTTGGATCAGCCGCTGAATCTCCGTGCCCAAATGAGACGGCACAGTGTTCCTGGAAAAGTTTTCGGAAATCAGGCGGCTGATGTCCTTAATTAACCGGTAGCGCTGTTCATCTCCCAAATCAGTTCGATTCAGCGTTGAATAGGCGAGCCCGGCAAGACAAGAGAAACAGTGATGAGTTAATCCCAGCATAATTTACCTCGCTTGTTTATTGGATTCCTGTTTTCACGGGAATGACATTTTATTATGCTTCGGGGTCAGGCTTGTTTGTCCCGAGCTTTTATCAGCCAGGATACAGCTTTCGCGGAGTGGAATTTTTTATATGTTTTGAGGTGTGATCCGCGTTATTTTCGGTGACGTGACTCAATTAACCACTGAGGCAGAAATGACTTCAGGGTGTTTTTAAGCCGGTATTTGGTGTTTTCATACTTAACCCAGCTTTCATTACCATGAATCATCTCGCTAAATTCTTTTAAAGTTTGCCTGTTCTTAACCGCTAAACGAGGAACGTCAAAGACCGAGGTCGCGTTGTCAACTACCGCCGGGATAGAGGTCGCGACCAGGCGATAACCGGTCTTTCGCGCGTACGATTCCAGGTTGAAGGGTATGCCGCCGCCCGGAAGAGACAGAGCGTCAACCGTGGTCCCCAGGTTGTCCTCAAGAAGCTGCTTGCTGTTAATCAGCTCCCGGTCAACTTCTTCTGCACTCAAGCCTTCCAGGCGACGGTGGCTGTGACCGTGCGACTGGATTGACATGCCGTTTTGAGACATTTCCTTCAAGCCGGCCCAGCTTATTCCCCGGTCAGTTCCAACGATGCCGGTTGAGACAAAAAACACCCCGGGCCACCCTCTCTCCCGTAAAAGAGGATAGGCGTGTTGGTAATTACCATAACAACCATCATCAAAACTCAGGACCACGCCGCTGGCCGGTAAAGATTGGTTGTTGATTCCGTCTAATAATTCCAATATGTTCAAGACCGGTAATTTTGACCTTGCTATTTCCGCTAAATGATCCTGGAAGGTTGTGGTGGTAATCGTATAGATGTTTTGAGTTGAAGCGGAAAAAACTTCCGGCGCGAGCACATCATGGTACATCAGGATCGATATCGGCATGTGGCTATTGTAATTTTTTGCCGGGTTTTTTGCAACAGCTCAATAGCTTGGCCTGGAGATCTCCCTGTTCCCTTGCCTTAAAGTTGTTAGTTTGAAAGATGCGAGGCGTCTGGTGTCTGCGGCAATCGCTTTTAACCCCAAGCACTTACTTAACATAACAAAACAACTAATAAATAAAAAATAAAAAAGTTGTTGACAAAGTATAAATATATAATATATACTTCATAAGATTGGTGGAAAATACGGCATTGTTAAGCTTGGAGAAAAGGGAATAATTGCTGGTTGTTAATTTTATTGAAAAAATCTTAAATAAAGATTTTAAAATGACGAATATAACATTAAAAGAGTGTGAAGTAAAGCCGGTAAGCTGATAAGATTAGTCAATAACGCGGAAAGGGACGCTGAGCTAGTAAGGGGAGGTGGATAATGTTTGTTGAAAGACCAGTACGAACACTGGTGAAAACCATCAGCTGGAGAATAATCGCGTTAGTCCTGACAGTTGTGGCTTTTTATCTGTACTGCGGCAACTTGAAAGGGTCTCTGTCCGTTGGCATCCTGGGTAATATTGTGAAAATGGGTTTTTATTATTTTCACGAAAGAATGTGGAACAAAATTGACTTCGGGCGGGAAGAGAAGGCTATGCCTGAATACAATATTTAGGTGAAGCGCGGTTGTCTTGAAAGATTAATAACAGGCGTTCCGGGTACGAACATAGAACGCTTGTTAATGATGCTATAATGTAAGCCAGCACCTGAAAATAACAGGTTGAAAGGCTGAAAACAAAAAGGAGAAACGAAAATGAAAGACTTTTTGAATGATGGTGACAACATCAAACAACTAGTGGAGAGCCTGAACTTTAAAGAAAAAGTTGAACGTTCTCTGGCGTTAATTGAAAAGGCGTATCAGGAATACGGCGACGGGCTGGTCGTGGCTAACAGTCTAGGTAAGGATTCCATGGTTGTTTGGGACCTGGCCAAGAGAGTAAGCCCGAAGATTCGTGGTTTTATCGTAACTACCAGGTTCAAGCCGGCTGAGACAGTTAAGTTTATGAATGATTTGGTTGTCGAGTATCCGGAGTTGGAAGTTTTTAAATGTGATGACGAAATACCTGATGAACTTTATAAAACCGCTCCTGATAAATGCTGTGATATACTGAAGGTCATTCCAACCAGGGACGCTATTGAAACCATGGGCGTTGGCTGCTGGGTAACGGGGTTGCGTTGTACCGAAGGACGTACCCGGGTTGACTTCAGGGAAATCGAATCCCGGGACGAAGGCTTGCTGAAACTAAATCCTATCCTGATCTGGAATGAAAGAGAAGTCTGGCAATACCTGGCTTTATACAAAGTCAAGGTAAATCCGCTCTATGCGGAAGGTTATCGTTCGCTGGGCTGCGCGCCCTGTACCAGTATCTCAACAGACCCCAACGAACGGGACGGACGCTGGATCGGTTCCAGTAAATGCGGTGGCGAATGCGGTATCCATACCCGTCCGCTGAAAGTTAAGCTACAGGAAAACACAACCTCCGCTTAACAGGGGGAAAAGTTGGATTATTATCCAATCAACCTGAAAATAAAGGGCAGAAAGGTTTTAATTGTTGGCGGCGGCCAGGTCGCACGGCGAAAAATGGTGAGTTTGCTCGATGCCGGCGCCAAAGTTACTGTCATAAGTAAAACTTTTCTGCCCGATTTTACCCGTCTGGCGGATGAAGGTCGAATATCTATCGAGAGGGGGGGATTCTCACCTTCATCGTTATCGGGAGTTTTTTTGGTTATTGCGGCCACCAGTGACCGGGCGCTAAACAGGTTAATCGCTGAGCGGGCTAAAGAGAAAAATATACTGGTTAACGATTGCGGCGATCCGGAAAATTCCAGTTTTATCAATGTCGCGGCCTGGGTTAAGGGTAATATTTTGTTGACTTGTTCGACCCAGGGGCGTGATCCGGCCCGGGCGAAGGAAATAAAAGAAATATGTCGCGATAATTGCCGTCTTCCTGATGATTAAGGTGAAAAAGATGAAAAAAGGTATTATCTATCTTGTCGGAGCCGGGCCGGGCGATCCTGAACTGATTACCGTTAAAGCTTTTAATATTATTAAAAAAGCCGAAGTTATCGTTTATGACAGCCTGATACCTTTTCAGCTTCTCAAGAATGCTCCGGTTAACGCTGAGTTAATCCCCGCCGGGAAAAGAGCCGGTAATCATATCCTGGTTCAGGAAAAAATAAATTCTATTTTACTGAACAAAGCTAAATCGGGTAAAATAGTCGTCAGGCTCAAAGGCGGCGATCCCTTCGTTTTTGGCCGGGGAGGGGAAGAAGCTTCATTTCTTATTGCCAACGGAGTGGAAGTCAGGGTCGTTCCCGGGGTCAGCTCAAGTATGGCCGTCGCTCTGGCGGCCGGTATACCCCTGACCCAGAGAAATCTGGCAACCTCGATCGCCATCATTAGCGGTAGCGACAGTGTGGGGGAAGCGCCAAAGAACATTCCTCGGGCCGACACCGTGGTTTTTTTAATGCCCAAAAGAAACCTGAGGAAAATTGTCGATAATCTGCTCGAACAGGGCTTCAAGAGTGATATCGATTGCGCTCTGGTGGAGAACGGCACCAAACCTAACCAGAGGGTTGTTCGTAAAAAGCTAGGGGAGTTTATTGACTTTGCTGATGTGGGTAAAATCGCCGGACCGGCTATTTTTATCGTCGGGGAAACGGTCGCTCTGGCAGATACGCTAAGCCAGATATATCAACAGTATACTGAAAACATTGAATATAATTATGCCAGGAAAAAAATATGACTAAAAATACCAGCAAAGCAAGCTTGCGGGGGAAAGTAAGACAGTCTGATAAAAAATATTTTACCTTGCGTTTCCATATTACCGCCGGCCAATAAACACTCGATGAACTGGAGGCCATTAAAGAACTGGCCGCCAGGTTCGGCCGCGATGAAGTACATCTGACTACCAGGCAGGGCCTGGAAATTTCCTGGCTGAAGGTGGCGGATCAGCAGGCGATAAGCGATTACCTTAAGGAAAAGGAACTCAGAACCGGTTCCACCGGCCCCAGGCTAAGAAACGTGAATGCCTGTCCGGGAAATACTCTTTGTCGCTTCGGTTTGATAGACTCGCCAGAGTTGGCAAGACGCATAGATAAAACCTTTGGTGAACGGGAGTTGCCGTCAAAAATGAAAGTCGGGGTTAGCGGCTGTCCTAACTCCTGCGCCAAACCCCAGATTAATGATCTGGGGATACTGGGCGCGGTTTATCCGGGATTTATCCGAAAAAATTGTACCGCTTGCGGCGCTTGTGTCAGGATTTGCAAGGTGAAAGCTCTTGAATTGGTTAACTCAAAGATAAAATTTATCCGGCGTAATTGTGTTTATTGCGGGAATTGTGTCCGAACCTGCAATCATGACGCGGTCATCGCTAAAAAGCAAGGTCTTAATCTCTACGTTGGCGGAAAAGTTGGTCGTAAACCATTAATCGGGCATAAATTGCTCTCTTTTTATGACCAGGAGCGGATAATCGATCTTCTTGATAGATTATTGCTTTTCTATCGCGAACATGGTGAAAAAGGTGAACGACTGGGGCAGTTTATTAAAAGAATTGGCTACTCTGATTTTAAACTGAAGATACTCTAGAGCAAGTGTAATAAGTATAAAGTTTTAACTTGCTCTAAAACTCAGTTTTTACGGCCGATGACAATCGTTTTGACCTTCTGGTCGGCGCCCCCGTCATTGGTGGTTTTGAGATATAAAATATAGATACCGACCGGCACCGAATTGTCAAACTCGTCGCGGCCCCGCCAAAACAACTGGTTATCGCCGCCGGGCATACTTTCGCCTCTCTTTATTTTACGGATCAAGCGGCCGGCCGTGTCATAAATCACAGCCGTGACTTTAGCTTCGTTCGCCAAATAAAAACTGATCGCCGCTTTTCTTTTTCCAGGGTTATTATCATCCAGCCAGACGGGATTGGGTTTTATTTTTAAGGTTGAAATTTTGGCGCTTTGGGACGGCTCGATGTCCACAGCGTCATTATTCGTCCCGGGGTTGTATGTCCCGGAATCGGCGATTATCCAGTCAGCAGCGCTATTGCTGTCTTCGTTGCCCTTTCTCTCAAGAAGCTTGTCGGCTACAACCAGCCGACTGTCGATACAACTGTCAGCCTTGTTTGAATCCCACTCGCCGGCTAAAAACAGTTCGTTCAAATCAGCCGCCTCTTCATTGGCGAGAACTCCGTCACTCCAGCAGACCGCGTCCAGAAATTGGTCATTATCATCGACAAAAACTATTTGCTCATCCGTGCTAACCAGTCCGTTGACTGTGGTATAGAGGTCCAGAATCCCGTTCCGGTTACCGTCAGCGCTGGATGTTTCATCGGGTTCACTGCTGTTATAGGTTATCTTCAATGTTTCCCCGCTACGGATGGTCACGTTATCGATTACCTTGTCAGGATTGGCTAAATCTGTTATATAATAATTAGCTATGTCTAGGCCGCCGCCGTTGTTCCCATCACTGAGACAGAGTATTTCCACCCAGTCCGGCGGATTCCTGAAATTTACCCGCTTGATTAAAAAACTCGACTGACTAGTCACAAGCAGACTGTTTTTTTCACCCGGCGTACCGTTCCGCCCGCCCAGATTCCCGGTCGAATTGCCCCAGTTGCTTGAGAGGTCACCGGGTAAATCAGGGTTTTCCCTTTCCATCGAAACGCCGGAGGGAGAGTCCATTCCGGCAAACCAGTTCATACCCGGTCTGTTGGCAACGTCAACCGTTAATCCAGCGGCGTCTTTGAGGCTCAGGTGGTCTCCGGTCAAACGGCCTAAATTCAGAACCGCCAGATGATCTGACGGGATGAAGGTCGCGGCTTCGTCTTCCTCAATTAAAAAGTAGCCGCCGGCCGGGAAGTTAACGTTGGGCAGGGTGGTGAGCAAGCCGTTTTTATTACTAATAGTCCAGTTGGACAAATTGACCGGCTGACCAGAATTATTGTAAAGCTCAAGGTACTGAAGTTCATCCCACATTATTTCGTTGATGACAACTTGAGCCTGAAGAAAATTACTGAGTAAAAACAGGATTATTACCAGGAGAGGTTTTGAGCTTTTCGCAATCAGATGTAATGCCTTTGCCGTAGACAGATTAAGGTTTTTGTGTGGGGGTCTTAGGGGGAGCGGTTTTTTTCTATATCTATCGACGAGCTGATTTTTAGCGAAGTCTAAAACAGTTCCCCCTAAAAACTGTATACTTGATTGCACTTTGCTCTAAACATTGAAGCGGAAATTAATGATGTCGCCATCCTGAACTTCATATTCTTTACCTTCAGAACGGGCTTTGCCGGCTTTTTTGGCGCCCGCTTCGCCACCGTATTCCACAAAATCCCGGTAGGCGATGACCTCGGCCCTGATAAATCCACGCTGAATATCAGAATGGATCACGCCGCCGGCCAACGGAGCTTTACTGCCGCTTTTAACAGTCCAGGCCCGCACTTCATCCTTCCCGACAGTGAGAAAAGAAACTTGGTTCAATAACCGGTAGGCGGTCTGAATAAAACGATCACGGGCGACTTCGGTAATCCCCATCTCTTCCATGAACATAGGCCGGTCATCCTCGTCAAGGCGGGAAATTTCCAGTTCCATCTGACCGTTAATCACAATTTGAGGTACTGAATCTTCAGACAATACAGCGGTTAAGTCCTGATAATCAGGCTGACTGTCGTCAACATTAATCAGGCTCAATAATGGTTTCAGGGAAAGAAACTGGTAACCGCTGATAAGTTTCAGCTCAGCGTCACTTAGTTCCAGTGTTCGCAAAGAGTTTTCCTTCTCGATCCAGGCCAGACATTTTTCCAGGACGGCCAGTTCCAGGGGATTAGTCGTCTTGCCCTTTTCTTTCCTGATCCGGCTTACCCTGTTTTCAAGAATTATCTGATCGCTGATGATAAGTTCCGCGCTGACCTCGTTATACTCATCCAGAGGCTTGGCCGCGCCGCCCAGATTGCTGTTAAAGCCGCGGATTACCAGAACCAGGGCCTGGCAATTCCTGATGTGTTGATAGATAGCGGTTTGCGTATTACGATCCGGATTGGGAGGCGCCGGTATATCAACGAAGTTGATTTCGGCGGGAACCGTTTTTTTAGGCTCATATATTGAGGTCAAATAATCCAGCCGGTCATCAGGCACCTTGATATTACCCAGATTTGGCTCAATCTTACCGCTGAAGTCAGCGGTTACAGCATCCAAACCGGTTAATAAATTAAAAATCGTTGTTTTACCTGACTGGGGTTTGCCAATTATTCCTAAACGCATTTCCAGGACATCATATCAACAAGCAAAGCCCAGGTCAAGCAAAGTCTCTGTTAAAACAGGGTTATTCGCTTCTTTGGAAGAATTCCTGAAATATGGAAAAATAGTGCTTTCCTCGGTTTACATAAGGTATAATAATCAGCATGACGGAACAAAAGTGTTGCCTGGAATATTCCCGGAGAAAAATTAAAATAAGCGGTAGTTGCGCTTCCTGCCTGGGTGTTTTTAGGGATGGCGATATCTTAAACGCAAGCGATCTGATTCCGGACGGCATGTGCGCTTTTCTTTATCAATCCTGCCTGCCATACCTGTTGACTCTGGTCGGGAATGGTTGGTTAAAGTGGTCTTTGGACAAGAATTCAGTTGATACTCAGTGTTGTTGTTCTGGTGGCGTCCAGGTGGCAGTGAGAAAGGTTAACTCCGCCGGCCAACTGACGGTGCGAGCGCAAGTAGTTTCAGCCGGTCCGGCTTGCTTGAAGCATAAGGTCGGCGCCCAGTTTATTCTTTACCCCTGGGGCAAAAACTCCTGTCCGCATCTTTTTCACAGCTTGTTCCCGCGAATTCTCAGCGCGTCGGAAAACATCGGCGACAAGGAGACTCTTTGCGTAAGTCCTTTAGCCGGGTTAAGAGCCGGCGTCATCACGGAGTCTGATTCAGCCAAAGCCCGGGATGTTAAGGTGAAAACGTACGATTCGGTCACGGTTAAGAGTTTTAGCAATAGCTGTATTTACTTCAGAAAAACAGGTAAGATTTTTACTCTGGGGCAATTGACGCCGGACGGCATCTCCCCTGAATCCTTTTACCGGGTATATCCCTATTTTTTAGCAGCTCTTTATGACGGCGTTAATTCAGACGAAGTATATTTTCCCTCAATACGTTGCGTTGGTAACAACGGAGATTTTTTTTGGCGGCTCACTCCTGAAAACTATCTTTTGAAGTTGTTTTTGAACCTGGTGGAGTTTGGGTTACGCAAGGTAAAGCGACCCCAGGATGTTGTTGACAAAAAGATAACCCTGACTCCGGTGACTGGTTCAGGCGACAGCTCGGTTTTGCCGGGCGCAGCGAAGAGTTTTACTCATAGTCATTATAGTAATTATCTGCTTGACAGAAACTTTTGCCCGGCTGTTTTTTACCAGATATACCCGGTTCTTTTCGCCAACCTGGGAAATGCTGGTGAATTGATCTGCCCGTCAGTCGTATCGGGGATATGCCTGAAACTGGGAAAAACAACCGGTCCGGAAACGTGTTAGCGGCAAGCTGAGAGAGTGTTTTGAGAGCTGATGGGCATAAGAAAATAGACCTTTTAATAGAAATATAAAAAAATGTAAAATATTATTTGACAGGTCAATATAAAGGTGCTAGTATTCAGGTATTATTTGCTGTAACGTTAGTAAAGATCATAATTACGAGGGGAGTGAGAGCATTAAAATGTCAAGGGCGGATTACAAAAAAGTAATTATTACCATGCCAGCCAGGATGATTGAGTTCCTCGATTCAATTGGCCAGAAGTCGCGTCGCACCCACGGCTATAAAGTAGCGAATACTGAAATCGTTCGGGCACTGATTACCGCTTCCAAAAAGCTCAAGATTAATTTCGAAGGCTTGAAGAGCGAAGAAGAATTAGTGGCGAGAATCCTTGAGGCTGCCAAAGCCTTTAAATAAAAAAGTTACCCCCATTGCCGTTGACGCGGCAGTGGGGGGGACGCTAAAGCAACATATTTTCTTCCCACCCCAGCTTTATCAAATCTATTTTAGCCATGTCGCTGTTGCCTAGGTGATAGGTTTTATCCGCAATCTCAATGTGTTTCGGCGGCGGATTGATTAACCAGAACTCGTTCTTGTACTCATTGCGTTTCGCCTGCAATATCTGCAAACAAACAATATCAACAGCCACCGGGTCGTCGCCAACGATAATTCCCCGATAATCCCAGATATAACGAGGATCTACCTGGGGACCGCCATTGAAAAGAGCTTTTACCGCGTCAACAACAATCAGACGCGTCTTGTCTTTAACCAGGGGCTTGGTCCACACTTTTCCCAAGTTTGCGCAGGAATCAGCGTGATACATACTGGGCACCATGGTGGTATTAATATAATTTTTCAAAGAAGCGGCGATTCCGCTCAACCAATGTGTTTTCAATCCCGGGACATTTATCAGGGCATTACAGTCGGCGAACTGGCTGAACGCCTTCTTGTCCGCTACTTTAATATGGTTAAATCCGATACCTGATTTTTCCAGGCTCGCCCGCATGGCTTTGAGAAGAGGTGGGCTGGTTGGCATCATGTTGGAACTGCTTTTAATACCTATTTGGTCGCTTGGACTGAACAAACTTTTCCAGGCGGACGATGGTTTTATCTCACCGGTAAACGCCATAACAGCACTATTCAGCATTTTCTTGATGATCTCGGGCTTAACCTGGCTGTTCTCGTCCAGAACATTCTCATTACGAACAATGATCACCCGCGAAGTTTTCCGGGGGAGACCCCAGCTTTTGGCTGTTGTGAGCCGGCCAAGTAATATCTGTTCGGCTGTTAGCAGGCCAACCGCGGCGCTGACAGCCTGATACGCGGTTCCCCTGATAAAATCACGCCTGGTAACGGTCTTTGATTCCTTCATCACGAATCACACCCCTCTATGAGTTGCGAACCACCAGCGCCATGTATCTATTGATATTACCACAAAATAAATTTAATTTCCAATAAAAATCAAATTTTCAATAAATCAGTTATCCTTTTACTCGGCTGAATTAAAAATATTCTTAATGTATTTGTCATCTTTCGCTTCAAATATTAGATAGATGTATCGCCCTGAAAGCTTCGCTCCAAGGTGTTCTTTGTTCTCAATCAAACGTATTGTTTCAGTCTCTGTCGGAGACGGCAGTTCCGGAAAAAAGGCTTTGTTGAATGAATGATATGATTTTTAAGCTTCTTCATCATCCGGGTATTCGATGATAATCAACCTGGCTTTTTCAGAATCATTTACTTTATATCGCGCTGAGACTGCAAAGGTTTTCTCTGATAAATTGAGGATATTAGCGGTAGCGAGAAAGTAAATATTGTTAAGAGATGTATTTTTATGAAAATAGCTGACTGAATCAGGAATCAGGTCGGCGGACGGCAGTTTCTTCAGTAAACCGGGCTTTTCGCCGGCTTCATTCAATCGCTCGAATAACTGTCGGGCGAAGGAGAGGATAAACTGTTTGTTATCGGAAGTTTCCCGCATAGCGACCAGGCGGATAAAAATATTACTTTTCCAGCCCTTCAAAAAGCCCTGGGCATAGATGGCATCGTGCCCCATCTCAACCTTCTTGCCATCAAGATCGTGCGAGTACACTCCGAAAGCGTCTTTGGAAGTCGCCATCCGGTAGATTTCGACATTAACCGGCTCGCTGTTCCCCTTCTTATATTCACCAACGTACAAGTCAGTGAAATCATAGGCCAGGTAAAATTCTCCTGCTCCGTCCATATAATCGAAAATATTCTCCCGGTCATACCTGCGAGCTTTTACAGTTAACTTCCAGCCCGCGAACTGTTCAGGTAAAAATGATTCCACCTCCGACCTCGCAACCATAGCGGCCCCGACTTTGGCCGCGTTCAAATAAATCATCAGTATCGAAAGAAAGAAAAACAAAATTAATTTCATACTTCCACCTGTCTGAATAATAAAACAGAGTGTGACATAAAGCAACTAAATAGAAATGAAAATGCTATTAAAGCTTGTTCGCTAGCCAGATGTAAGAGCCTTTGTCATGGACTGACTAAAGTTTTTGTGGGGGATTGGGGGCGGTGTTTTTCAAAAAGAGCCCCCAAGGTACTTCTTATAAATTCAGGGAAAGATTATCCGGCTGTCAATATCCTCAATCTTGCCACAACCGGTCAGAATCATGGAGTGCTTTAACTCCTTGATGATCTGGTTCAGGATTAAACTTACTCCCTGTTCCGCGCCTCCCACGGCTCCGATGCAAACCGGCCGGCCGACCAGTACCGCTCTGGCTCCCAGCGCCAGGTATTTCAAGACATCAAGCCCGGTCCGCACGCCGCCGTCCACCATGATGAATACCCGGTCGCCAACGGCCTCGACAATTCCCGGCACAACGGTCGCGCTTCCCGGCATGTAATCCATAACCCGACCGCCGTGGTTGGAAACGATGATCGCTTTGGCCCCGGCTTGAGCAGCCAGGACAGCTTCATCCTTGGTCATAATACCTTTCAGGATGAATGGCAAGGAGGTGCTGTTAACAATGGCCCGCAGTTCTTCCAGGTTTTTGGGGCCAACCGCTTGTCCCTTCAGGGCCATGGTGATAAAACAGGCGGCGTCAATATCCAGTCCGACCGCCAGCGCCCCGGCGTCTTCAGCGGCCCGTATCCGTTCAATAACTTCCGCCGGAGATTTTCTGGGCTTGAATATTGGTATGCCCCAACCATTGTTTTCCTTGATTGCCCGGGTGCCGATCAGGTATTTGTCCGGCGTGGCGCCGTCGCCAAGCATGGCGATAGTGCCGGAATTTTTGCTCCCGCTGATTACCGCCTTAACGTAGCTTTCCTCATCGATCGCTCCGCCCAGATTGGTGTTCGCTCCGGTAATCGGGGCGATTAATACGGGAGAGTTTAACTTGTAGCCAAAGAAATCAAGATTGGTGTCAGGTTTGCTGTAGTCGTGGATAGTCCTTAAATTTACCTTAATCGCCGCCAGGGCGGAAATATTATTTTTGAAGGAAGCGCCGGTGCCGACACTGCCGATTCCCGGCATTCGTCCGGCGCATTCGACACCGTTACAAACCAAACAGACCCGGCAAATCTTTTTAAACTTTTCCCTGGCCCTTCGTTTAACTTCTTCCAGGTCCAGGGTAGGCACGCCGATTTCAATATTGATTTTACTTTTAGCCTCGGCCATGCGGTTCAAAGCTTCCTTGCGGTTTTTGCCTACGGCGATTAGATTGCCGGCTTTTCCCATATTGCTTTTCACCTGCTGGATTGTTTCGCCGGCCTTGGTATTAATGATCACTTCGGCGATTCCCTCAACCGCGAGCGCGGCCTCAACCCCGGTGATTGACACGACTTTGCCCGGCGGCGGGATGATCGCTTCCTCAACGGCCACCAGTTTAAGGGTTTCCTCGATTTCCGGCGGCTGTCCCAGGGCGATCTTGATCGCACCCCGAATAGAGTTGCCCCCGGTAGCCAGAGGGTAGGTATAGGTTGACATAAAGCCGCCGCTTAACCGGGCGGCGATTTCACCGACCTTGGGGCCGTCGGGAGTAATCTTGATGTCTCCCTTGGCGGCGCCGTGATCTATCCCCAAGGCTTTGATCGCTTTATCCATGAGTTTGCAGGCCGCTTTAATGGCGCTGGCCGGTAAATTAGAAGGGAGAATGTGTCCGGTTTCAACAAAATAGGGAGGAAATTCAATAACGCGGTCGGCGATTCCGGTATAGGTGATAGCGCCATCATAGATCAAAGCGTCGATACTCAGCTCCGGTCCGCTCATAAACTCCTCAATAATTATCTCGCCGCAGGGCGACAGGTTTTTAGCTTCATCAAACGCCCCTCTGAGGTTCACCAGTTCCTCGATCTTCTTGACGCCTCTCGCTCCCATGTTGTCGGCGGGTTTGATGACCACCGGCTTGGCCAGGCTCTTGAAAGCGTGCACGGCTTCATCATAGGTCCAGACCCCGAAGAAGTCGGGTATTGAGACTTTCATGTCCCGCAAACGCTGTCTCATCTTGATCTTGTTGGTCGCCATTTCCGCCACTTCATAGCGGATTCCCGGCAGTTGCAGAGCGTTGGCTACAGCGGCGACAGTCATGGAGGCGTCGGTGCCGATAGTCAAAACGCCGTTAATCGCTACCGAACGATTAATCTCTTTGGCCAGCCGGACAGTGCCCTCAATGTCTTTGGTGCTGATGATGACCGGATAATCAGCGATCTTCAAGCCAATGGCGTTAGCGTCATAATCCGTGACAATTGTCCGGTAGCCCAGTTTCTGGGCTTCCTTGATAGCGGGCAACTGCATGAGGCCGCCGCCGATAATCATAACGTTGGGCAAACTTAAATCTCCAGCCTTGATTTTAATACCGCTACACGTTTTTCCATCATCCTGACAAAATCGGCATAAATCTTCTTCTTCCATTCCAGGATGGCGATCTCAAGCTCAAGAGCTTTTTTAATCGCCAGGGGGTAATCGACGCCGGCATTGACTTTGAAGACCAGGTTGCGGGTATTCACCTTGTCCGGCCTGATTCGCTCGATGATGCTATTGACGTTGGCCGGATTAACGTTGCCGCCAACCGAGATCAGCAAACCGGCTTCTTTTCCCCGACTAGCGATATCCGCTGCGATCTCATACATCCGGGGACTGTCAACATTCTCCCCCAGAGAGGAAGACAAGTCGCTGCGTCCGATACTGAACTGGTCAAGTTTTTTCAAATGCGGTGAATTTATGATATCCGGCAGGTTGGCGTAAGCGGTTTTGGTTTCAATATTGACGCCTTTTTGCAGTTCCTTCAATTGTTTAGGCGACGCGATAGCTTCCAGAGCGTCGATGAAGTTACGCAAGCCGTACTCGGATTCGACCATGGGAGCGGTCAGACCGTCCACCCCAAGGCCGATACAGGTTCGGATATCGCCGCGGGCTTCCGGTCCGCCGATTTTGATAGTGATTGGCAAAACGCCGCCCAGCAGGTTGATTCTTTCTGATATTTCGGCGAAAACCAGTCCCTCGGCCTCGGTTTCCATCTTGTAGGAGACGCAGTTAAACCTGTCCTTAAGTTCCTGCGCCGCCTGACGTATTTTGCTCTCCATAGCTTTCCTTCCGCGACTATCAGCGCATCATTTATATTTTTTAAAAAGTTTACCCCAGCCGCTGTTCAGGGCTTTTTTCACCCGTCCTTTGCCATGAAAAGGGAACCAGTAATAATCATGGTACAGGATCGAGGCGACATACGACCAGGGAGCCAGAACCGTTCTCAACAAGAGTTTTTCCAGGAACTTCAAAGGCCCCCAGTAGATTAATTTCTGTCCCTTGGAAGCGAAGGTGTTCTGGTTGCCGGTAAAGTGGAAATTAACCTTTGAAATATCTTCTCCGACCACCTCTATCTCGCTCACCTCACCGCAGCCTAAACCGGCTTCATGGGCCAGTCGGATAAATTTCAGGCTCATGGGGTCAAAGCCCATCATCTTGGCCGAGACAGCGTCAATCGCGACCTGGTCGTTGCTGGCCAGGATATAGTCTTTAACGTAGGGCACCATGCAGCGTGGGCCGGGGCCGTCACCGGCGAAGGTTCCGTCCATCACGGCGAAAATTCCGGTATGTATTTCTTTTTGTATCGTCAAAAGGTCGACCAAAGTTTCGTGAATAACTGAATGGGTACAGTGACGCTTCTCATGCAGCAGGCCGCCAAAGGCGTTTTTCATAGCCCCGGTCATGGTTGTAAACACGTGTGTTTTCATGGTTGGCAGATGAATAATATTCTCACCGATGAATCGTTTGGGTATCTGGATTCCCTTCGGGAAAATATCGTGGAGTACCCTGATTTTCCCCTTTGGTTCATACTGGACCCATTCCTGACCTTCATAGAGGTGGATATTCCTCAGCCCGTATTTTTCCACTACCGGTTTTTGTTTGTTGAGAACTTCGCCTTTGTGGGAATTGACGACGACCGTACGGTTATGACAGGCGTGGATCAAGTCTTTGCTGTAGCCATCTTCGAGCATAGTCTTGATAACGCCTTACAACTGCCAGGGAGTGGTCGAGCAGGCGGGATAAAAATGATGCCAGGAAATATTAATTTTCAAGGCGGTATCTTTGTCCTTGGGCAGATATTTTTCATATTCGGCGAGCCGCATCAACCTGGCGTAATCCTCGAACACGGTTTCCGGCTTGGTCTTTAGAACAACAACCTTGGATTTACTCATTAAAAGCTCCTGTTTCACGATAAGTTGAGCTATTTTACCATAACTTATCCGACAAAAATCGAAGAATTTAAAAGATGTGCGAAGAGTCTTAGGGGTAACTCTCTTAGACTTCGCTAAAAATTAGCTCGTCGATAAACAGGCAAAAACCGCCTCCTCGGCACCCCCTCACAAAAACTTCAAACAGCCTGATCGCACAACTAAAGCGTTTTACTACCAATCATGCTGTCTGTCATACCCGCGAAAGCAGGTATCCAGTCCTGGATTCCCGCGTTCGCGGGAATGACCAAGGCTGAAAAGCACTGTACATTTGATCGTAATTTGCTTTAGAAAACACTATTAGTTTTGATATTTCAATGGATTAATCAAAGAAGCGAATAACTCTGTTCCAGGCGGTAATTGTCTGGCAATGTTTATTAATTTATATTAACATATTGATGCTTTTTACCTTCTTCGGAGAGATTGATGAGCCGCATAATCCATAAAATCAAAATGGCCGCCAGCGTGTATCCCAAACTTCTTAAGTATAAGTGGTTTAACAAGCCAACCCCCTTGCTGGTGGGCTTTGGCATTACCAATCGTTGCAACCTTGGCTGCCGGTATTGTTTCGCCACTTTGAAAAACAGGAAACAGAAGGATGTGCCGACCAGTAAATTGCTTGATTACATCGATCAATTCATTGAACTGGGGGCCGAGGAAATCGATCTTCAGGGCGGGGAACCAACCCTGCATCCTGACCTGGGTATTATCATCGAGCATATTGTCTCAAGAGGCGTTGAGTGTTCCATGGCCACCAACGGTTTTAAAGTGGCCGATCACATTGAGGCCCTGAAAAAGTGTTACGTGGTCTGCGTGAGTCTTGACGGCGCTCCAGAGACAACCAGTTTTCACCGGGGGAAAAACGCTTATGAAATAGCCGTCAAGGCCTTGGAACTCATGAATGATAATAGTATAAACACCCGGCTCCATGGCGTGCTGACCTGCAAAACATCTCAGAAAGATATCGATCATTTAATCGAACTGGCCCAAAAATATAAAACCAGCGTCAACTTTGTCTATGCTCTCGAAAGCGGTGACAGCTCAACCGGCTGCGGTGACGAAGCCGGTTTTCCCGAACACGTGAGAAATTTAGCTCGTTATCTCAGTGAATGTAAGAAAAAAGGTTACCCGATAACTTCCAAGGAGGGCGCCATCCGGCAAGTTATCAACTGGCCTTTTGGCGCGCAGGATATTTTACTGGAAGATGAAATGACTGACGAGCAGCTTGAACAACTTAAAAAGACGAATATTAGCAAGTGTTACTGGGGACGCCTGGCTTGTTTTTACAATCCGGACGGCAATCTGTATCGCTGTCCCCGGGGCTACGACCGGGATGGGTATTTCACTGTGATTGGCGACCGATCGATTAAAGACGCCTACCATGAACTGGCC
>JAJRWM010000049.1 GCA_024276815.1 bacterium
CCGGGAGGCCTGTTTATACTTGACAAACCGGTTTTTTTAATTTAATAATTTATCTATACACAACAATCATAATAATCACAGGAGTCAACTATGACTTTTAAAAGATTACCAGGGAAGAGCTTTAGTCTTGTTGTTATCGCAATCCTTTTAACTGTCTTCGTTTCAGGCGGTTTGTTTCTGGCCGGTTGCGGCAAAAGCGTAACCTCACCTTACAGGCTGGTGGGAATAATCGGCAGCAAGGGGCGTGCCGATGGTCAGTTCCTTTCCCCCCGCTGGCTGGCTCTTGACAGTGAAAATAATTTATATGTCTCGGATTATGAGAATCATCGAATTGAAAAATTCAACCCAAAGGGTGAGTTTGTTGATAAATGGGGCAGCGCCGGCGCCGGTGAAAGCGAGTTTAATATGCCGAGCGGTCTGGCGGTTTGGGACAAGCGGGTTTACATCGCAGATTCGGGTAACAGCCGGGTGCAGGTGTTTGCCGTTAACGGTGTTTTTATCCGTTCCTGGGGAGAGAGGGGAACCGAACCTGGCCAGTTGCTGAAACCTATGGGAATTGCCGTGGATAGCAACGGCGATGTCTTTGTGGCCGATGTTGAGAGCCGGCGGGTGCAGAAATTCAAGCCGGACGGAACCTTTATCGCGGAAATTGTCAGTTCCGCCGCTGATAAGATGTTGATACCTTATGGTTTGGCGATCTCAAAGGATAACAACTTGCTGGTTGTCGATGTTGCCATGAATCTCATCAAGATATATAACGAACAGGGGGGATTTGTGAAGGCTGTCGGTTTGGGGAATGATGGCGCTTTTATCCGGGTAATCAATGTCGCTGTTGATGACGCCGGGAATATTTACGCGGTGGACGCTGGCGCTCAAAAAGTGCGTAAATATGATAAAAACGGCAAGCTGACCGCTGTCCTTGGCGAGCCGGGCGAGGGGCCGGCCCAGTTTAAAGAGCCGCTGGGGATTGCCATCGGAGCTGATGACAGCGTATTGGTCGCTGATACCGGCAACCACCGGATCCAGAAATTTAAATTATAATTTCGCCGATTTTTTAACTGAATCACGAAAACCTTTCTTTTTAATATTTTTCTGAATTATCAGGCGCGAAAATTGACAAGAAGCGGTAAAAGTAATAAAATTGTTACAATCAATATCTTTTTAATTATTGATAGAGGAGAAAACTCATGCCCCAAATAATCGTAGGATTTATCCCGTTAGTCGTAATACTGTTTCTGGCGTTTTTCGCTTACATGGTTCCGGTGCGTCTTTGGATCGCCGCCTTGGCCAGCGGTGTTTCAATCAGTATCTTTGAACTGATAGGTATGCGTTTTCGCCGGGTACCCCCAACCAGGATAGTCAATCCAAAAATCATGGCGGAAAAAGCCGGGCTGACTAAAATCTCGGTCAATAGTCTGGAAGCTCATTATCTGGCGGGTGGCAATGTTGAAAGAGTGGTCAGCGCTTTAATCGCCGCTCAAAAAGCTAACATTCCGTTGTCTTTTGAAATGGCGGCGGCAATTGATCTGGCGGGACGCGATGTCCTCGAAGCCGTAAAAATGAGCGTTATTCCCAAGGTTATCCAGACTCCCATGGTGGCGGCGATCGCGAAAGATGGTATCCAGGTGCTGGCGACCGCCAGAGTGACTGTCCGGACCAACCTCGGAAGGCTGGTTGGCGGCGCCGGCGAGGAAACCATTATTGCCCGGGTCGGGGAGGGGATTGTTACCACTATTGGTTCCTCCAACACCCACAAAGAGGTTTTGGAAAATCCTGACAGCATATCTAAAGTTGTGCTGGCCAAGGGACTGGACGCCGGAACCGCTTTCGAGATCTTGTCGATCGATATCGCCGATGTGGATGTCGGCAAGAATATCGGCGCTCAATTACAGATCGCTCAGGCCGAGGCGGACAAGCAGATCGCCCAGGCTAAAGCCGAAGAGAGACGGGCTATGGCTTTTGCCAAAGAGCAGGAAATGAAAGCGCTGGTTGTCGAGATGCGTTCCAAGGTGGAAGAAGCCCAGGCCGAAGTGCCAAAGCGATGGCGGATGCTCTCCGCGCGGGAAATTTAGGTGTGATGGATTACTATAACATCCAAAACGTGGTCGCGGATACCAGTATGAGAACAGCGATTTCCTCGCCGCCGCCCGCGCCAAAACCAGGGAATAAAAATGAATGAAAATATCTTTGAATTATTGTTTTTTCTGGCGGTAATAGTTCTTTCACTATTTCAGTCAGTCAGTAAAATAAAGAAAAAAGGCGGCCAGCCGCCCGCCAAGGGGTTCCTGACAACAATATTTGAGGAGATTCGTAAAGCTCAGGAAGCCGCGGAACATCCTTCGGGGTTGCCGACGGAGATGAACCCGGAACCTTTTCCCCGGGAACCGCTGACGCCTGAATATCTGTCTGAGTACGAAGAAATGAACCCTGCGCCAGGGGGGCAACCGGCCGCTGAATTACCGTTCGCCAAACCTGATGAAACCCCGGCGGCTGGGCGGGCGTTAAAAGAGAAGGAAATAGCGTCCGCGCGCTATGTTGCTCAGGAATTTCCCGCTGGCTTAATGAACGCGTTTGTCTGGTCAGAGATAATCGGTCCGCCGATCAGTAAAAGGAAACGGCGGAGACTGGTCAGAGGATAGAAATGCGAGTTAAAACCTGTCCGCGATGCAACAAGCTGTTCAAATCAGATGCCCGGTCCTTTTGTCCGGTTTGTCAGAAAATAGAGGACGAGGAATTTCGCCTGGTCAGGGATTACCTGCGGGCTAACCGGGACGCTGTCTTGATGGAGATTGTCGAGGTAACAGGCGTCGAATCCAGGAAAATCCTGGATTATATCAAAAGAGGCCGCATCGAGATCCAGAAACATGATTTTGGAGTGTTTGTCAAATGCGAGATTTGCGGCAAACCGGTTTCCAGAGGGACGTTGTGTTTAAGTTGCTATACCAAAATGGTTAAGCCTTTGCGGGAACCGCCGGTCGAGGAAGAAGTTGAGGAAAAAGAGGAAAGCAAGATAAAGCCGAGGCGTCGCCGCAGAATTTCAATAGATCAGCAAAACCATATTTATTTTAACCGTGATGTTTTAAAAAAAGAGAACTCAGAATCTGAATAAAAACAGGAGATAGTATGTATGTCGGGTCATTCCAAATGGAGCACTATTAAACATAAAAAAGGAAGAGCGGACGCTCAGCGGGGCAAACTGTTCACCAAGTTGATCAGGGATATTACGACCGCGGCTCGTAGCGGTGGAGGCGATCTCAACGCCAATCACAGCTTAAGGACAGCGGTGCAGAAGGCTAAAGAAGCGAATATGCCCAATGATACCGTCAAAAAAGCGATCCTGAGAGGCACCGGGGAACTGGCGGGCGGCAATTATGAGGAAATTACCTATGAGGGATACGGGCCCAAGGGGGTCGCGATTATGGTCGAGTTAGTGACCGACAACCGCAACCGCACTGCCGCTGAAATGCGCAATATATTCTCCAAAAGAGGCGGTTCCCTTGGGGAAAGCGGCTGCGTTGCCTGGATGTTTTCCCAGAAGGGCCAGATCATAATCAATAAAGAAAAAATTGATGAGGGCGCTCTTATGGATATAGTTCTGGAAGCCGGAGCCGAGGATATTAACGATGAAGATGGATTTTTCGATGTGCTGACTCCGCCTGATCGTTTTAGCGTGGTTAAAGAGGCTTTGGAAAACGCCGGCGTTGAATATGAAATGGCCGAAGTGAGCCGGATACCCCAGAACACAGTTGACGTTTCCGGCGCTGACGCCAGGAAAATACTCAGATTACTGGAAGCCTTGGAGGAACATGAGGATGTGCAGAATGTTTTTTCCAATTTCGATACTCAAGATAACCTGGATTGATGCGGATTCTGGGTGTTGATCCCGGGCTTGCCAAGCTGGGGTGGGGAGTTGTTGAGAAGGTTAACAACAAGCTGGCGCCGGTCGCCTACAATTGTATTCGTACCAGTAGCAAAAATGAAATGTCTTTCCGCCTGGAACAGATATTTAACGAGTTAACTGAGGTAATCAAGCATTACCAGCCGGTTGCTCTGTCGGTAGAGAAACTTTTTTTTCATAAAAACGTAACCAGCGCTTTGGTGGTGGGACAAGCGCGCGGCGTGGTCCTTTTAACGGCCCGTATCGGCGGGCTGGAAGTTTTTGAATACACTCCTCTGGAAATAAAACAAGCCTTGGTGGGGTATGGCCGGGCTGAAAAACAGCAAGTTCAGAATATGGTCAGGGTTTTGTTAAGCTTGAAGGAAGTTCCTCGCCCGGTTGACGCGGCTGACGCGCTGGGAGCGGCTATCTGCCATTCGCAACAGGCGAAACTGCTTTCACTGATAAACAAGAGGTGATTGATCTGTCTGAAGTAAAAGTCCTGGTAATTGATGATGACACGGCCATTCAGCAGACCTTTTACCGCGCTTTGAGTCTGGCCGGATATCAGGTTGACGTTGTCTCCGCCGGGCGGGATGCGCTCGAGAGGCTGAACGCGCGTCGATATGATATTGTGGTTGTGGACGCTCAGCTTCCGGATATCCACGGGCTGCATCTGTTATCCCGGATAAAAGAATTATATCCCTTCATCGAAGTGCTTGTCGTAACCGGCTTCGGTACGATTGACCTGGCGGTTGAGGCGATAAAATTAGGCGCTTTTCACTTCCTGACCAAGCCGGTAACCGGCGACGAGATCCGTCAGAATATCAAAAACATGCTGGACAAGATCAGCATGAAGCAGGAAATTCACAAGCTGCGCTGGCAGCTTAGCGAGCAATATGAATTCCATAACATGCTGGGGCGCAGCCTGGCAATGCAGGAAGTCTTTATGCAGATCAGGAAAATCGCGCCCAGTACAGCCAACGTGCTCATCTTTGGCGAGAGCGGCACCGGTAAAGAATTGGCGGCGCAGGCGATTCACGCCGAGTCCAAGCGCCGTAACGCTCCCTTTATCGCTATCAACTGCAGCGCGCTGGCCGAGGGCACGATTGAGAGCGAATTGTTTGGCCATGAAAAGGGAGCTTTTACCGGCGCTTACCGCAAACGCAAGGGTTTTATTGAGGAAGCCGACGGCGGCACCTTGTTTTTAGACGAGATCAGCACGCTTAAAAACAGCATTCAGATCATGCTTTTAAGGGTAATCCAGGAACGGGAATTTCACCCGGTGGGCAGTAGCCGTAAATTAACCAGTAATGTTAGATTTATCGCGGCGACCAACACTCCGCTGGAGAAGTTGGTGGAGCAGGGCCGTTTTCGGGAGGATCTTTATTACCGTTTAAATGTGGTCAATTTGAATATGCCGCCCCTGCGTGAACGGGGAGAAGATATTCATATCTTTTTTCAGCATTTTATCAAATACTACGGCGAACAGCAAAACCGGCAAATCGAGGGGATTGAGGCCAAGGCCCAGGAAATACTCAGTAAACACAGTTGGCCGGGCAATGTCAGGGAACTGAAAAATGTTTGTGAGAGCGCGGTTATGATGGCTGAAGACAATCAGATCCGCCGGGCCGATTTACCTGAGTATCTGTTAAACTCCAATTCTTCTTTAGGCCTGCTCGATAACGACGGTGACTATAAAAACCTGAATTACTTGTTATGCCAGGAAAAGAACTTCAAAAACGCGAAAAACGTCTGGAACGGTTATTTTGAGAAAAAGTTTATCTGTCGTGTCCTGAAAGAGACCAAAGGCAGCGTGACCCAGGCCGCTAATGAGATCGGTATGGCGCGACCGGCCTTGCAGCGTTTAATGAAAAAATATCGGATAAAAAGAGAAAGTTTCAAATGACGATGGAATCAAGCCGGGTTGATCAGTGGTGGGGTGATTATTTAGAGCATTTACCAATAAGTTTCTATGTCGTTGACCGTGATTTTAACCTGGTTTATTTCCATGATTATCCGCAAAGTATCAGTTATGAAGAAACGCCGCTCAAGTGCTATAAATTTTTATACAAAAACGATGAGCCTTGCGGTGAATGTCTTTTAAGGAGCGGGGTTAAAATTGAGGAGCCAAGAAAGTTTTTACTGCAATTGTCAACCAACGTGGATGTTTTATTCCCGCTGACCTATAATTATTCGGTTATCCCGATCAAATCAGATCTTTTATCCCCCCGCTATCTAATGTATCGCAATGATTTCAGCGAAACCCACCTGGTGCAAAAACACATCTCACAACTTGAGCGGTTCGCCATTAACGGCGCTCTCAGCTCCGGAATTATCCATGAAGCGAATAATATGATCATGGCGATTATTGGTTTGTTTGAGATTTTAGACTTGCAGATGGATGATGGATGTGAGGTTGACGTTATCAGGGAGCGGATAAGGCAGGCGCGCTCGGAATTGAAATCACTGGGCTCGCTCTTGAATAACATGCATTCATTGGGGCGCTCCTCGACCTCTCAGAAAGGTAAAGTCAGCTTGAGCAAGGTGATCAACGACGTCTTCGTCTTATTGCGGAAAAAATTGAGGGATAAGCGGGTCAATTTACTGGTTGATGTTGAGCCGGAAAATGTTGAGATTATCGGCAACGAAGCGGCTTTAAAACAATTATTAATGAACCTGGTTCTGAATTGCCACCAGGCCTTAAAGGCGGATGGCACGATGAAAATCCGTCTTCGTTTATTGGATGAGGTTGTCCAGCTGTTGGTGCTTGATGATGGCGAAGGGATTGATCCTGATCGTCTCAGCCAGATTTTCGCCCCGTTTTACACGAGTCACACCGAGCAGGGGGGCACCGGTTTGGGCCTGTTCACTTCTCTGAAAATTACTGAAGATCACGGCGGGTATATTGATTTTATCAGCCAGCCGGGGGTTGGCACGGCGACTTTTGTCGTGTTGCCGCGCGGTTGCTTGACGCCGTGCTGGGAGATTAAAAATGAATGTACGGAAAAGGTCAGAAAGGACTGTACGGTTTACGAACGACAGCTTGTCACTCAATGCTGGGATCATTTCACGAATTGTCCCCCGGCTGATATGTCTTGTCACCTGTGTGAAGTATGGAAAATCAAGAACCGTTTAGCGACTTTACCTTCCCGCCCCAGTTCGGAGAAATTGACGATAGCTGACTGTTGGGAACTATAGCGTTATTCCGGCTCCCGGTGTCATTCCCGCATACGCGGAAATGACGAATAAGGGTTTGTTCCCGGAAGACGGACGCGTATACTAGCTAGTCGTGCCTGAAAAAGTCGTA
>JAJRWM010000050.1 GCA_024276815.1 bacterium
CATTAATCCCAACCTTCCGCACCCCTGACAGATCGCGCCGCTTAATCAAAACTACATGTTTGGGAGAGTTTCGCCGATAAGCACACTATAATGTCTCGGAAAACCATGATTATCATTGGCATGATTGTCGGTTCGGTTGCGGGCGAGTATGCGGTCTCCTCGCTGGGAGCGCAGGGGATGTCCCTGACCTCCTTGCTGGGAAGCGGTTTCGGCTCAATCCTGGGTATCTGGCTGGCCTACAAACTTACCGCCTAGAGGGTTCGTTTCTCCAAGTTAAAGTTTTTAGCGCTTGGGCAACAGACGTAGCCAACAACGTCGGGAGAGATCGCATGATAAACAGATTCCTGGACTACCCAAAGGGATAGATCCGGGGAAGGTGCAGAGAGCCTGCTTTTTTTCGCCATCTATTCACACGGGCGTCTCTTCAGCGAAGTCTGAAGTCGGGGTTTCCAAGGGTAACCCGTCAGTGAAGTGGGGGAACCAGTAATGTCATGCCAGCGTATGCAGGAATCCAGTGGATTCCCGTTGGCACGGGAATGACAAATAAGGTCTTTTCCCCGGAAGACTGACGCCTTACTTCCAAGGTTCTTGTTTTTGCCTTACCTCTGCTCGTAAAACGCTCTAAACGTCCTCAAGAAGTCTTTCGATAAGTTCGATCAGTTCCTGGTTTTCAAAGGGAATGGTCACATAATCATCCGCTCCGGCAGCCAGGCATTTTTCAATTTCCGACTTTTGCGGACCGGCGCAGAACATTATTACCGGAATCTCCCTGGTCTGGTTGTTTTTCTTGAGCAGCTCGCAAACCTCAAATCCGTTAGGACCGGGGAAATAGATATCCAGGAGGATCAGGTCAGGCTTAAAATCAAACACCTTTTTTAAGCCGGCCATGCCGTTCTTGGCGGTGTCAATCATATATTTATCGGTCAGAATATGCTTGGTCAGCGTAGTAATCTCGTCATCATTCTCGATAATCAGGATTTTCCCGGGGCGTTGCGCCGCCGCAGAATCTTCGAATGAAGAGGGGGTTTGGGCTGATTCACCCCCGAACAGGTCAACCTGGGTTTCCCCGTTCGACTTTATCGGCAACAGGATATAGAAAGTGCTACCCGGACATTCGTCAAGATTGGCATAGGGACTCTCGACCCAGATTTCCCCCCGATGCGCCTCGACGATTCCTTTACAGATAGCCAGCCCCAGCCCACTGCCGGCGCCCATAAATTTGATTTTATCGGTGCTGTGCGTCAGGACCTCCCCCACCTCGTAAAACTCGTCAAAAATACGGGTCTGCTCATCCGGATCCAGACCAATGCCCTGATCTATTACCTTGATTAAAAGCTTGCCCTGGTTCTGTTCCTCAATAATTACCGTAATCTCACGGCCGTCCGGCGAGAACTTGATGGCGTTACCAAACAGATTGACAAACAATTGGCTGAGGCGATTGCGGTCAGCCTCAATAATGACCGGTTGGGGATTATTATCAATAATCGTCAGGGTCTGATTACGGGTTTGCAGGTAGGGCAGAACATCTGATTTAGCGTCTTCAAGCAATTCCTGAATCGGAAAGCGGTTGTAATGCAGGTTCAATTTCCGGGACTCGATCCGTGAAATATCCAGCATATCATTGATCGTGGTTTCCAGCCGGTCCGCGCTCTTGGCTATGGAACTAAACATATCCTTGGCCTGCTGGTCAAATTTATTCTGACTATCCCTCAACAGTAAATAAGCGTAGCCCTTGATCGGGGTCAGCGGTGTTTTCAGTTCATGGGAAGCCATACAGATAAAATCGCTTTTGATGCGGTTAATCCGATGCAGTTCCCGATTGGCTTTCTGGACAATCTCGTAATTTTCCTTTAATTTTTCCTGCGCGTTATTCAGGTCCCTGTAGGTAGCCGTCAACTCGTCCGTCGTATTCCGCAGTTGCTCATAGGAAGACTCCAGTTCCTGGTTGGAAATCGTCAACTCTTCATTGGTGGACAACAACTCCTCGTTAGCGACGCTCAGTTCTTCGGTTTTAATATTCAGGTCAGCGTTCTGATTCTCGATAATGCTCGCGAACCGCGCTTCGTTCTCGGCGGCGATTCGTTTGCGGTTAATATGGGAAAAATAGAACAACAGGAACAGTAAAAGTCCGCTACTCAGGCTGAAGGCGTAAATGCCGTAACGGAACGATTTGCTGATTATGTCGGCGACGTGAGAATAGGGAATGGCGACTCCCAGCCCCCAGGAAGTGTTTTCGATGTTGATAGGCGCGTAGGCCGCGATTATTTTGGAGCCGTTCGGTTTCAGTTGGATAACTTTGGACGCTTTCTTAAACAGAAGGTTGTTGAGCTGATCGATTTGCCTGGTAGCGAAGGTTTCAAAGGTGTCTGAACCAGGCTCGATAAAGCGACCGATATATTCCGGATAGTCCGAATGATAGAGGATCTCGCCGTTACGATCAATTATCCACAGCGATTCGCTTTTAGCCTTTTCCTGTTTAATAAAGGACATAATTGACTCGGCGATTAACGAAGGGGAAAGCGGCAGAACCAGGACTCCGCTGAACTCGTTGCCGGGCTTTAAATGTTCGCTGTCTCTGGCGGTCTGGTAAATGTTCGCCGCCAGGACGATTCCTTTTTGTCCTGACTTGTTTTTACCCGTAAGGACAGTCTGTTCGGAGGCGAAATATGATTTGGGCGGCATCAGCTTTAGTTTCTTGAAATAGTCGCGCGAAGACCGGTCCGCGCCAATCAGTTTCGGGTCGCCGCTGTTGTAGACAACTTTCCCCTTGGAATCGAGATAGCTGATAGCGGCAACCGCGGGATTGTCGTTGAGCGCGAGGAAGCTGTCGAGCAATTCTTTGGCGCCTTCTTGATGATACTGGATCTCAGGCCGGTCAGTTAGCTGGCTGAGCCTTGATTTGGTCAGGATAATGCTCTGCTCAATATTGGAAGCGACCTGGTGGGCCAGCGAGACCTGGGTATGAAGCAGTTGCTCTATCACCTGATTCGCCAGGGAATTAAACTGGTGATAATGCAGGTAAGAAAGGAGACTGACGCTGGAAATAATTAACAACCACACCATGAAGGTGAAAAATGACAGTGTTTTTTTCGGGGTATCGGGCATATTGACTAAAGCCTGTTTTTCTGAATTTAATAATTGATAATACCTGATATCGGTTGTCTGGTCAAGTGAATTTAATTTTTGGAGTTCACTCAGGCTCCGGCAAGACGGGCTAAAATCCCGCCGGCCGGCCGGGAAAAAGCCGGCAGGAAATAACATTTGAGTTTATAACCTTGATTACCGATAATCTTAGGTAGCCGCTTTGACTTGAAAGGTTGACGTGTGCTAAGATTATGGGATACATACAGGGTATAAACCATTGGGAGAGAAAACGCCGTCCGCCTGTCCGCGGCGGCTGTGGATAAGGTAAGTAAAAATGAAAGCGCGTCACTTGTTAATAGTTGTTCTTATCGTGATCAGCTCGTTTTTCTGCGCCGATATAATCGCTGCGCTGTGTCTGGCCGATTCAACCA
>JAJRWM010000051.1 GCA_024276815.1 bacterium
CCCGACATGACATTTATGAGCCAGCGCTTCTCTGAATATTGCCGCCCCATGTTTGGCCAGCAGCGCTTTATTGGCCGTCACCACGTGTTTGCCTTTTTTCAGGGAACTTAAAATAAACTCCCTCTCAAGAGTCTCGCCCCCGACCAGGTGAATAACGATATCAACTTGCGGATCGTTGATAACCGGCTCGATTCGGTCGCAAAACTTCATGCCGGGAAATAATTTCTCATCCAGCTCATCAGGCCGTTTACATCAACCACATATTTCAGCGTCAGCTCCAGCCCCAGCCTTTTTTTGATCAAGGCGTGGTTTTTAGTCAATATATTAATCACACCGCCGCCGACAGTGCCGCAGCCCACCAGGGCCAGGTTAATTATTTTATTTTCACTCATATGTCACTCGCCGCCATCATCATTTCTGTTATTCTGCTTAAACACACGGCGGATATTACGCAACGCCTGTTTTATCCGTTTTTCATTTTCAACCAGGGCGATCCGGACAAACTTGTCGCCATACTCCCCGAAACCGATACCGGGAGAGACCACAACCTCGGTCTGCTCAAACAGCATCAAGCTGAAGTCCAGCGAACTCATATGGGCGAACCGCTCCGGGATTTGCGCCCAGACATACATGGTCGCCTTGGGCTTATCCACCGGCCAGCCCAGCTTGTTAAGGCCATCGACGAGGATATCTCTCCGAGCTTCGTAGGTATTGCTGATCTCCTCAACGCATTTATAGCTTCCCTGCAAAGCTTTCATCGCGGCAATCTGGATCGGCTGGAAGATACCGTAATCGGCGTAGCTTTTGAATCTGGTCAGAATCTTGATGACCTCAGAGTTCCCCACAGCGAAACCGATCCGCCAGCCGGCCATATTGAACGACTTGGACAGGGAATAAAACTCGATACCCACGTCTTTCGCTCCCGGCGTTTGCAGGAAACTGGACGGTTTATAGCCATCAAACGAGATATCCGCGTAGGCCAGATCATTAATAACCAGCAGGTCTTCTTTTTTGGCCAATTTAACCAGCCGCTTAAAAAAGTCATCGTCCACGCAAATAGTGGTCGGATTATGCGGATAGCTGACAATCAGCGTCCTGGGCTTGGGGAACGTTTCCTTGAGCTTTTTCTCCACCTCGTCCAGAAAATCCACATCTTTATGGCACTCAATATTGATAATATCCCCGCCGGCCATTATCGGTCCGTAGAGATGAATCGGATAGGTCGGGTTAGGCACCATAACCATGTCGCCCTCGTCAATCATAGCGAACATCAGGTGCATCAATCCCTCCTTGGTCCCGATAACGGCGATTGCTTCCGTATCCGGATCGAGGCCCACGTCATATCGTTTTTTATACCAGCGGCAAATATCCCGCCGCAGATTGTAGACCCCCCTCGACATTGAGTAGCGATGGTTCTTGCCGTCCAGGCTGGCTTTGATCAGCCCCTGCACGATATGCGAAGGCGTAGCCTGGTCGGGATTGCCCATCCCCAGATTGACAATATCCCGGCCCTGCTCCCTCGCCTCTCTGGTGAGTTGGTTAATGCGGGCAAAAACGTAAGGAGGCAGTCTGTTTATTTTCTTCGATTCTTTGATGAACATAACGGTATCCTTTTTTTCGATTAAAACTCAGCAAACTTCTTGAATTCCAGAAATCTGGCTTCAATCTCCGCCCGGGTCAATTCACGGAAACGGTTCAGGGTAAAGTCCTCGACGTTAAACGAGGCCATAACGCTGCCGTAGACCATCCCCCGGCGTAAGTTATCATTATTAACCTCGCCGCTTTTCGCTATGTACCCCACCAGGCCGCCGGCGAAACTGTCACCGGCGCCGGTGGGGTCAAACACCTCTTCCAGAGGATAGGCCGGCACGGAAAAATACTCTCCGCCATTGAACAACAGCGCCCCGTGCTCGCCTTTTTTGATAACGACGATTGCCGGCCCGTGAGCCATAACAGCCTTGGCCGCTTTGACCAGGTTACTCTCACCGGTCAGGTCCCGGGCCTCTCCGTCATTGACGATGACCATATCAACCTCAGCAATGACTTTAAGCAAGTCTTCCCGTGTAATATCAATCCATAAATTCATAGTGTCCAACACAACCAGCTTGGGCCGGCATTTCATCTGCCGCAAGGCTTTAAGTTGCAGCGCCGGATCAAAATTACCCAGCATCAGGAACTGAGCGGCGGCGCAGGTATCAGGCAACTTGGGATCAAAGGTTTCCAACACGTTCAGATCGGTAGCCAAGGTCTGAGCGTTATTCAGGTCGTCGCCATAATGTCCGCGCCACCTGAAAGTCTTGCCGTTCTTTTTTATTTCCAGGCCATCGGTATTGATACCCCGTTGCTTAAAGGCGGCGATCTCTTCGGCGGGGAAGTCCTCCCCCACCACGCTCACCAGTTCAACTTCAGAAAAGAAGCTGGCGGAATACGAGGCGTAGGTCGCGCTCCCTCCCAGGACGTTATCCGCTTTCCCGGACGGTGTCTCCACTGAATCAAAAGCCACTGTACCAACAATCGCTATACTCACTGACAGGTTACTCCTTCTTCTTGATTTATTAATATTTTACCAAATAACAATTCTTCGGCCAGAAACGAACTGCGCACCAGCGGCGCGCTGGCCACTTTTCTAAAGCCGGCTTTTTCAGCGAAGTCGGCATAGCTAGCAAACCGCTCCGGCGTAACATACTCGACAACCGATAAATGTTTTAACGAAGGCCGTAAATATTGGCCAATCGTCACCATCTCGACCCCGGCGGTTCTCATATCCTCAAGGGTAGCAAACACTTCGACATCTTTCTCGCCGAAACCAACCATGATCCCCGACTTGGTAATAACCGCGGGCGCCATCTCCTTGATCTTTTTCAGGACATAAAGCGAGCGATTATAATCGGCCTGCGGTCGTACGGTAGGATAAAATCGGGGCGGCGTCTCCAGGTTGTGGTTAAACACATCCAGCGGCAACCGGGCGATTTCGGCCAGCAAGCCGTCATCGCCCTGGAAATCAGGCGTCAATATCTCCACGGTCGGCGGG
>JAJRWM010000052.1 GCA_024276815.1 bacterium
CATTGACAGCAGCAGAAAGGGCCAGGCCGCTTCGGAATGTATCAAACCCTCCGGCAGCGGCGAAAAATTCAGAAAAACTTTTGAGGTGATTAAAAAACAGACCCCGAGCAGGGCGGAATACCGGTCCAGCGACCAGGCCCGGGCCAGGTAATAGATGGTTACGACCCAGAGCAGGCGAAAAATGATATGCAAGATTAGGAAAAGTGGCGGGAGCGGGAGGTAGCGGGCGGCGAATGCGACAAATCTCCAGAAAAAGGTAAAATATTGGGGCGCCGTCTTCACGAACAGATCGTTGGCATATAATTGCGGGTTATTCAGCGCTTTGACAATCGGAATATGAACGCTGTGGTCGGTCGCTCCCAGGCCGAAAAAAACTCCCTGGTAGAGGAGTGAAAAAACAGTAATCCCCAACAAACCAAGAGCTATCAGGTAAATGTTCAGCTTGTTTGGTTTCTCACTGGTCAAGGCGGTCATAGCTTGAAAAATCTTTCCCCGATTTTTATCTGGTAGCCGTTAATGAACCGGGCTCCGTCAACTTCCTTTTTGCCCGGCATCTGGATTTTGGTCAGGATCAGGGCGCCGCCGTTCTTGCAGGCGACCACCGGACCCAGCCTTCGATTGAGCGAGACGATAGTCCCCGGCGTTGCCGGTTTGATAATATCTTTGGTTATTCTGGACTTGGTAACCTTGAGCGTCTTGCCCCGGAAAACGGTTTTGGTTGACCAGTAGGGGTTGAGTCCCCGGATCAGGTTATGGCTACTGGTTGAAGCGTTGTCCCAGTCAAGCCGGCCCATTTCCTTTTTCAGGCGGGGAGCCAAAACGACTTTGGCCGCATCCTGGGGCCGGGCTTTGACCTTCTGCCTGTCAATCAGATCAATAGCTGAAAGCAGGCAGTCGCCGCCCAGTTGAGCCAGCTTTTCTGACAGGCTCAAAGCGTTGTCGTCATGATTGATACGCAGCTTCTCCTGGCTGATAATATCACCGGCGTCCATCTCGGGTATTAAATAAATTATCGATACGCCCGTTTCTTTATCCCCGTTGATCAAAGCCCAGTTTATGGGCGCCGCCCCCCGGTATCTGGGCAAGAGAGAGGGGTGGATATTGATCGTGCGATATTTAGGCAGTTCAAGAATCGCCCGGGGAATAAATTGACCGTAGGCCGCCACGACTCCCAGATCGATTGGCAGCTCTTTGAGTTGCGATAAAAACTCGGGCTGGTTGATTCTTTCCGGTTGGAATATGGGAATATCAAAGGAGGAAGCGACAACTTTAATCGGCGGCGGAGTTAACTTCAGGCCCCGGCCGGAGCGGTTGTCCGCCTGGGTGACGACCCCGACAACTTCATGTTTTTGCTGGATCAACTTGATTAGAGCGGGAACGGCAAATTCCGGCGTGCCGTAAAATAATACGCGCAATCTATTGAACACCGGTCAGCTTGGCCAAAGTTTCCTGTTTCAATTGCCGCAGCTTCTTGTTGATGAGTTTACGGCGCACGAAGCTGAAACGATCGATAAACAGCTTGCCATCCAGATGGTCGATCTCATGCTGGAAGACGCGCCCCAATATTTCGGTTCCCTCGATTTCAAAGGGCGCTCCTTTTTTATCCAGCCCCCTGACCAGCACCCGGGCGCACCTGTTCACTTCACCAATAATCCCGGGCAGGCTGAGACACCCTTCCTCGCCTTTGATTTCGCCTTCACATTCAATTATTTCCGGATTAATAATGGTTAAGGCCTTGGCTCTCTCAGGATCCTGCAGGACAACAATAATACGCTTGCTGACGCCAACCTGCGGCGCGGCCAGCCCTATGCCTTTGGCGGCTTTCATGGACTGGATCATCTCCCGGCATAGATTGACAACATCCTGGTCAATCTTTTCCACCGGGGCCGCGATCTTTCTCAGGATATCATTACCATAAGTTATTATTTCCAGATTTTTCTTTTTCATAGTCTTTTAATCACCATCAAAGTTATATCATCATGCTGGGAACAATCATGGCTGAAACGCCGGACAGCCTTAAGCACTTCATCCGCTATCTCATGAGCGCTCAGTTCGTGATGTTTCTCGACGATATCCTTCAGCCCTTGCAGCCCAAACTCCTCATTCCGGTCATTCAGGGCTTCGGTAATGCCGTCAGTATATATTAGAGCGATATCGCCGTCGCCCGGATTTATTTTTAATTCTTCGTATTGTTGATCAGGCATTATACCAAGTACGAGACCTTTCGGGTGATATTCCCGGAATTTATTTTCCGACCCGTGATAAACCAGCAGAGGATCATGCCCGGCGCAGGAAAACCTGATTTCCCGGGAATCAGGTTCCAGGATCGCGTAAATCATGGTCACAAAACGATCGGGAATGTCTTCCTTGACTAACTGGTCGTTCAGTTTGGTCAACATGCGCGAAGACGTTTTCTCTAAGTAGGCCTGGCTGCGGAGCATACTTCGCGTGGTAGTCATCAAGAGCGCCGCCGGGACGCCTTTACCAGCCACATCGCCCACGACAACGCCCCAGCGTTCGTCCCGTAACTCGATATAGTCAAAATAATCTCCGCCAACGTCAACAGCCGGAACGCTGATTCCGTAAAGATCAAACCCGGGAATCTCCGGCGGCTGCGACGGCAGTAAACTGGTCTGGATATCATGGGCGATCTTGAGTTGTTGCTGTAGCCTGTGCTGAGCCAGCGATTCTTCGAACAGGCGGACATTTTCGATGAAGATCGCGGCCTGGTTGCAAAGAGCCGTCAGCAGTTTCTCGTTCCCGGCGGTGAAAAAATCATGATTGAGTTTATTGCCCAGAAAGACCAGCCCGATAACTTTTTCTTTTAATAAAATAGGCGTCAGCAAGCAGGATTCGGTTTCAAAGCCAAACCGCCGGTAACCGGCGTACTGGTGACTGCTGGTAAAGTCAGAAGTGATGACCGATGATTTATTCTCAATGACCTTGGCGACAATCCCGGCGTCCAGTGGGATTTGGGCCGGCAGTTTCCCTTCGGGATAACCTCTCTGCTCATGAATTTCCAGGACATTTTTCTCCTCATTGATCAGCATTAGCAAACCGGTCTCGGTGCCGATTGTCTCGGTGGCTATTTCGACAATCGTTTTTAACAACCGGGGTAAATCAATGATTGAGCCGAGCTGTTTTCCGATCTCGTACAGGCTGACGATTTATTCATAAAGGTCGGAGATCGCGGCCAACTGCTCGTCCTGGTCCCGTTTCTGGGCTTCAAGCTCGTTCCGGAGTTCAGAAACAGCCGCTTCGTTTTGATCCAGCCGTTCATTGCTTTCTGAATCATGGTTAAGCAGGCTGACAACTGTTTCCGACAGGTTCTGATAGATGTTTTCGGCCTCGGATAAAGGGAGGGAAGGTACTTTTTCGAGTATTTTGTCTGTTAATTCGGCAAAGAACTTTTTGTGATAACTGGCGCTGATGAAAAAGCTGATCACGCCAATCAGGCCGCCCGCGAAGATTACCGGCCAAAAGGGCAGGATAACCTGTAATATTATCGGGGAGAAGGCGTACAGTAGTAGCGCTATAACCAACCAGGCGCCGACAAAATTAAAGAACATTCCGGATATCACCCGCTATAATTTCTTGCGCCGCCAAAAGATAAGCCCGCGGCTAAACTGAGAAATCGGGCTTATTCTTCCAGCAGCTCTAATAAAGCCCCGCGACTTATCGTTTTAAGTTCATTCGAGCGCAGACTAGCCAAGGTTGTGTGCACTTTCTTTTCCATTTTCCCGGTCTCGATATTATAAAGTTTAAGCTTTAAGTAGCTGATACCGCGTTTTGTTTTAAGTGTGCCCAGGACGGCTTTTTGCGCGCCGCTTTCCTTGACGATTTCCAGCAGTTCTTCTGGCGGGACATTATCTTTGACCTTTTCGAAGATAACCTTATGTTTGACCAGAGAGTAACCTTGATGTCGGGCAACTTCGTCCCTGATGGCGTTGGAAACTTCATATATTTTCCCCAGGGGAACATTTTTTCGGCGCAGGTTTGGAATAACGAGACTGATTTTCTGAGGTTTTTCACTGGTGGTATCGAGTTCTTTGGCTTCCTGGCAGAAAGGCGCCGTGGTCAAGCTGATGAACAAACAGCACAGCGCCACATTTTTTATTATAGTACGACCTTTTCTCAACTTGGACTCCTTTATTTTAGTGTTTCCCAAACCAAAACATTATAAGCCAACTCCCTGATAAAAGTCAACCAGCGCGGGTTTCCACCCAGGGTAAACGCACTAAAAATATTTAAAGTATAAGGAAATAGTTGCGGCAAGATTAAGCGGTACCGGATGACTGACGATATTTTCTCTGTTTACAAAATAAGCCGCGAAGGAGAAAACAAGTCATGTTAGTAAAGAAATC
>JAJRWM010000005.1 GCA_024276815.1 bacterium
AGAAACGCCTTGTCTATCCAGGATGGCGCCGGCCGGATGGCGGACTGGATCAGGAATCTTGAGCTGGCCCTGCATGGCAGCCAGGTTAAAAGCAAACATGTCTTCGCGGAAAATCCCGGACTGGACTGGATCGAAGATCAATTGCAGGAAGGGAAAGATAATAATCAGGAGGAAGCGATAACCGAACTGGAAACCTAAAGCAAAGTACAATCAAGTGTAAATTTTGTTAGGGGGACTCTTTTTAGAAAAAAGACTGTCCCCCTATAACCCCCTGCAAAAACTTTAATTGGCGCAGCGGTGAAAAGATTACATCTGATTGCAACACGCTCTAGTGCGGGTTTCAAGCAAAAACAATGAAGGGCTGGGGGGCTTTTAAACTTCGCCAAAAGAAGCTCGTCGATAGATATAGAAAAAAGGACAGCCTTGATTATAAAGATAGCAGGCAGTAAGCCTGGGAAGGGATGAATAGATGGATTTAATCGCTGATAAAAGAGGAACTTTGGAAATAAAGAATAGCAACTTGCATGACGTGAATATGGAACTGGTTAACGAGTTTTCCCAAGTGCCGCTGAAAAGAGACGAGGTCTACATTAGAAGTATGTACCTCTGTAACGATATGATCGACGCCTACGCCAGCCGTTTTACCGTGGAGGCGCTGGAGGAGATTACCAGGCTGGTGGTCGGCGAATCAGTGCTGAAAGGACATCAGCACAGCTCATTGCCGATAGCCAGGTTCTTTAAAGCCGAAGTGGTCGAAAAAGATGACCATAACTGGGTCAGAGCCTGGTTCTACTGGCTGAAAGATACCGAAGGCGCGCTTGATCTGGCGAGAAATATCGATGGCGGAGTCTATCGGGAAGTCAGTATTTCCTGGCGCTACAAAACAGCTGCCTGCAATATCTGCCATGAGGATATCAGAAAATGCCCGCATATCCCCGGCGATTACTACAGCGGCGAACTGTGTTTCTACGAAATGAGTGAAATTCAGGAAGTCCTGGAGGGTAGTCTGGTGTTCAAAGGCGGACAAATCGGGACCAGTATCGCCGGCGAACGCTCCGCTAAAAAAGATATCTCGTCCAGCAAAAGAAAACAAAAAGAAGAACAAAGAAAAATCAGGGAGTTGGAAAAAGAAAATCGCGGATTACGGAAATTCGCCGAACTGGGCAAGAGAAGAGTTAAGGAAATTAAGGAGGAAATCCTGAGACTGGCAAGGGTTGTCAGCCACGTGGAAGAAGATTCAGACCGCTTTATCCGTATCCAGGAAAAAATGACAGCGGCGGAAATTGACTGCGATTTATTGATGGATTACTGGAAAGATTTCAAGCGGGACTTCGACCGCTTGTTTCCACCCAGGAGAATAAGTATGGTCGAAGAGCTTTCCGGCAACGCCCAAAAAAGCGAGAACGTTGATTCATACCGAATCGGCGGTTAAGAAAAAAAGGAGGAAAAAATGGCTAGAAATATAAGTTGTGTGGGAGTAGGGACGGTTAACGCTTCTTTTAAACCGCACTCAAGTCTTACCCAGGATGATATTGGTAAAGCAGTTACCATGACCGGCGATAATGAGGTGGGGTTGGGCGCGAATCAGGATGAATTGGTTGGCCGGCTCGCCTTCCTGGATGACAATGCCACGCCGGCAGTTTGTACGGTCCAGATAGACGGAGTAATGGAACTGCCGTTCAGCGGGACTCCGTCCATAAACGATAAAGTCGTGGTCGACGGCGCCGGCAATGTCGCCACCGCTCCCCTGATGGCCGCCGGGCAACCCAACAAAGGCCGCGGCCTTGTCTTCAGCGTGGGGACGTCGAAACTGATTTTAGGTGTTTAAAAAGTTTAACGTTCAGATGCAGGGCTTTCTTTGGTGATTAGGCCAATCAAAGTTTTTGTGGGGGGTTTTAGGGGGGCGGTGTTTTTCCAAAAAGAGCCCACCTAATCTTCCTTTGAATTTGTTCGTTAAGCATCTAAATGTCAGAAAAAAATATGAAAGTGTGTGTGGAGGATAAATATAATGGAGAAGACCTTTTTGCCCGAAAGTTTACAGCGGGCGGCGAAAGTCAAGCTGGATGAAGAACTGTATAGCAAATGCGCCCTGAGAGGATGGTCGCTGACCGATATCCTGGAGGAAATTAATCCCAGCGACCCGGATGACGTGCTGGACGCTTTCGAGCGGCAGTTGAAGCTGCGGGATATTAAAATCGCCGGGGAAGGCGCGGATATTATCGAACGCTTTTTCGCATCTAATGACAACAAAATACTGTTCCCGGAATTTGTCGGCCGCCAGATCAGAATTGGGATCGAACAATATAATAAACTAAAGCATGTTGTCGCTACCCGTACCAGGATCAACGATGATACCTACAAAACACTGTACCTGACTAATTCCGATGAGGAAAAACGGCTGGCCAAGACCTCTGAAGGCGCTTCGTTGCCCTCAGTCGAGATAAAAACTTCAGAACATACCCTGAAAATCTATAAGTACGGCCGGTATCTTGAAACAACCTACGAGGCAATGCGCCGTAAGAAAGCCAACGTGGTTGTCGTGTTCCTCAGAGCTATCGGTATCCAGATCGCTAAAGACAAGTTCGCTGACGCTGTGGACGTGGCGATTAACGGCGATGGCAACAGTAACGCCGCCGAAGTGGTCAATACCGCCAGCACCGGGACGCTGACCTATAGCGACCTGGTCGATTTCTGGCTGGGCTTTGATCCCTATGTCATGAACGCTATGGTCGTCAACAAGGCGACCGCTCAAACCGTTCTCAACCTGTCCGAGTTTAAAGACCCGGAAGTGGGACTTGGTTTCCTCACCAAGGGCGACCTGGTCTCGCCCCTGGGCTGCAAGCTGATTGTCGATGAGACCATGCCGGCTGACAAAATCCTCGGTCTTGATAACCGTTACGCGATCGAAGAAGTCTTTGAGACCGGTATTATCACGGAAGCTGAAAAACTGATCCGTAAGCAGATTGAAGGAACCGCCGTATCCGAAACCGCCGGCTTTGGAAAACTGTTCAATGAAGCAACCAAAATCCTCAATATCAGTTGGTAGGACGAGCTGAAACTGAGTGAAATAACTTTCTTAATACTGAGTTAACTCAGTACCTGGGGGAGGGTCGCTCCCCTCCCCCGAAGGACTAATAAATATGTCAATCAAACAACAGATTATCGATATCAGAAAACGGGTTGTGGAAGTTCCTGTATTAAAAAAATTCAGGATTGATCAGAATAATCCGCTGAAACAGGTCGTTAACTCACTGGTTGACGGCCGGCCGGCCTGGGAAGCTGAATATGGCCTCTATAGCGATAACTACCGGGTCCTGTTGGGTGACACATCCGTTGCCAACAAGGCGTTTATCGGCATCGGAATTGATGATAACCACTGGATTAATTTCAAGCCGCTAGTCGTTAACGAACCAGTCACCTTAGTCGAAAATTATGGCGAAGTTGTCAGGTGGAATAATGTCGGCAATGAAATCGATATTAAAACCCTGCCCTATTGTGACGGCGTTAAAACCTTTTTGGAACTGGGCGCTAACGCTAATTACAACAATTTGATCTTTACCGTTAAATTGCCCGCCAACGCTTCGCTGGAACCAATCAATGATGGCCAGGACGCCGGTGAAATCAAGATCGTCTATGACGGAATCGAAAAAGGATACCTGCCCAAACCGTATGGCTTCGACGCCCTGGGCAATTACATTGAAGTGAATTTTGTTATTTTGCCCGATCTGGAACTGGGCGGCGTCTTTTTCCCGGCGATTCAGGTTTTACCCGTTATTACCCAGGAACATACCGCCCCCTACTTTATCGACCCTTCGTTTTCCTATAACTATACCGACTGTACCGCCTTGAGTATGCACGACGCGACTGTCTGGGATTTTGACAGAACCGGGGCCGGTAAATCCTGGGGGCCGGGTGATGAAAATCTGGGCGATTTCCCCAAAACGCCAATTTTAATCGCCCGGAAATCAGCGAAAGTCCTGGAGATTCACGACGCCGACAGACCGCTTGCCGATAACCCGTATATTACCTTTGATATCGGCGTTTCCGATAAACTGGCGGCGTCAATTGTCTCCAATACCGGGATCAGGCAGATCCGCATGAATGACGGGGTACTGGTGTACAGCGCTGATGAAGCGCCGGACTATGTCATTGATAACTATTACGCCGATACGGTTATTTCATTTAAAGAAGATCTGGGCGCCAATAAAAGAGCCGGAGCGCGGTTCCGGGTGACAACCGGCGGCCTCGCTTTTGATGGAAAAATTAAAGATAGAAATATTGCCAGAGGCTTTATTCCCGACGCTAATTTTAATTATTACCGGAATCTGCATCACGCGGCTAACGATGTGACCAGGTCCGCGCGGGTGACGCTCGCTAAAGACAGCGCGAACAATTTGCACGTTATTGGCGGAAACGGCCCCAATATTAGCTCCAAACTTAGCGTTATCCAACTTGATTTAAGCCAGTCCGGGGCCGACGATTCGCCTACCCCCGGGAACCAGGCGGTCCAGGCGTTTAAAGTGGCTTCTGACAATACCACAGCGCTTTACGCTAATAAAGCCTATTCCTACAATTATTTTTATAAAGAATCCCAGTGGACAACAAATGGCTCTTTCACCAGGCAATTCTATATGCTTGACTGGACTCTTGACGGCGGCAATCATACCAGCAGCGTCGGGAACAAATTCCTGGCTGTTCATAATCTGGGCGGTGATAGTGGCGGAGCCTTATTCGTGTTTGACGGGGATATGATGAATAGGGGATATAGCGGCAGTGTTACCCTGGCCGACCTGAGAGCCAATAACGATCATTACTCGCTCGCTATTAAAAGCACGTATCGAACAGATATTGATTTTAAAATAGTCGATGATGCTATCGGCAATGGTAACTGGAGCTGTATCAACTCTATCGAAGGCGAAAGCCTTGTCCTGGTGTGTTTTGACGGCGGAGTGTTTTGCCTGGATTTTAGTGACGCTGAAAATCCTTTGTTTAACGGAATGCTGACCGATTCAACCGCTTCAGGAATCTTCGAAGGTTTCAACCGGTTAAATGGTTCGCCGGTAATCGAGGCGTGCGGCGTCTTCGCTAACGGAAAGCGAACGCTGGCCTTCTATACCGCTGAAAAACTGTTTGTTTATGTCAGCAACCTTAATCAGCCCAATCGCTCCTTTTTAAAAAGTCAGCTAATCACAGAAAGTACTTTCGGCGCTTTGGCGAGTTCCGCAGGGATATTCTGATGTGGATTATTGGCGTCAGTTCCCTGACCGGTGAAAAGGCTGTATCAAGAGAT
>JAJRWM010000053.1 GCA_024276815.1 bacterium
GGCTTGTTACAATATATGAGAGCTTTGGCTTTGTCGCCCCGGCTACGGCAGGAGATGGGAAACGCCGGGCGTAAATTTATCGAGGAGGAATTTTCCGCGGCCGCGTTGAGAGAAAGGCTGGCGGCTATGTATCGGGAGGCGACAGATTCTTTTTCCCTGCCATCTGGAAAAAGAAAAAAGAAAAACGGGGCGGAAATAATTCTGCTCTACCGGATTGTTCCCATGTGTAACCTGTATTACCATTTATTTAACCTCAAAAAATTATATCCAGAATCCCGGGTTATTGTCTTTTCGCCTGACTCCACCGCGCCCAGTTGCGAGGCGGCGCCTTTTGTTGAGGAGGTTGTTGTCAATCAAGGGGAGAGATTTTCTGTTTCGGACTGTGAACCGGCAACCCTTGGCTACCTGAAGGAAAAAAATATCAGCCGTGCGGTTATCCCCTTTGCCGGTGAAATTAATGATAAAGCCGGCAACCTGATAGAATTAAGCCGCTATCTTGGCTGCCGGAATATCCAGTTGATTGACGACAAGTTTGGTTGCTTGAAAGCTGACTAAGGGAAGAAGGGTTACGATGCAATACAAGATAGTTCATTTTTACCCCAACCAGCTCAAACACCCGGGTTTATCTATGCCTACATTGGTGAGTTGCTGGACGGGCAGCCTGACTTAATAAACGCCTACTTCGCAACTGGTTCCCTCGACAAGCTCAAGGGTTACTTTAAGGCCGGACTTGTTGTCAAAACCAATGAATCTTTGTATGACAGTGAGTTGCGTAATGTTAAGCCCCGGGTTGTTCACGCCCACGGATTAGAAACCAGCGCGGCCGGTTTGGTCTACGCGATTCTTCTTAACATCCCTTTGGTCGTTTCTGTTTATGATGATCCGGCGACCCGTATTTTAACCGATCCTCCCTGGCCTGATTACTTCGTCCCCCTTTTCCGGCAAGGCTCCGAATTTATCGTCCCGTCAAATATCATACGAAATCAGCTCATTAGCCAGGGCTGTCCTCAAGAGAAGATCTCACTGATCGAGACCGGCGTAAATTGGGCAAAGCTTCAACTTCCTGATAAAAAACCGGCTGCTAGAACAACCAGTTTTTTAGCTCTTCTGCCTTTGACCGGTTCCACGGAGCTTAAGCTGGTAATCGATGCTTTTACCCGGCTTGTCAAGACAACCTCTAATATCCGGTTGACAATTTTTAGCGAAGCGCGGCCGGCTATCGAGGTCCTGAGCTATATCAAAAAACAAGACTATAGCGACAAAATCTCCTTGGTCAGAATTACCGACACCGGAAAACACCGGCAATATTTACAATCCTCGGATGTCTTTATCGTCGCGGGAGCGGCTTCTTCTCTGAACGAACAAAGGATAACCCTGGAAGCGATGGCTCGTGCTTTGCCGGTAATCGCGGTTAACAGCCCGGAGCTGGCTGAAATTATTCAAGACAAGCTGACCGGTTTCCTGGTCGCCAAAGATGGGCACGAAGCGTTGCTTCAACACATGAAAGAGTTGCGGGCCGCGGAGCCTCTGGCCGCTGAAATGGGAGCCAGGGCCCGGCAATTTGTTGGCGATTGCCATAATATCAAAAACATACGTCAGGAATTAGCCGCTTGTTACCTGAGTCTGATTAAATCAAAAAGGAAAATATATAACTTTAAAAAAGAGGAAAATTACTGTCAGAAGATACTCCTAATCCGTTCAATCCCCTTAATCGATTTTCTGCACAAGCTTTTCTTTATTAAACATGAATTCCCTTACTCCGAGATTTTCGTCCTGACCAACTCGTCAACTCTCGCGCAATGCCAGGCTCATCCGCTGATTGACGGGGTGATTGAATTCAGCGGCAACCGCTTCAGCCCCTTTCAATTGAAAGCCAAGCAGAGGAGAATCCTGAACAAGAGGTTTGATAAAGTAATTGTGCCCTTCACAAATGAGCAAGGTCAGGGGTTTGAAAACGTCGCGGCCATGGCCAAACTATTAGGCGGCAGAGAGACTTTAGGCCTCAACGAGCATAACCAAACAACCAGGCTTGGCTGGTTTTTCATGTTTAGGCCGATAATGAATAAAAAACTGTTCGCCCGGCTTATGAAGAAGGCTGTCATTCTGATCGGCGTTTCCCTGGCGATTGTTTTTTTAAGCGTATGTTATCTCTTGATAAAACTGGTGAACCGCTTTAAAAAGACTGAATCGGGGAGCGAGACTTACTGAAATTCAGATACTGTTTGAAACAACCGATAAGGTAAAATTGAATCATAAAAAATATCTCTGGAGCTTATCATGAAAATTGGCGACAACGTCAAAGTTAATCTTTATGGAGCAGGAAAGAAAAAACATAAAAGTCTTGTCCTGAATAAACATGGCGAGTTAACCTATCTGGAACATTTGCTTAAACGGTTAAAAAGCATTCCCCGGCTGGAGATTGTTCTCAGCGCCAGCCCCGGGGATAACTGTGAGGAGTTAACCAGAATCGCCCAAAAAGCAAAGTGCCCGCTCTTTTTCGACTCGGAAACGGAGCGCCATCAACGCTTGTTAAACACCATGAAAAAATTTAAATTCGACGCCATGCTGGATCTGCCCGCCATCTATTGCGCTCTGGGTATTGAGCACACCAAGGCAATGATAAACGACCATTGCCAAAGCGGCGCCGAGATAACGGTTCCCGTAAACTTTCCCGCCGGGGGCACACCTTTATCCGTTCTCTCGCTGAAGGCGTTAGAGAAAATGGTCAAGATTGGTTATGATAAACCATACTACAAGGACTTGGAAGCGTTATCCGATGATCTGGAAGTTAATTTTTATGAATTGGAAGGTCAGCGGACCTATTTTGAAACCAGTTTGATTCTGGCAACCGAGAAGAACAGAGTACGGGTAGACTATCTGTTAACCCTGAACCCGGCAACAATGAAAGACGAAGAAAAAACATATGAGGAGTTAAATAAACAGGACAAGCATGATCTTTTTTTTAAAAAAACAACCTGTTTCACGTTGGAAACGACCAATCTTTGTAACCTGCGCTGTATCGGCTGCGTACACGGTATGAAATTGTTGACCAGGGAAAAGGGGATCATGTCACTGGATGATTTCAAAAGAATAATCCGGGATATTCCCGAAGGTTCAGGCCTGAACATGTTTGGTTTTGGCGAGCCGTTTATTAACAAAGACATCTATCAGATGTTCAATCTGACGAAAAATATGCGTACCAACACCTCGACCAACGGTCATTACTTCCACTCCGAGAAAAACAGAAACAGGTTGGTTGAATCGCACTTGGACCATCTTGTGGTCGCCATTGACGGAGCGAGTGAAGAAACCTATTCCAAGTATCGCAAGCGAGGCATGTTCACCCGTATCATCAATGATATCAGGAAGTTAATTGAATTACGGGATTCGAAGGGGGTTGAAACGCCCCAAATAGACATGCAGTTTATTCTTTTTAAATTTAACGAGCATGAGGCGGAGTTGGCCGGAAAGCTGGCTGATGAAACAGGGTTTGATAATATTTTATACAAAACAACCCTGGGAAAATTAAAGGGCGCGTCTAAAATGCGGGTGAAGAAGGATCGCAGCCTCCGGGTTTTTGCCAAGTCACACTTCCTCTCGCCCTTTCGCAGTTGTCTCACGCCAATGATTATGTGGAATGGCGATGTCAGTCCCTGCTGTCATCTTTTTAATGGCGACCTGGTCATTGGCAATATGGTCCGACAAACTTATGACGAAATAAAACAAACAGATGTTTTTAAAGAGTTTGTTCAGCGCCGGGTAGCTCTTGAGGAAGATGCCTGCGCTAAACACGCTTGCTACTGCTATTCTTAAGCTCCCGGGAGGCGAGGTCACTATATCCGTGGTCAGGGCGTGCCGGTCAAAGTAAACGCGGCCCAGTAAACCGGGTGCGGATAGTACTTTTTCACTAAAAGCTGGGCTTTCTGAAGAGCCGCCGCCCGGTCGTTACCTGATAAATAACGGTAGAACCGCTTGGTGATAACCGCGGCGGTGACATCGTTAACGCGCCAGAGCGTTGAGACCACGCCGGGAACGCCGGCGAAAAGAAAGGCCCGGTTCAGCCCGCTGATCTCTTCGCCCTGATACTGGTTGCCCAGGCCGGTCTGGCAGGCGCTTAAAGTAACCAGTTGAGCCGTCAGCTTCATCCCTAATATCTCTCTGACCCTTAAATGGCCATCGTTGTCCTCATCGGGAGCCAGTTCAAGGGCTGAGAAAAGAGGGCTTTGGGGCGCGAGTTTCCCGTGCGAGCCAAAATGGACAGCCTGGTAGCCGCCGGCCAGTTTTTTAAAAACGCTTTCAGTCGCTTTTTCGCCCACCAAGCCGGTCGTCCGGCTGAAGGAACGGGCAATACTCTTCACTTCTTTTTCCGAGAAGGGCAATTGATCGTTTTTCCGCCCTGTTTTGGGATTGCCAAAAGCAAGTACGTTTTGGATACCGGGCCTGCTTAAAGAGCGGCAATAGGGTAAGAGGTTCGCCTGGGGCAACTGGATTAACTGAAATTTCTCTACTAAAAATTTTTCCCCGTCGTAAAGGCTGGCAAAGGGCAAATAGTGCAGATTGAGATGGGGAACCAGGTAAATCCTGCCAATCTGAGTTAATTCTTTTTCCAGAGGCGCGAACAGGGTTTGATATAAGGACCGGGATAATTGCCGGTAGCCGGCGGTTTTTTCTATCTGTGACCGGTAGGCCGCGATCAGCTCAAGCAGTTTGGCTTTTTCAATTCCGACTGAATACATCTTTAAGTCGGTCCCGGTCAGCAACCATAGATATAGTTCTTTTTCACTGATAAAATAAGCGAGTACCGCTTCGTCGGCGGCCAGATTGTCTTGCAGGGCGTTCAGCCCTACCCGGTCCGAGGCGACCAGGTAGTAGAGGTTGGGATGATCTTTTCGCCAGCCGGCCAGGATAGTTTCTTTTTGTTCTTTTGTTTTACGTAGCCGCGGTGCAATCGCCGGGCCTGGTATCGCGGCGGCCAACTGGCTGTTTAAAGAGTTTTCCCGCCGCCACAGCTTCAGATATTCCTCCCAGGTTTCGCCGGCTTCTTCACTGGCGAACTTGATCTCCCGGGCGGATATCAGGTTTAAAAAGGCGGCCGCCTTGGCCTGTTAACTGTACCGGAAGGATAAGGCGGACTCTTTTAAACGCCAGCCCAGCGCGATCGTTTTTTCATATAAAAGCGCCGGCGTTTCCGCCAGTTCGTAAGCGCTTGACGCTCCCCGGGCCTTGGGCGCTCTTCGGGAAAGGATTTCCAGGGCTTGCCCGTAAAGAGAATAAGCTTCTCTCGCCAGACCTTTTTTTTCATTGATTAGCCCCAGCTTAAAAAGCGCCCGCCAGCGGAACTCGCCAAACCCCGACGCTTTCGCCAGTCTGGCCGCTTGCTGATACTATTCAACGGCCTCGCTTTCGTTTTGCCGGGCATAAGAATTCCCCAACTGGAGCAGGATTAAAAGTCGCTCAGGAATATTGTTGAGCTGACGGGCATATCCGAGCGCGGTTTTTTGATAGTTAATAGCCTCGTCGATTTGTCCCCTTTTAAAGGAATTAAGCCCGAGATTACGATAGTCATACATCTGTCCCCAGGCCGAGTTCAGTTCCTTGTCAATAGCGAGCGCCAGCTTGAAGGCGTCAAACGCTTCCCTTAACTGGTTATTCTTTTGATAGGTCAGGCCCTGGTTGTTAAAGGCTGTCGCCAGTTCGGCCTGATCGTTGATCTGCCGGGCCAGTTTGACAACTTTCTCTTGCTCGGTCAGCGCTTCAGCCAGGCGACCTTCGTCACGTAAAATCAGGCCCAGTAACGTCCTGGCGGTTAGCTCCAGCTTGGAATCAGCCCTGAGTTGACCGGCCCGCTCCAACGCCAGCCGGGTCAGTTCCCGGGCTTTTTGTCGGTCGCCCAGCTTCCAGTAGGCGTTGGCCTGGTCAACCAGGGAAGCGGCGTAAAGGTTTTCTGCCTGCAGGGCTTCAGCGTCTTTCGCCGTGGCCCGGGCTTTATTTAAAGCCTCTTGGAATTTGCCGGATTTTAACAGGGTACGCCCTGCGCCCTGTTCGACCTGGATCATTTTGTCAGGCAAATTCAGTTTTGTATAAATTTCCAAAGCCTTGTTGAAGTCGCTGAGTGCGCCCTCGTAATCGTCCCGGTCAACTGTTTTGAAATTCGCCCGCTCAAAATAGTTTTGGGCCAGCAATTCATCCAGGCGTTCTGCCCGGCAAATAGTTATGCTTTTTTGGAAGAAGGTTAGAGAATTCGGGAAATCACGTTTCGCCTGATACATTTTGGCCAGATTGTTATATGTTTCAGCCAGGGCTTGGGCGTTTTGATATTTCAGCAGATAGCGGACAAGAGCTTCCCCAACGGCGGCGGCTTTGGTAAACTGACGGGCCTTGCTTCTCAGGTAAAACAGTTTTTGCCGGGCTGGATAGATTTTCTCCGGGGGCTGGCCGTCGGCCCCGGCCTCCCTGACCAATATCTCCTGGTAATCCGCCGCCTTGGCGTACGAAGCGTTGTTTATACCGGCCAGAATAATCGCGGAGTAAATTTTGTCTCGGTCCGCCGCGCTGGTCCCGGGGATATCCTTAGCCATCGAAGCGGCTAACTCGAAGAGGTTCAAAGCGACCTCCCATTTCTTTTTGGCGAAGGCTTGCAAGGCCTGCTTTAAAGTTTTGGAGTAGATTTCTTCTTTGAAAACCGCTTGTTCCCCGGTCGTCAGTCCTCCGTAACCGTAGAGCTGTAAACCGGCCCAGTCGCGCGGAGCCGGATGCTTGACTTTAAAATCCCGGATGATTTCTCTCAGAGCCTGGGCTTCCGGTTGCTTTTTTAAACGGGAGTAGTATTGTTCAAGCAGCTCCAGCTGAAGCGCGGCCGGTATTGGCCAGCCTGATATGACGGCTTGCGGACAGCCGCTGTAAAGCAGCGCCCGGAGAAAGAGCCGCTTCGACATTTCGTTTTCATTCGTTAGTTGCCGATTGGGTAATACCAACAAGGCGCAGTCAAGCCGCTTTTGGAATAACAAATCGTTGGCTAACCGGCCGTTCCGGGTTTCAATCCCGCTTTCCCAGGGATTTACCTGAGCAAAATCCGGGGCGTCAAACCAACTGATGACGCCATAACTGGCAATTTTGTCTGACAGGTTATGAATATCCTTGTTGGTATACCGGCTTTGGTGCAAAAATAATTTGGCGGCGGCGGTGGTAAACCGGTCGGTTTTTGCCCGGTCCGCCGGCCCGACATCTTCCGGGAGATTCACGATTAGGTGGCTGGTATAGTTCAGGTTTTTCTTGCGGAAGCTGCTTAGCCACTGCTTCAGACTGAAATTGCTGACGAGTTCAAATTGGTCGATCAGGTAGCCTTGCCCGTAGGGCAGCGCGCCGAAAGGTATTCGGGAGATCACTTGATCGTTAACCAGGTGAACGCGGGTATGTTTTTCCAGTTTTCGGGCCAGCGGTTCGATTAGAAGCCTGGAAAGCTCTTCCCCGGCTTGCCGATAATTTTTACCGGCCTGAACCGCTGACAGAAAACCATTAATCTTTTCCTTGAGATTACCTTGGTTAACTTCTTGGTAATAATAATTAATTTCATCTTTTGCGATTAACCAGATATTGATTCCCTTTTCCGTGACCTGATAGTCTAAAAGAGCGGTTTTTTCGTTAAGCTCACTTTGGATCTGGGATAAGAAAACGGCGTAACCCAGTAAAGCGCGGCGAGGTCAGGACTCTCCGTTATGGTTTTTTCTTTCAGGACAAGATATGCCCGCCAGAGTTCCTCCCTTTCCCGCCGGTCCTTATCCTTAACAGAGTAAAGCAGGCTGGCTATTTGCCGCTGGTGATATTCAATGTCTCTCGCGGTAATATTGTCTAGTTCGCTTTTAAGAGACAGCTTCTTGCCGGCGGTAAGCCGGATTAAGTTGAAATGTCGTTTCCGTTCCAAAACCTCTAAAGCCCGGCGCTGTTGGTTTTGGCCAAGATAATAATCAATCAGCCCCTGGTAAAGCGTGGCGGCGTCAACGTCCGGGCGGACCCCTTCCCGCCCGCTTAAAAAATAACTGTTTTCCAGTACATCCAGGGCCGCTAAAAACAGTTTTTCCGCCGCCCGGGGATTGGCCGGCAACTCAAGCTCCGCCTTTAATTTCAATAAACGCCATTTTAAAAGCCGGTCGCCGCTGGTCTTTGTCTCCGCTAAAAGTTGTTCCAGTTCTGTGGCCGCTTGTTCGTATTCACCCAGGGCAAGCTGCAGGTTAAGCAGGTTAAAACGCAATGCCGCCGCTCCCCTGAAGTTCTTTTGCCGCTCCAGTTTTTTGCCGCCGTTTCGCCAGTGGCGTTCCGCCTGGTAAAAATCGCGCAGAGAGGAATCCTGCCATTTGATGATATCAGCCAGTTCCCGGCTCTCAAGCGAGGTCCTCCGGGCAGAATAACCCCGCAGGTAAAATAAAATACCGAGCAGGTTGTCAGCGTAACCAAAATTATTTTCATATCCCAACTCCCTGATTACTCCCAGGGCTTTTTCGCCGTACTTGATCGCCATCTGAAAACTGCGCGGCGGCGGGAAAGATTTCTCGCTGAACTCCGCGTAGCTTCGCTCAACCGCTATCCGGGCCAGGTTAAGGAAATCAATCAGTTTTCCGTAAGGATCATGGCGGCGTATTTTACCCAGGGACTCAAGAGTTTTCTCCCGCGCGCTTTCAAGCTGATTGGTCAGGTAGTAAATAAAACCAAGGTTGTTCAGTATGATCGCTTGTTCTTTTTGCTCAGCCGAAAAGCTCAAAGCGTTCAGCCGTTTGTTCAGGATGGCGGCCGAATCGCCGTAATTTTGCCTGTTTGAATAGATCTTCGCTAAATAACTGTAGATGAGTTTTCTCTCTTTGTCGATGCTAAATCCCCGGGTTGCCGAACTCTGTTGCCCGCCTAATCCTACCTGGACCGAAAAACGTAAAAGGCCCTCCCGCGCGTTGTCCGACTCTTTAACCCGCTCGAGCTGTGAGAGCGCGTCTTTCAGATAGCGTTCCGCTTCCTGTTCTTCATCCAGCACAAAATAGTTGCGGCCAATATTCAGGTTGATAATGTGCCCCGGTACCGCCAGACCTTTTTCTTTCCTGAGGGTCAGTATCTCCCGGTAGAGATTAATCGCCGCGATATAGTCTCCGGCGGTTTCCTGAGCGAACGCTTCCAGGGCCAGGACCTGGCTGTATTTGTCCCAGAGAGACTGTGTCTTGTATAGCGCCGCCGCTTTTTGGTAAACAGCCAAAGCCTGCCGGTTGAGGTTGAGCATACTTAAACTGCGGCCCCAGTTACGGTAGAACAAGGCTTCGGTGTTTAAATCGGGCTTGTGGACCGGCAGTTCAGAGCGCAGTTGGTAGTAAAGGGCGGCCAACTGGAAATTCCCCTTGAAATAGCTGATATTGCCGAGAGCCAGGTTGATATCGGCTTCCAACTCGGGGTTTGTTTTCTGATCATTTATCGCCCGGGCCAGACCATAATTATCCAGAAAAGCCTGGTAAAAAGTCTCGTTGATCGAATCCCTCTGTTCTCTTTCGGCAATCAGTTTTTGTTCATAGATCCAGCCGCGGGCCAGATAGGCGTAAAGCAGGCGGTTGTCCAGTTCCAGGGCCTTGGTCAGTTCCTTGACGGCGAAAGCGAAGAACTCCCCGCCCTGATAGGTGAAGGAAAGCCCCAGGGCGTAATGCAGGGTCGCGGAGTTTTTGTTTACAGCAAGGTTACTTTTTATCAGCTTGATTAACGGATTTAATTTACCCTGCTTGGCGTAGCATTTGACAATCTGGCGATAAGCCCCGGCCGAGTCGGGAAAAAGGTCGAGCGTTTTTTCGAAATAATTGGCCGCTAACGGGAAATCGTCCTGCCCAATCGCTTGGAATCCCTGCCGGAAATAAATATCCGCCGCTCGCTGACGAGCCTGTTTCCTCTTCTCCGGATCGGGAAAGCCGAAGAGCCGCTGATAAAATTTTATCGCCGCTTCGTCCTGGTTCCTGTTTTGCGTAATGACTCCGCTTTGATAGGCCGCGCGGAAGTAAAATTCATGTTCAGCCGGCAACCTGGTCAGGATTTTTTGGTATTCCGATAAAGCCAAATCCCAATCCCGGTCGGTTTCATATTCGGAGGCGATTAAGGCCGTTACGCGGGCGAACAATTCGCTGCTTTGGGGATGCTTGTCCAGGATCCCGCGGTAAAGCGAGAGCCTTTTCCCCCGGTTGGGCTCGGTCCTGATATCGGCGATTAAAGCCTGCAAAGCCTTTTCCACCCACTTGCCAGCGGAAGAATAATCGGTAATGACCTTCAGATAACTTTTTTGCGCTTCGCTGGAAAAGTTGAGCGCGCTTTGCACCCGCCCCATTTTGTAAATCGCTTGCGCTACTTGCCGTTTTTCGTCAGGATAAAGAGCGGGAACGCTCTGGTAAGCTGATAACGCCTGGTCCAGAAACCCCTGCTCCAGCAGGATATCCGCCTTTAAAATGACCATTTCCGCTAAAATATCAGGAAATTCGGCATAGTCTGAGGCCAGGTTGTCAAGTCTGGCGAAAAGCCGATTCCCGGAAGCGCTTATTTTTTGATTGATTCGCAGTTGATAGATATGAGCGGTGGCGGCTCGTTTTTTCAGCGAGGAGTAATCTGATTGTACGCGCTGAAAGGCCCGCCAGGCGGCTAAATAATTCTTGTTCTCCGCTTCAAGCTGACCTGAAATCATTAGGGCCCGGCTGGCTTCGGCCACTGAGCCGGGAAATTTGGCGACAACCTTTTCCAGCGCTAAAGCTTTCAGTTTCAGGTCTTGGATGGCAAGCGCCAGTTCCAGTTGCTCTCCGGCGTCCGCCATATCGGGAATCAGCCCGTCTGATTTAAGTGACAGAATGTCGCTGGTCGCGTCTTTTTGCCTGGTGAAATAAATCCTCTCCCGCGAGACCGCCGGGTAGTAATCGAAATGCTCCGGCAGAGTTAACCGGCTTTCCTTCATGGTGTTTAAATCAATTTTCACCAAGTGGGGGAAATCCTCAAGGTTAATCTTGTTATCGCCGTTGGTGTCATCGGAGTAACGATAAAAATATATCCGGTCGTCAAACCCGAAAACCGGGAAAGCGTCGATGTTAATGCCGTCGGTCAAGGCGGTTGAAAAGCCATTTTGAAGGTCAAGCAGGATGAGGCTGGCGCCGGTTTCGGTTTTGCTGGCGAAAACAAGCCAACTGCCATCAGGCGAGATGTCGGGGTTAAGGCCGTTTTCCCATATTTTCTCGGGTTCTTCGTTTCCTCCCAGCCTTAAGCGGTAAATATCCGTTATCTCGGCGTTACCACGAGTCCTGGTATAGATTACGCCGCGGCCGTCCGGGGTGAATTTCGGACTATGCTCTTCCCCTTTGCCGGAAGTCAGTTTGCGCGCCGTGCCGCCAAAAGATTTAAGATATATTTTGCCGAAGGCGTTATCCCGCCGGGAAACAAAAACCACTCTTTTACCGGTTCGGTCTATATCGGGTTCGTAATTATCACCGCTGTGAAAAGTCAATTGTTTCGCCGCGCTGTTTTGGCCGGATTTGTACCAGATGTCCTGTTGTCCGCCGCGGTCGCTGACAAAAACGATTAATTCGCCGTTCCAGGAAACCGCGCTTTGAAAATCGTCCGCCGGATGAGTCGTGACGGGAAGGGGCCGGCTCGCTCTCAGCGCCGCGGAATAATCCCGGGCGGCCAGACCGGGCGGTTTAATGATGAAAAACAACCAGGA
>JAJRWM010000054.1 GCA_024276815.1 bacterium
CAAATCGAGGAAGTCAGGCAAAGCGAGAGACCGCCGGTTTTAGCGGTTGTTCTGGACGGCAGCGCCAGCATGAGTCTGCCTTTGACCGCCGGCGGAAAAAGCCGCTGGCAGGCCGCGAGCGAAAGCCTTCAGAAAGCCGGGGCGAACAATCTGTTCAAAAGTTATAAAACAGACTACTTCGTCTTCGGCGGTCAATTAAAACCGGTTAACCCGGCCGCGCTTACCGGTTTGACCCCGGAACGGAACCAGACTGACTTGGCGGAAGTATTTAACAGCCTGTATTTAAACGAAGATTACCCTGATCTGGCGGCGGTGCTGATCTTTACCGATGGCCAGGATACCACCCACAAAAACACGGTGCGGTTGCCAGAGACGGTTAAACGTTTAAATCGACCGATCTTTCCGGTTGATCTGGGCGCCGAGCGGGTAACCGACGCCCGAATTGACCAAGTCCAGGTCGCCGGCGCCGCCTATCTTGACCACCCTCTTGACTTGCGGGTTCCCCTAACAAACAATGGCTTGCCGGCTGAGAAGGTTGTCCTGACGCTACGGGAAGATAACCGGACACTGGTAAAGCAGGGCGTCATGCTACCCCAAAGCGGCCGGCAGGCGGAAAAGAAACTTACCTTTATCCCCAGGCAGACTGGCTGGCGAAAATATCAGCTTGCCTTTGAACCATCTGTTGACGATGTTATTCCCCGTAATAACCAGACCAGTTTTTATATCAATATCATTAAGGAAAAACTGAATGTTCTCTTTCTGAGCGGGGCGGCCGGCTGGGATTTGAGTTTCATGACGAGATTCCTGGAAAACGAGGTGAATCTTAAGGTAGACAGTTACTTCCAGGGGTTAAAGGGTAAGTTTTTCTCCACGGGCAAGAACGAAATAAACTTGCCGGAAGAATTAAAAAATCAATTTAATAAATATGAACTGGTTATTGTGAACAACTTGGAATATGAGGCCTTAGGCAAGACTTTAAGCGTTGAACTGGAGGAATATGTCAATGATGGCGGGAGCCTGCTGCTACTTGGCGGCCCCCGGTCGCTTGGTTCCGGCGGTTATCATGAAACTGCTCTGGCCCGGCTTTCGCCTTTGGTGGTTAAAGCCAATGACTATATCGCCGGGGAAGTGGTTTTGCGGTTGGCTGACCAATGGTACGGCGACAGCAAGCTCAGCCGGGCGGACAGCGCGTGGAACTCGCTGCCGGCTTTGCCCGGTTATCATAATATTGACCGGATGAAACCGGGAGCCGAACTAATCGCCTATAACGCTCTGAATAAAAAGCCCTTGATCGCCCGCCAGTTTTACGGCGCCGGGAAAGTCCTGGCGGTCGGAGTTCAAGGCTTCTGGCGCTGGGATTTTTTGGTGAAGGCGTTTGACGCGGACGCGGCCCCTTTCACCCGCTTCTGGCGGGAAGTGGTCGGCTGGCTCCTGACTGTCAGGGAGCAATCTAAACTGAGCCTCGAAAGTAACAAGCATATCTACCAATTGGGTGACGAGGTAACAGTCTCGTTAAGAGTTGAAAAGTCCGGCGACGAGGCTCTGCGGCGGGGTCAACTGGTCAGCGGCGGACAAACAGTCGCGGAAATAAACTTTTCTCCCCTGGACGAAAAAACATATCGGGCCAGTTTGTTGCCGGAGAGAGCGGGGGATTATCTGGTCCGGACGGGACCGGCGGAAATCCGTTTCAGCGTGGTAAGTCCCCAGGATGAATTCCTTAATCCGGACGCGAACCCTGAGACCTTGAAATTACTTGCCACGATCAGCGGCGGCAAAACCCTGAGACTGAAAAACCTGGGAGAGGGAATCAAGGGGATGCCAGCGGAAAAGATCGTGGAAATCAAGAAAAAACACTTTGATTTTCTTGATTATTGGCAAATTTTTCTGGGACTGGTAATTTTCCTGGGAGCTGAATGGCTGCTCCAAAAGCTGATTGGCATCGATTAAGCGTATCAAACTGGCTATTTATGTAATTTTCTTGTGGATTTTTAAAAACACTTAAGATATATTAGCGTCAAGGGGACTGGGTTATTAACTATGAGTGAAAACAGTTATGTCCAACTAGCCAGAAAGGCGATTACAACTTTCCTGGAGAACAAGTAAGTTCTCCTGCCGCCGGTTCCGTTGCCGGAAGAAATGAAAGGCGCCGCTGGGGTTTTTGTCACCTTAAAAAGAGGAGCCGTGGTCAGAGGTTCCATTGGCACGGTTTTACCTACCCAACCCAACCTGTACGCTGAGATTATTTTTAACGCTATCAGTGCCGCGACCAGGGACCCCCGTTTCAGCCCGGTGCAGTTATCGGAAACAAGCAAACTCAAAATTATTGTCGATCTGTTGACAGAACCGGAGCAAATCCTGGATATTGCCGATCAGGATCCTCATAAATACGGTCTGATCGTTCAGCAGGGGGACAAACGGGGTCTGGTGTTGCCCGATTCCGGGGAAATTTCAACCGCTGAGGAACAGTTGGAACTCGCACGGCAAAGAGCCGGGATAACAGATCAAGCCGTCGTCGACCTGTTCCGGTTTGCTGTTACCCGCTTCCAAGAATAATTCTTCTTGGAATAACCGCATGAAACAATCACGATTCGCCAAAGTGGTTTTACCGCATCCCCCCTATCAAATCCTGGATTATCTCGTTCCCGTCCATTTGGTTCCGTTGTTAAAGCCGGGCATGGAGATTTGGTGCCCTTTGGGGAATCGCAAGACGGTTGGCCTGGTTATCGAGATTAGGCGAGATTCCGCTACCGACCCCAAGAAGATTAAAGAAGTGATTGACGTAATTTCAGACTACCCGGTTCTGCTGCCCAATATGATAAAGCTGGCGAACTGGCTTAGTGAATATTACCTGACGCCGATCAACCATGCGCTAAGGGCTGTTTTCCCGGCCTTTCTGCAACGTCGCTGGGAGAAAGTGGTTGCCCTGAAAAGTTCCCACGTTGACGACAGGTTGCTGGAAACGCTCAAGGATGGTGAGGTTGAGCTGATAAAATATTTGCAGGCTAACCCGGAAGTCGAAACCAGGAAAATCAAGCAAAAAAACGCTTCGGCGCTCATCAGGTCTTTGGTCGGAAAGGGCCTGCTCGTTACTCATGAAAAGTTTACCCGGCCGGCGGTTAGAACCAAAAAAATCAATTTCGCCCGCGCCAGGAAACCTCTGGTCTGGACAAACCTGACGCCCAAGCAAAGAGCAGCCCTGGAATTGCTTCAGGATGGCCGGGAAGTAGCCGTCAGCCGGCTAGGCAAGTTCCAGGGCATAAGCCCCCAGATACTGAAATCTCTGGCCAATAAAGGTCGTCTAAATATTTACTGTAAAGAGGTCCGGCGGGACCCTCTCCAGGATGTTCCCCTTTTACCACCGCGGTCCATTAAGCTTAACCGGCATCAGGCGGAAGCCCTGAAAATTATTCAGCAAGCGTTTGACAGCAAGCAGCCTGAGGTGTTTCTGCTTCATGGAGTCACCGGCAGCGGCAAAACGGAAATATATATCAGAGCTGCTAAAATGGCTTTACAGGATCAGCGGTCGGTTTTGATCCTGCTGCCGGAAATCGCCCTGACCCCTCTTCTAATCGGCCGATTCCTCAGCCACTTCCCCGGTCTGGTCGCTGTCTGGCACAGCCGACTGAGTGAGGGAGAGCGTTTCGATGAATGGCGGCGAATCGCCAAAGGGCAGGCCAGGATTGTTATCGGCGCCCGCTCGGCTCTCTTCGCGCCCCTGAAAAACTTGGGGTTGGTTGTGGTTGACGAGGAGCATGAGCCTTCGTATAAACAAACGGAAAGTCCGCGTTACCACGGTCGTGACGTTGCCATCATGCGGGCTAAAATTGAAAAGGCCAGCGTGATTCTCGGCAGCGCGACACCAAGCCTTGAGTCCTATAACAATTCCTTCCTCCAGAAGAACCGTTTGCTTACCCTGCCGCAACGAGTTGATGAAAAGCCGTTGCCCCGTATCCAGCTCATTGATCTGCGGACAGAAAATATGGGGCCTGACGAAATCTTCAGCCCGGAATTACTCTCGGCCATAGAAGAAAAGCTGGCGAAAAAGGAACAGTGTATCATTTTTCTCAATCGGAGGGGATTTATACCCGTTTTTATCTGTTCGGAATGCGGCGAGGCTCTAAAATGTCCCCATTGCGAGGTTTCTTTGGTGCATCACATCGAAGGGGGGGGAGAAGGCCTGCTGAAATGCCATCACTGCTTCTACCAGGCTCCGCTGACCACGACCTGCCCCTACTGCGACAGCCGGAAATTACGCCTGATCGGTTGGGGAACGCAAAGGGTGGAGGCGGAACTCAGGAATTTTTTCCCCCGGGCCAGGCTCAGCCGTCTTGATACGGATACGACCAGTCGAAAAGGGGCGTACCAGCGGATATTTCACGACTTTGAGTCAGGTAAGACTGATATCCTGCTGGGCACCCAGATGGTCGCCAAAGGCTTTGATTTCCCCCTGGTCACCCTGGTGGGCGTTGTCTTGGCGGATACCAGCCTGCGTTTGCCGGACTTCAGGGCCGCGGAACGCACTTTCCAGTTGTTGACTCAGGTCTCGGGACGTACCGGCCGTTCCGAACGGGGAGGCGAGGTTATCATCCAGACCTTTCTGCCCGAGCATTACAGTTTGCAGGCCGCCCGCCGGCATAATTATGGAGAATTTTACGCCCGCGAAATAGCGTTAAGGCGAGAACTGATGCTGCCGCCATTTTGCCGGGTGATCAATATTATTCTGAGCGCCGCGTCTGAAGATGTTGTCCACCAGGAAGCTTCGCGGCTGGCCGGGAAATTAAGCGGGGAATTGGATGAAAGCACGGTTGTGTTGGGACCGGGGATCCCGGTTATGTACCGGTTGCGCGATCGGTTCCGCTGTCAGTTGATTATCAAAAGCGCCAAAATGAATCAGGTGAAAACAGTCCTCAGGAAATATTTGTTTGAAATGAAAAACAATTCGGGGATATCTGTTATGCTGGATGTCGATCCAACAAGTATCCTTTAAAAAAAACGGGAGAATTCGGGTATGGTAAAAAAGAAAATCGTGATGGTTATCGCTTCCGCCAACTTCCGGGACGAGGAATATTTTCATCCTCGTCAGGTTCTGGAGGAAAAGGGTTTTGAGGTTGTGGTCAGTTCGAGCAGTCAACAAATAGCGGTGGGCAAGCTGGGCGCCCGGGTCAAGCCTGACTTAACTGTCGAACAAGTTGAAACGGCTGATTATGATGGTTTGATTTTTGTTGGCGGGGGAGGCTCCCGGGAATATTTTCACTCCGCAACCGCGCATAAATTGGCCCGGGGAATTTACTCCTCCCACAAGCCGTTGGGAGCGATATGTATAGCGCCGGCGATTTTAGCTCTCAGCGGTCTTTTAGGGGGTCGTAAATTCACTTCCTTTCCCAGTGTTGTTGATGAAATAAAAGCCCTGGGCGGAGTGTTTGAAGACGCCGAGGTTGTACGGGATGGTTTAATCCTGACGGCCAATGGAGCGGAAGCGGCCATTTTGTTTGGTCAAAATTTCGCCGCAATGTTCGCTTAGAGCGGTTATTAAAGCAAAATAAAACCTTAGGGAAGAGATTGGGGAAGTTACAGGGGGAGCGCAGGCTCGCCAGCCTGCTTATTCTCTCGCTTAGCGAGAGGAACTTAGTGCCAACAGCAAAAACCCTTAAACTGTAAGTTTGAAAAAGAGTCCCCCTAACAAAATTTATACTTGATCGCAACTTACTCAGCTTGTTGCGGGGGCAGGTTCCTTTTTTCCGATGAAATCAAGAGAGACCGTTAGCGAGTCATTATATCCATTGCCTGGTAGATTTATTCAGCCGAAAGACGGTAACCGTTTTGGTCTGGAAGCCGTAGCTCTGGCTTACTTCCCGGCGCTTTCAAGCGGTCTCAGGGTAATGGATTTAGGAACCGGGACCGGCATTATCCCGGTAATTTTGGCCCATCGTCTTTCAACGCTGGAAATTGTTGGCTTTGAAGTCCAGCCTTTTCTGACCGGCCTGGCATTACAAAATATATCTCTAAGCGAATTTTCTGACATAATAACGATTGTCAACCAGGACATAAGAAAGATAAAAGGACAAGAGCCGCTTGCCTTTAGCTTCGATCTCGTGCTGGCCAACCCGCCCTTTTTCAAGGCTAATAGCGGGTGCGTTTCGGCATTAGAAAGTCAGAATATCGCGAGCCTTGAAAGTGGGGCGGAACTGAAACATTGGTTTGAAGCCGCCGGTTTTCTGCTAAAGCCGGGGGGCCGGTTTTGCCTGGTTTTGCCGGCAACCCGGTTTCTGGAAGCTCTCTCCTTAGCCGGGGGATTTAATTTGAAACCAAGCCGCTTGAGCTGGGTCAGCAAGAACGAAAAAAGTCCCGGGAAATATTTTCTTCTGGAGTTTTCGTCGAGAGAAACGCTTTGCCCTCTTGCGGTATTGCCCAATATTTTCCCCTAGAGCGTTTAACGATTAGTTATACTGTTTTGTTGGGAACTGGCCGATATCAGATCCATGAAAACATATTCCATGGATCTACGGACACGAGTATGGCAAGCCTGCCAGCAGAAACAAGGCACACAAAAGGAAATCGCCAAAAGGTTCGGAGTGTAAACCGATTGGCTGCGAAAAATCAAACGTTTGCGTCGGGAAGCAGGCTCTATCGCACCATTAAGCCCGTAGCTCTGTTGTCACCTGATATCCTTTCCCTTCACTTCCTGTTTGATGAGAAACGTCAGATTAAGTCTCGCCTGTTGCAATTTACGGCAGTGGCAGTAGTCGCTATTGAGGGGGCGTGATTTTTTTAAAGCCCGGGGGCAGTAACGCTCCGGCGGACATGACAAATTTCATGGCGTCTTCTATGCTGATATCAAGATAAATCAGCTCAGCGGCCGGCACGATAATAATCAAACCCGATGTCGGATTGGGTGTGGTGGGCAAGAAAATATTCACCACTTCATTATTTATATGATCGTTCAACAGGTTGCCTGTTTCTGAATGGGTGACAAAGCCGACGGAATAAAGGCCTTTTCTGGGATACTCAAAGAGCACGACTTTAGAAAACAGCCTTCGGTCCTGCCCCAGGACAGTGTGGCTGATTTCCCGAATCAGGGAAAAAACATTATTAATAAACGGGATTTTCTTCAAGATCGCTTCCCAGGTTGCCACCAACTTACGACCTAAAAAGTTGGAGGTAATCATGCCTACCAGGAAAATCCCAGTCAAAACGACAAGAAAGCCAATTCCCGGGATATTGTAGGCAAGATATTGCTCCAGATAAGGATTCAGCAGGCTGTCAACAAAAACAAAGAAACGGTATATGATTACAACCGTCAGAAAGGTGGGCAAAATAATCAGGAGACCGGTAATCATATAGCGTTTGAAGATGCTTTTCATTTTTCTTCCTCCCCTTCGCTTTCTTCTTGCCCGCTACCAGAAGGTTTCTGTTTGATGATTTTCACTTTTTCAATCGTTCCGCCGGCAACCGAAATAATTTTAATTGCTAAATTTTTATATGACAATTCCTCGCCGTCATCGGGAACGCGCTCCAACTGATCAAAAATAAACCCACCGAGAGTTTCATAAGAATCCTTTTCCGGCAGATTGATCGCGAACACCTCATTCGCTTCCTCCAAATCCATGCGCGCGTTAACCATGATCGAGCCATCGTCCTTGATTTCGTACATTTTTTCCTCGGTGTCATACTCGTCAAAAATCTCGCCGACAATTTCTTCCAGCAAATCCTCAATCGTGACCAGGCCGGCTGTGCCGCCATACTCATCAACCACAATCGCGATATGGGTTTTTTCCCGCTGGAACTCCTTCAACAAGGAATTCACTTTTTTGCTCTCCGGAACATAAAATGCGGGCCTGAGCAGTTGCCTGATATTAATGCTCCCGGCCTTGTCCCAGTAATAGAGGATATCCCTCGCGTACAAAATTCCGAGAATATCGTCAACCTTGTTCTGGTAAACCGGGATACGCGAATGACCGGCGTCTAAGATCCGCCCCAGTATTTTATTAAAGTCCTCTTCCTCAATATCAATAGCGAACATTTCGGTTCGGGGAACCATCACTTCCTTCACCTCCGTGTCCCTGAACTCAAAAACACTACTGATCATCTCCCGTTCGTCTTCCTTAAGCAAACCTTCCTGCTGGCTGACATCAAGCAACCTGAGAATCTCTTCTTACGTGATAAAAAGACGGGAAGAAACTCCCATATTCAGGCCAAAAACTCTCATGATCAGCCAACTGGCACCGTCCAGAAAATAAATCAGCGGTGAAAGCAGCCAGGCCAACGCTTCGATCGGTTTAACCACAATCAGCGAGAGTCTTTCAGCGTGAGCCTTGGCGTATGTTTTCGGGAAAACCTCGCCAAAAACCAGAATCATGAAACCCATCAGGCCGGTTGCGATACCAGCGATTTCAGCCGTGGGCGTTCCTCCCAAAATATCGCTGACCATCAAGGTCATCAAGGAAGCCGCGTAAAGGTTAACCAGATTATTGCCTACCAGAATCGCGATTAAGAGCCGGTTCGGTTTTTTCAACCAGCGGTTGATGACTTCAGCCTTTTCGCCTTCTTTTTCAATGAGGCTTTTTATTCTCAACTTGGTCATGGAAGTCAGGGCGGTTTCAGAAGCGCTGAAAAAAGCCGAACACACCAACATTACCAACAACTGTAAAAACTCGGAAAACATCGGGGAAATTAATTGATATAAATGACTGGGGTCACCCAAAGACTAATCACTCTCCTTAACCCGATCTGCCAGGCTCGTCAGAATGTTCAAACGCTCCTTTTCCATCTCCGCTTCCTCAACCGGGCCAAGCTCGTGATCGTAGCCGATTAAATGCAAAACGCCATGCAGCATCAGCTCAACAAGGTACGATGGCAAAGACTGGTCAACCGTCAGCACTTCCCTTTTGGCGGTCTCAACGGAAATCACGACATCGCCCAAAAGAAGCTCCTCCTGGTTAAAGCAGTTATTCCTTTCTTCCGCCTGAGCAAAGGAAATAACGTTGGTCGGACCGGCGCGATGAAGGTAGTCTTTGTTCAGTTCGGCGATAAAAGAATCGTCACAAAAAACCACGCTTAACTCCCACTCCTCTTTGTCAATGAGAGCCAGTATCCTGGTCGCCGCCCAAACAAGATCAGCCAGAGGCAGCTCCAGGCTTTGCCGGTTGTCAATAATTACGCCCACTTCGCTTCCCTGACCTCTTCCTTGACTTCCTGGGGCTTGTCTTCAGGATATTCAATGCGGGTATGGAATATCGCGCTCAGAATCCTTTCAAACGTGGAAGCGATAATCCGCAAATCTTTTAACGTTAAATCACAACTGTCCAGTTGTTTATCCTCCAGCTTGGTCTGAATCGTTTTGCGGACCAGGTTGCGGATGGTCGTGGAGGTTATTTTGGTCAGGCTCCTGGAAGTGGCCTCAACGGAATCGGCCAGCATGATAATCGCCGCTTCCCGGCTTTGCGGTTTCGGACCGGGGTAACGGAAATCATCTCTCTTAATAGTCTTATGCTCATCTTCTTTCAGGGCTTTCTGGTAAAAGAAAGATACCAGCGTCGTACCGTGGTGTTGCCGGATAATATCAATGATCGAATCGGGCAGATTATGTTTGCGGGCCAGTTCCACCGCTTCTTTTACGTGGGAAATCAAAATAAGGCTACTCATATTAGGCGAAAGATTGGTGTGCTTGCTGTTTTCCCGGTTGTTCTCGGAGAAATACTCGCTCTTTTCAATTTTACCGATATCGTGATAATAAGAGGCGACCCTCGCCAACAGCGGATTGGCGTTAACGCCTTCTGCGGCCGCCTCCGCGAGATTGCCCACGATAATGCTGTGATGGTAAGTTCCGGGAGCTTCCAGGGCCATCTTTCTCAGGATCGGCCGGTTCAGATCAGAAAGCTCAATCAGCTTGATATCAGTAGTGATTTTAAATATGCCCTCCAAAGCCGGCAGGATACCGGTAGTGATAAAGTAGGTCATAATCCCGTTGGTCAGACCAATGATAGCGTTATTCATGGTGGTCCTGGTAAAAAACTCCTGATCGGCATATAAGGATACGGTCAGAAGCGTGGCCACATTGGCGACGCCGATCAACAGGCCGGCCTTGGTCAGGTCATCGCGTTTTCTCAATTGGGAGGTATTGATTATCGCGATCATGGAGCCGACCAGCGCGTAACTGACAAATTGCAACTGCGCCGGAATTATCGGATAAAGCATGGCGATCAGAAGAACTGTCGCCGGCAACGCTAACTGCGCTTCAAAGATAATGGAGATTAAAATTGGACAAACAGCCACCGGCAGAAAATAGGGAGACACCTTGAAAACGATTAAACCGCGGGCCACCGGCACCAGAAAGAAAGTAACCAGCCCCAGCAACAGAAGAGAACCGCTGTCTGAATAGATCTTCGGGTAAAACTTATGCAGGTAAAGAATGCCGATAAAAACCAGAAAGATTGCCCAGAGACTGCGGCCAAACATAACTTTAATGGTCGTGCGGGTTTGAAAATTACTCAGGGCTTTCAAGGTGAAAGCCTGCTCTTCCGTGACCTGGTCCCCTTCCCGTACGATCATTTGGCCATCCTTGAAAGTCATCATCACCGGCGTGACCCGCAGACGGGCCGCTTCCATAAGGTCCCTGGTAGCCATCAAGTCGTAATGCAGGTTTGGCTTAACCAGTTGCCGGACCAGGTTGTTCAGGGTCAAGGCCAGTTCCCTGTTATCCTTGGCGAAGGCGTCATTGATCTTTTCTTTCATGACCGCCAGGGCTTCATTTATATTATAAAAACGGCTTACCTCAAAGGGCTTTTCATCAATTTTATTCAGACGTTTAAGATAGACGGAAGTTTTTGGCTTGATCGCCTCGATTAACTCCGCTTTATTCTTGATTACGCCTTTTCGGTAAATCTGCTTGAGGTTCCCGGTCAGAACCTGCTCGATTTTCTGAGTCATCTGATAATTTTCCGGCGAAGCGAAAAAGAAAAGAGTTTCCAAGTCCCGGTCGCTTAAATTCAGCTTGTTCTCTTTGCGGAAACGCTTGATCTTTTCGGAGATGCCATTATATTTTAAATTTGATTTAACCGCGCCGCTTCGCTTCTCCTTCGGGGAACCGGAGCTATTCTCATTATTGAATTCCCCCATTTCGTTTTCATAGAGATCGACGCTGATATCTATTTGCTGCAAGCGGTTGATAAGCGATGAAATCTGTTGCTTGGTCTGTTCAATAATCGAACGGTCCAGGCTGTAAACACGCAAGACCTGCTCTATGGCCTTTTTCTCTTCCTCACGCGTAGCCTTGCGGTCTTCAATGGGAAAAGTTCTCGGTGCCTTGATGTCCTGCGGGCTGATGTCGCCAATTTCGAGACCATACTTGGGTTTAAGCATTCTGGTCGCCAGGCTGAGCGAAAGAATGAGACAGAGAGAGAAGATCCCCCCCCAGCGGGAAAAGTTTTCCCATTTCGAAGTCGCTGACGCGCTTAAGGTAATATTTTCACTGGATTTTCGGAAAAATTTCTTTAAAAACAACATCGCTGTCCTCTAGCGCTCCCGCTGTTCCTGGTTGTTTTGATAAGCGAGTATTATTTGGGAGACTAAATCATGCCGCACGACATCGCTAGATTCAAAATAACAAAACTCAATGCCCTCAATGTCTCCCAGCAGCCGATTGGCCTCGACCAGACCGCTACTGACCTGGGGCGGCAAGTCCACCTGGGTGATATCGCCGGTTATGACCGCCCTGGAACCAACTCCCAGCCGGGTAAGGAACATTTTCATCTGCATCCGGGTACAGTTTTACGCTTCGTCCAGGATCACAAAGCAGTTCTGCAGAGTCCGCCCCCTCATAAACGCCAGCGGCACGATCTCGATAACATCCTCATTCATCAATCTCTCGACCTTCTTGATATCCAGCATATCATACAAAGCGTCATACAGGGGCCGGAGATAAGGGTTAACTTTTTCAAACAAGTCTCCCGGCAGAAAGCCCAGCTTTTCGCCCGCTTCCACCGCCGGTCTCACCAGGATGATCCGCTGGACCTCTTTGCTCTTCAACGCGGAGACAGCCATAGCTGTCGCCAGGTAAGTTTTCCCTGTCCCGGCCGGACCAATCGCGAAAACGATGTCATGGCCCCGGATAGCGTCGATATATCTTTTCTGGCCGATGGTTTTGGGAGCGATAAATTTTTTGAGAGAACGAAGGGGAATGGAATCACTAAAGAGATGGCTGAGTTCTACGCCGGAATCAGCTTTCACCATTTTTATCGAGTATTTTATCTCATCCTGGTCAACGTAACCCCGTTTTTTAATCAGGTTACGCATTTCACCAATTATTCGAGCGACCTTATGTACCTCATCCTGGCCGCCAATAATCTTTATTTCATTGCCGCGAGCGACAATCCGAGCCGTAAAACCCTCGGCGACCAGACGCAGGTTCTGGTTTAAATTGCCCAAAAACCGTGAAGCCTCATCCGCGTCCTTGAGCACGATTTTCCGGGTGATATTCGCTGTCAAAAATAATTCCTCTTTAATAGCTGAAAAGGGAGCCAGGTTCCTGATTAGAGGAATCCAGGCTCCCTTTTACATCATAATTAAATAAATTAACGAGGAATATCCAGAATCTGATATGGATAGATCAGATTCGGATCATTAATTTGATCCCGGTTAGCTTGGTAAATAACCGGCCATTTTGAGGAGTCGCCGTAGATTTTATCCATACCGGCAATTTTCCACAAAAAATCTCCCGGCATAACTTCGTATTGAGTCGGCCTTGGCTCTTCGCCAATCGTCCCCCGGGGAATCTTGAAGACCTGTTGAGGATAGATCAGATCAGGATCTTTTATCTTATCCCGGTTAGCGCTGTAAATCTTTACCCATTTATAGGGATTGTTGTAGATCTTCTTGTAGCCCGCTATGACCCACAGACAATCGCCTTTAATGACTGTATAGCTGGTTGGCATTTCAGAAAGCTTCATCAGTTGCCTCTGCAACCTCCGAATATCATCATTAAGAGTATCAAGTTCGCCGGAAGCCTGAGCTCTCTCTTCATGCAAACGATTTATTTCACCCTTCAACGCCTCTATTTTAGCCATTTCTTCTTCGTACAGTTTACGGTATTCCACTTCTTTCGCTTTGTAATCAGAAATCGCTTTTTCAACTATCGCCGTTCCCTGAGTATAAAGGGCTTCACTGACTTTATCGGAAGCGCGTAACATACCGGGAAGTATCAAACCCAGAGTAAA
>JAJRWM010000055.1 GCA_024276815.1 bacterium
CCCGCGACGCCGAAAAGTACAGCGGCCGGGCGCTTGAAAAAGCCCGGGATAATTCCCGCGGCTATCGTATTCTGGGCTTGGCCCGATTCGATCTCGGCAAAATCGACCTGGCTGAAGAGGCTTTCAAAAAGGCCATCGAGTTAAATCCCGACACGCCTTTTGTCCATAACAACCTGGGGTTGATCTACCTGAATAAAAATAATTTCCCGGCCGCCGCTTCCGAGTTTGAGATCGCGGTGTCGCTGAACTCATCCACGCCCTATATGTACAATAATCTGGGGATTGCCTATGAGCGTCTCAATGAATTCAACAAAGCCCAGGAGGCTTACAAAAAGGCTCTGGATATCAAGCCCGATTATTACAAGGCCAAAATGAATCTCGAACGAGTCAAAAGCTTATTGGAAAAACAATAAATCTTTGCCAAACTCTTATCTTTTCTGAGTCAACAAATGATCCACTGGTTAGCTAAAAATACCGTTAAACTCGTTCTGCTGTTTTTAGGCGCCTTCCCACCACCGGTAAATCGCTGGATCGCCTATGCTTTGGCCGTCTTTCTCTACAGTATCTACCGGCTTACGCCTTATCGTAATTTCATTTATAACAACCTGAAAACGGCCTTTGGCTGCGAGAAAACCAGGCGTGAACTGCATCGTATCGCCTTCAAAAATGTCTGCCACCTCAGCTTGTCTTTAATGGAAATCCTGCGTTTCCCCTATCTGAACGATGAGAAATTATGCCGGTTGGTGCGGGTGTAGGGGGAAGAAAACCTGCGCCTCGTGTCTGAAAAGGGCCGTGGTTTGATTTCGATCTCGGCCCACTTCGGCAACTGGGAACTCATGGGGCCGAGAGCCGCTGTCCTGGGGTTACCCTCCCACGTCCTGACGGTAAGGCAAGCCGGCCTGGCGGAGGAATTATTGAACGAATACCGCCAAGCCAAAGGCGTTGTGCCGATCTCCCGCTGGAATAACCTGCGCTATGTTCTGAGGCTCTTGAAGGAAAACAAAACGATTGGCGTCCTGAACGACCAGCATGGTGAATATAACAACTTGATCCTGGAGTTCTTTGGTCGCAAAGTGTCGGTTCCGGCCGGTCCGGCTAACTTTGCTATTTTGGGTAAAACAGCCCTTGTGCCGACCTTTATCGTGCGTCAGAAGGATTACAGCCACGTTTTGTATTTTGAACCGCCTCTTTATCCTGATCCCAAACTGGATAAAAAAGCGAACGTGGCTATGCTCAATAAAAAATATTTGTCCATCCTGGAGAAATATCTGCGGGCTTTCCCTGAACAGGGCTTTTGGGTTTACAACCGTTTTGACAAACTTCCTCAAAGCCGGGCCTCATGAGCGGTCACCGTAAAATAGCCAAAGCGGCCGGGATTATTATCGCTGTGGGTTTTGTCAGCAGCATAATCGGGCTGGCGCGGGAAATCGTTATCGCCACCCAGTTTGGCGCCAGCGCTAAAACAGATGCTTTTGTGATGTCTGTTAATATCCCGGAAGCGATTATGAACCTTTTTGCCGGCGGAGCTTTGGTCGCGGCCTTCCTGCCGGTTTTTTCCGGTTTGCTGGCCCAAAAAAGAGAGCAGGACGCCTGGCGTGTTGCCGGCGGCATTCTGAACATAATAATTATTTTGCTGGGCGGCCTGACTGTTTTGGGGATAATCTTCACTCCGCAACTGGTCCATCTGTTCGCCCCGGGGTTTGTCAGCGAGCCGGAAACTTTCAAAGTTACTGTGATGCTGACCAGGATAACCTTCCCGGCGATGCTGTTTTTCGGAATCGCGACCCTGTTTAAAGGAATCCTGCACTCCTTTGAGCGGTTCACTGTTCCCGCCTTCACCCCTTTGGTTCTCAACCTTTGGATTATTTTTGGCGCTACCGTGTTAGGCGGCTATTTCGACCAACCCGTAGCGGGTCTGGCGGTTGGATTTCTGATTGGCTCCCTTTCGCAGGCGCTTATCCAGTTGCCCCTGGTTCTCAAACAGGGTAAAATAATCCAGAAGGGGCTGAATTTAAGCGACCCGGATGTCCGGCGGGTGGGTAAACTGATCGCCCCTCTGGTTTTCGGCGAGGTTTTTGGCCGGCTGAATGTTATCGTTGACCGGATCATCGCTTCCTTCCTGTTCCCGGGCAGTATCGCCGCCCTGAATTTTGCCAACAAACTGGTTAAAATGCCGGTGCGCACAATTGGCGGTTCGGCTTCTTCAGCCATGTTTCCCGCCATGTCCAAACAACTGGCCCGCGGGGAGGAAAAAGAGTTCTGGCTCACTCTGGAGAAGGCTATCCGCCTGATTTTCTTTATCACGATTCCGATTATGGTCTGGTGCGCGCTTTTCCGATTGACGATAGTCAAAGTAGTTTTTCAGAGAGGAATGTTTGGTGAAAAAGATACCTTGCTGACCTCGGTCGCCCTGCTGTTTTTCAGCTTTGAAATAACGGCCGGCTCCCTGGGACATATTCTGAACCGCGCATTTTTCGCCCGTCATGATACTGTCACGCCGATCATCGCCAACATTATCAGCATGTTGGTGAAAATATGCTTAAGCGTAAGCCTGGTCTGGTGGTGGTATCAACAAAACCAAACCCTTGCTTTAGCCGGCATCGCCCTGGCTACCGCGGTCAGCAGTTGGCTGAAAGCGTCTATCCTGTTAGGGTTCTTAATCCGCAAGGGGGGCGGGCGGCATTTCACCAGGCTGCTGCCCTCCATCCTGAACACAGTATTGAGTTCATTGATCATTTTCGGCGCGATTTTCTGGCTGTTCAGCCAAACTCAAATAGCCGGATATTTTAACGTAAGTTATGGCCATTACCTGAAGTTCCTCTTCAGCCTGATTTTCTGCGGCGGTTTATACCTTATGGGCAGCGTGCTTATGAAACGGGATGAAGCCGGGATGCTGATCGGACTGATAAGGAAAAGAAAGGATGTTAGCCAATAAAAATGCCGGTTCGTATTCTTTACACCCTACAGAGCGGCCGTATGGGCGGCGCCGAGCACAGCCTGTTTTACCTGATAAAAAACCTCGACCGTGACGTGTTCGAGCCGGTGGTCTGGCTGCTCGAAGAGGGCGGCGAACTGGTTGAGCGGTTAAACAAAATAAATGTTAAAACAAACGTTCTGGGCTTGAATCTGAAGATCAGGGACACCCGCTGGCATGGCGTTACCAATCCGCTCGCGCTGCTTTATGACGGACGGTTGGTTAAGCGCGCGCTCAAGGAGTTCAGGCAGCATCTCCGGTCCTGCCGGGAGGACTTTGATTTTATCCATACCAACAGTTGGCTGGTGAATAATGTTGTCTTGCTGGCCGGGACTGATTTACCGGTGATCTGGAATATCAGGGATTTAAATAAGCCGCGATTGAGAAAAAAATTAATTGAGCGGGCGGCCAGGGTTGTTTGCGTCTCCAGGGCTGTCCGTGATTTAATCTGTGAAGGGACTTGCCAGCCGGAGAAGTTCAGCGTGATTTACAATGGCGTGGATATTGATGAGTTTAAGCCGGACGTGAATTTACGCGCCCGGGCTCGTAAACTGATGAAGGTTTCGGAGGAAAACCTGGTGATTGGCCTGATTGGCCGTTTAACGCCGTTGAAAGGGCAGGCTTTTTTCCTGGAGGCGGTCGCTGATTATCTGGGCACTCGACCGCATGTTAGAATTATCGTCGTCGGCTCTTCGCTTTTTGGCAAGATTGATTACCGGCCGATCTTGGAAAAGCTGGCCAATGACCTGGGAATTGCCGGGCAGGTATATTTTCTGGGGCAGCAAAGCAATATCCCGGTCCTGCTTAACGGACTGGATATCTACGCGCATCCGACTACCACCAAAGACGCTTTCCCCAGGGCGACGCTGGAGGCCATGGCGACTTGTGTCCCCGTGCTGGCGGCCAGTCTCGGAGGTATCGTGGAACAGATAAAGCATGGGGCAGACGGTTTGCTGTTCAGCAAAAATGATGGTCGATCGCTGCTGTCGGAACTGAAAAAATTGATTGAGGAGCCGGCTTTGCGTAAAGTTTTAGGTGAACGCGCCCGGGAAAGAGTGGCTGAGAATTTTGAAATCGAAGCAAAGACCAGGGAGATGGAAAAAATGTATTTCGAGGTGATTAAAAAGTGAAAATAGCCTTCGCTTTGCGGCATTATCATAAAAAAGGGGGGATTTCCCGCAGTTCCTCCAA
>JAJRWM010000056.1 GCA_024276815.1 bacterium
AGCTCTTTCAGGCTCATTCTGATAACGTCCTTTCCCGCCATGCTGTCCTCCTCTCTGAAGGGAGTGGACAGCATAACTTGCTTAGTTAAAAGCGGACATTTCTATTTGGACAAAATAGGACATTATCATTTTTACGTAACAAGAAAAAAATCAGGTCTGCTGGAAAAGGGAAGGAACATCGTACCCCCCTGGTGAAGATCTGGATACCGGGCAAAGAAGTTTTTGGTCATACCCGGGTATGAGACAGCGCAGGGATTGCCCGTTTGAAAATGATTAAAAACGGATTTCGATAACCGTAAGATCATCTTCCAGCCGAAGCGCGTTGGAAGATTTTAAAAGTTCCTCTTCCAGCGCCTCTACCTGAAGACCTGTGGCGGGATAATCCATTTTTCTCAAAAGATTGACCAGCCCGGCGACTCCCAGTATTTCCCCGCCAGCGTTTAAAATCTCAACCGCTCCGTCACTGAAAACTAACAGAGAATCGCCGGCCTCTAAATTGACAGCGACCTTTTTGTAGACAGCGCCTTTATACGCAGTGTCCTTGATCAGGCCAAAGGGTATGCCGGCGGATTCAAGGCGCTGGTAGGTCCCGTCTTTATGCCAGAGTAAAAGAGCTTCGCTGCCGGCTCCGACAAACTCCAGGGTTCTGTCCCGCAAATTAATACACCCGCAAGCGGCCGTGGCAAAATATTCGTTTCCCCTGAGAATTTCCTGGAGCTTCTTATTCAGGACGCCGGCAAATTCAGCGGGATTGAGGAGCAGGTCAGAGTACCGGTCCCACAAAGAGCTGAGGTGCATGGTATATAAAGCCGCGGAAATTCCATGTCCCATAACATCAGCCAGGATAAAGCCGTAATGATCCTCTGCCAGTTGCTTCAGCGCGTAATAGTCGCCGCCGACAATATCCTTTGGCCGATAACAGGTCGTGACGCTGATGCGGTCATCATCAGGCAGGTCGGCGCGTAACGCGAGCTTTTGAATGGTTTGCGCCATTTCCAGATCATTAATAAAGCCATGGGCTTCCCGAAAGGTCTCCACTCCGCCGACGATCTCTCCCTCATCATTACGAACAGGAGCGACGCTCACCTCCATGGGTATCCGCTGGCCATTTTTACCTTTGGCATACACCAACAAGGGGGTTTCGCTCCTCATCCCGGTAAGCATTGAACGATGCAAAGGACAGTACTCCTCACCGCATAAACGATGGCCATCCTTATCAACGTGATTCAGTATCCCCTCTTTACAACGACGACCAATTACTTCCTCGGAAGTCCAGCCGGTAATCCGTTCGGCTGATTTGCTCCAGTAGGTTATCGTTCGGTCAAGTGTGCAAACATAGACGCCATCGCTCAGGGAATCAATGATTTTGTGGATGTTCAGCTCATGCGGTCCGGTCATCTGGTCTCCAAAATATTTGTGCCCCGGCCAAGGCTGTCCGGTTCAGTACCCCCGGCTCAACCAAGTTCCAAGCGACACTCCGCTTGCTTTGACACTTGGATAAATTATACCATATCAGGGGGGGTGAACTTTGAGCAATGATTATCAGGACGTCGGGGCGGGCTTGCATCGCTCGCTATTTGTATGTTAGACTCTCCTCTCACCTTAAGAGGAATCTCCGCGGGAAAATGGATATTACCTCCCTCGTGGCTTGTTCGGTGGGGCGTCATGACGCGCAATAAAATATTCTGAGGTAGGAAGAAGTGGAATTTATTCCTAAATGGATTGCCTGGGAAGCTACCGGCAAATGTAACTTGAAATGCGTTCACTGCCGTTCCAACGCCGATATGGACGCTGAAGTCGGCTACTATAACACCGAGGAAGCGTTTCAGCTCATCGACGATATCGCCTCCTACGCCAAACCGGTCTTTGTCCTCTCCGGCGGCGAGCCTCTGCTGAGGGAGGATATTTTCGAGATCGCCAGACACGGCACCGAAAAAGGTTTGCGTATGTGTCTGGCCACCAACGGTATCCTGCTTAACGACGATTATTGTGAGAAAATCAAGGAGTCCGGGATTCGCATTGTCTCCTTGAGCCTGGACGGCTCCACCAGCGAGATTCACGACAACTTCCGTAACCAGGAGGGAGCTTTCGAAGGCACCATCAGGGGAGCGGAATATTTAAGGAAACATAATATCGAATTCATTATAAATTCAAGCTTCACCAAGCGTAATCAGAAAGATATCCCCGAAGTTTACAAACTGGCTAAAAAACTGGGCGCCACCGCCTGGTACCTTTTCATGATCGTGCCAACCGGTCGGGGCGAGGAGATTATGGATGAACTGATCAGCAAGGAAGATTATGAAGACATCCTGTCTTGGCATTACAATATGGAAAAACAGGAAAAAGATATGCTGGTCCGGCCCACCTGCGCTCCCCACTATTACCGGATTGTCCGCCAAAGGACCAGGGAAGAAGTTGGCGAATACTCTCATCGGACCTTGAAGTTTTCCACCGGCGGCTCCAAAGGATGTATCTGCGGCCAGCTTATCTGCTTTATCGATAATCACGGCACGGTCTTCCCCTGCAGTTATTTCCCCCTGAGCGCCGGCAACCTCAAGGAAGAAAAATTCCGGGATATCTGGGAAAACTCACCCCTTTTCCTGGAGTTGCGCGATTATAAAAAATACCAGGGCGACTGCGGCAGTTGCGGTTATATCAAGGCCTGCGGCGGTTGCCGGGCGCGCGCTTACGCCGTCACCGGCAGCTACCTGGAAGAAGAACCGTTTTGTTCCTACGTACCGCCGTCCCGTCTGCGCGATATTAAATAACTCATCAAACAACAAGGAGTATTTACATGGATAGTAGCTACAGATTCATTGACGCCTGCTGGGGCAAGCCGGTTGACAAGACGCCAATCTGGATCATGCGCCAGGCCGGTCGTTATCTGAAGGAATACCGGGAAGTTCGGCAAAAAGTCACTTTTTTGCAGTTGTGCAAAACGCCGGAGCTGGCCGCCGAGGTTACCTTGCAACCGATAGACATCCTGGGAGTGGACGCGGCGATCCTGTTCTCGGATATTTTGGTGCCCATCGAGGCCATGGGTATGCAGCTTGAGTTCGGCGACAAGGGACCGGAGCTATACCCCCCGATTCGCTACGAAAGCCAGATCGACGACCTGACCGTTCCTGACCCGGAGGATACTGTTCCCTATGTCATGAATACCATCAGGTTGCTCCGCAAAGAACTGGTCAGCCGCAAGGTGCCCCTGATCGGCTTCAGCGGCGCCCCCTTCACCCTGGCCAGTTACATGGTCGAAGGCGGGACCTCCCGGAATTTTATCAATCTCAAAACCATGATGTATGAAGCGCCGGCCCTGGCTCACAAGTTGCTGGACAAAATCGCGGACATGGTGATTAAATATCTCAACGCCCAAATCGCCGCCGGCGCTCAGGCCGTCCAGATTTTTGACACCTGGGGCGGTATCCTGGACGCTTATGATTATGAACAATTCGCCTTCAGGTATACCCAAAAAGTGATTGAAGGTCTGAACCGGGAAAACGTGCCGGTTATTCTCTTTGTCAAGGGCGGCGGCTCGTTGCTCGAAAAGATCAAAACCGCCGGCAGCGACGTTATCGGGCTGGACTGGATGACCAGGCTGTCAGACGCCCGCCAAAGGCTTGGGGCTGACGTGGCCATACAGGGTAATATGGACCCGACCCTTCTGTTCGCGCCGATACCGGAGATCCGCAAACGGGCCAAAATGATAATTGAAGAGAACGCCGGCCGGCCGGGACATATTTTCAACCTGGGGCACGGGATTCTGCCGCCGACAAATTTTGAACATGCCAAGGCTTTGGTTGAAGCGGTTCATGAGTTCAGTGCCCAGTAAACCCCCGAAAAAAATTGGCCTGGTCCTCCTGAATATGGGGGGGCCTGATTCTTTAGAGGCGATCCAGCCTTTTTTATACAATCTTTTCAGCGACCGGGAAATTATCCAGTTTCCCGGTCCTTTTTTTTTCCAGAAATTTCTCGCCAAAAGAATCGCTCGGAAACGTTCTCTGAAAGTCAGGACGCGTTATCAGGCGATTGGCGGAAAAACGCCGCTGACCGAGATTACCAGACAACAAGCTGACAGCCTGGGCCGATTGTTGGCCAAAGCCGGTCACGCGGTCAAAACCTATGTCGCCATGCGTTACTGGCATCCTCTGACTGAAGAGACGGTTAAAAATATCATCGGAGACGGCATCAGTCACCTGATCGTTCTTTCCCTCTATCCCCATTACTCAAGAGCGACAACCGGTTCCAGCGTAAAGGAGCTTCAGCGTTGCCTGAAGCAGGAAAAAGCTGAACTTGAGGTGACTTACATCGACCGCTGGTTTGACCGCCCGGCTTATTTAAAATGTTTGGCGAACAGTATCAAGGAAGGTCTGTTAAAATTTAAGGAGAGTGACCGCGCCGGCGTCAAGGTCGTCTACAGCGCTCACAGTCTGCCCCAAAAATTCATCGACGAAGGCGATCCTTACGTCGATGAGGTGCGCGCCACGATTAGCGGGCTAAAGCCGCTCCTGGGTGAAGTGGACGCTATGCTGACCTTTCAAAGCCGCTCCGGCCCGGTTGACTGGGTGGGGCCTGACACCTCGGAAACAATCGTCAACCTGGCCAAGTCCGGCGTCAGGAATATGTTGATGACGCCGATCAGTTTTGTCAGCGATCATATCGAGACCCTATACGAAATGGACGTTATGTATAAGCGGGAGTTTTTAGAAGCCGGCGGAAGAATTTTTCAGCGGGTGGCGGCTTTTAACCACCAGGCGGAGTTCCTGGAATTTTTAACATCATTGGTACTTGAACAATTAGCGGATACATAGCATAATTTAATAATATTTTTGCGCTTGAAGAGGAGAAAGTCATGTTTAAAGTGGTGGTTATTGGCGGCGGTATTTCCGGTATGGCTTCAGCCTTTCTGGTGCGTGAATCACTGGGACAGGCCGGCATTGAGCACCAGCTCAAACTGATTGAGGCCGAAGACACCCTGGGCGGCAAGGTCAGGACCTTCAAGGGAGAGCGATTTACCTGCGAGACCGGCTCCAATGGTTTTCTGGACAACAAACCGCTGAGCCTGGAATTGGTCAAAAAAGTCGGAATTGAAGATAAGCTGCTTCGAAGCGACGACGCGGCCGCGAAACGTTTTATCTACGCCCGGGGAAGGCTGCATATGCTTTCCGCCAATCCCTTGAAGCTGTTTGCCGATGACCTGCTTACCATACCCGGGCGGCTTCGTCTGCTTTGTGAAAATTTCGGCGCCCGGCGTCCCGAAGGCGTTGACGAAACGATCGCCGACTTCGCCCGGCGGCGGGTTGGCAAAAACGCCTATGAAATGTTGATCGATCCCATGGTCGGCGGTATTCACGCCGGCAACCCGGAAAAGCTCAGTCTGAAGAGTTGTTTCGCCCGTATGTATGAAATGGAAACGGAATACGGCACGCTGACCAAGGCCATGATCCAGTTGAGAAAAAACAAAAAGAAACAACAAAGCGGCGGCGGCCCGTCGGGACCCGGCGGCGTGCTGACGACTTTCAAAGGGGGACTGAGCCAGATCATCGAGGAGATCGCGAAAAAGCTTGGCGGGGAGACCATTATCAGCGGTCACCCGGTTGAAAAGGTCAGTTACCTGTCAAACAACGGCAAAGTGAAATACCAGGTCGCCTTCTCTTCCTCAGGGAAACTTGATCCGTTGGAAGCCGATGTC